>NZ_JBPNXF010000014.1:0-94823 GCF_051207495.1 Klebsiella sp. K-3 | reverse complement strand
TTAAGAATCCATGCCACTTTGAGTGCCCACACAGATTGTCTGATAAATTGTTAAAGAGCAGTTGCAACGCGGCTTTCAGCTCACCGTTGCGAGGTCCTGTATATTACGTTTTCCTCATTCAGAGTCAAGCGTTTATTTTCACTTTTCTCTGTCGGTTTTCAGCGTTGTTATTTACCGCTGAAAACCTGCTGACCCGGCGGCTTGCTTGCCGTTGTTCCGTGTCAGTGGAGGCGCATTATAGGGAGTTCTGAGACGTTGACAAGCCCTGTTTTCAAAAAACTTTTCAACCGTCTCTTTTTTCGCCAAAGGCGGTGTTAAAACCGTAAAAAAACGCCCTTTTGCTGTTTTAACCACCGAAACAAGCCGCCAGATGGCATACTGATGAAGTAGAAAAGAGAAAGGAACGGCATTCATGTCTATAAGCGCACAGCAGCTGGCGGCACAAAAAAACATCTCCTGGGTCATCGCGGAGAAGATCGCCCAAAAAATCCTCACCGGCGAATATCCGCCAGAGAGCATCCTTCCTGGTGAAATGGAACTGGGTGAACAGTTTGGCGTGAGCCGGACGGCAGTGCGAGAAGCGGTAAAAACGCTGGCAGCTAAAGGCATGCTGCTTCCGCGTCCGCGTATCGGTACTCGCGTTCTGGCGCGCAGCAGCTGGAACTTTCTGGATAAAGAGCTGCTCGCCTGGTGGCTGACGGAAGATAATTTTGCCGAGGTGGTTAGCCATTTCCTGGTGATGCGCAGCAGCCTGGAGCCTCAGGCCTGTTTTCTGGCGGCGATAACCGGCACCTCCGAGCAGAAAGCGCAGCTCAATACGCTAATGGAAGAAATGATCGAACTAAAAAGGCATTTTATCCGCGAACGCTGGATTGAAGTTGATATGGCCTGGCATGAACATATCTATGCGATGAGCGGCAATCCGTTTCTCACCTCTTTCGCGTCATTATTCCATTCGGTATACCAGACCTATTTCACCTCGATTACGCAAAATGAAGTCGTTAAACTCGATCTGCACCAGGCTATTGTTGACGCCATTCAGGAAAGCGACGGCCCGCGCGCGCAGCTTGCCTGCCAGACATTATTGAATACCCCAAACCATACAGGTAAATAAAGAAGGAAATGGCATGACCGGGAAGAAAGGGCTGAGTATGGCCGGACTGCCGTGGATTGCGGCCATGGCTTTCTTTATGCAGGCGCTGGACGCCACTATTCTTAATACCGCGCTTCCCGCGATTGCGCATAGCCTCGGTCACTCCCCGCTGGCGATGCAATCAGCCATTATCAGCTACACCCTGACGGTAGCGATGCTGATTCCGGTGAGCGGCTGGTTAGCCGACCGCTTTGGCACCCGCAAGGTCTTTATCGTTGCCGTTAGCCTGTTTACCCTGGGCTCCCTCGCCTGCGCGCTTTCCACTTCGCTTCCCGAATTGGTTGTCTTCCGCGTTATCCAGGGGATCGGCGGCGCGATGATGATGCCGGTTGCGCGCCTGGCGCTGTTACGCGCCTATCCGCGTAGCGAACTGCTGCCGGTACTCAACTTCGTTACCATGCCCGGACTGGTCGGCCCCATCCTCGGTCCTGTTCTTGGCGGCGTGTTAGTTACCTGGGCCAGTTGGCACTGGATTTTCTTGATTAATATCCCGATTGGCATCATCGGCATTCTCTACGCCCGCAAATATATGCCGGACTTCACCACACCCCGCCGTCGTTTCGACACCAGCGGTTTTGTGCTTTTCGGTTTAAGCCTGGTGCTGTTCTCCAGCGGTATTGAGCTCTTTGGCGAGAAAATTGTCGCCAGCTGGCTGGCGCTGGCCGTCATCGCCCTGAGCGTCGTGCTCATGCTGGCCTATATTCGACATGCTCGTCGCCATCCCACTCCGCTGATTTCGCTCTCTCTATTTAAGACCCATACCTTCTCTGTCGGAATCGCCGGTAACCTGGCGACACGGTTAGGTACCGGCTGCGTGCCGTTCCTGATGCCGCTGATGCTACAAGTCGGTTTCGGCTACCCGGCCATTATCGCCGGCTGCATGATTGCGCCGACGGCCATCGGCTCAATTATCGCCAAGTCGACCGTCACGCAGATCCTGCGCTGGTTTGGTTATCGCAAAACATTGGTGGGAGTCACCATCTTTATTGGTCTGATGATCGCGCAGTTTGCGCTGCAGTCGCCGGGAATGCCGCTTTGGCTGCTACTACTGCCGCTATTTGTACTGGGGATGGCGATGTCCACGCAGTTCACCTCGATGAACACCATTACGCTTGCCGACTTAACCGATGACAATGCCAGCAGCGGCAACAGCCTGCTCGCGGTAACCCAGCAGCTGTCGATTAGCCTGGGCGTGGCCATCAGCGCGGCGGTCCTGCGCTTTTATGAAGGGTTTGATAACGCCAGCACCATCGAACAATTCCACTATACCTTTATCACGATGGGTGCGATCACCGTGGTGTCAGCGTTGATGTTTATGCTGCTCAGAGCCAAAGATGGCCGCAACCTGATAACGGAGCGGCACAAGCATTAAGCTGAACCGCGAATCACCAGCTCGGGGGTAAGCTGCACGCGCTGTTGTTTTTGCCCGGGTTCCGCCATGCGGTGAATCAGCACATCGATAGCCAACTCCCCCAGTTCATCTTTGGGTTGATGAATGGTGGTGAGCGGCGGGGTCATATAGCGCGCCAGTTCAATATCGTCATACCCCACCAGCGCCATATCCTGTGGAATACGCAACCCGGCCTGATACAGCGCCTGATAAGCGCCGACCGCCATCGCATCATTACCGACAAAGACCGCCTGCGGCCGTGGCGTTAACGCCAGCAGTTGCTGCATCGCAGTAAAACCGCCGCCAAATTCAAAATCGCTGGTAATGACATAACCTTCGGCGACATCCAGCCCGGCGCGCGCCATCGCCGCATGATAGCCCTCCAGCCGCAGTCGCGACGGCGTTTTATCCAGCGGCCCGGCAATGCAGGCAATACGGGTATGACCGCGATCGATCAGATACTGGGTCGCCATATCGCCACCGAGCAATGAATTATCCTGAATCAGATCGCTGTCGCCGTCGAACGGCGCCCAATCCATCATCACCGTCGGCACCGACGGATAACGCTGCATGATCTCCTGGGAAGGTTGATGCGTTTCGGTGCACAGCAGCAGCAGACCATCGACGCGTTTTTGCATCAGCGTTTCCAGATTGCGATTCATCCGCTGCTCATCGCCTTCGGTATTACATAGCACCAGACTGTAGCCGCGCTCGAAACAGCTGCGTTCCACGCCGCGCACCAGCTCCGAATAAAACGGGTTAGTACTGGCGGTGATCAGCATGCCGATGGTTCGCGTCTGATTTAACTTGAGGCTGCGCGCCAGCGCCGAAGGCGCGTAGTTAAGACTTTTGATCGCCGCATCAACTTTGGCGGTAATCGCCTCGCTGACAAAGCGGTCTTTATTAATGACGTGAGAAACGGTCGAGGTGGAAACGCCCGCGACGCGGGCCACATCCTTCATGGTAGCCAAGCATTACCCCTGTTGACGCAAGAATTCGTCGATCTCTTTGCGCCACGGCACAGACGGTTGCGCCCCCTTACGGGTGACGGCAATCGCGGCGGCGGCATGGGCAAAACGGATGGCGTCTGACACTTCGCGGCCTTCCAGCAGCGCGGTGACAAATGCGCCATTAAAAGTGTCGCCAGCGGCAATCGTATCGATGGCCTGAACTTTAAATCCTGGAACCCGGCGGCTTTCGCCCTCGCAGCTTAACCATACGCCGCGGCTGCCGAGAGTAATCATCACCGTACCAATTCCCTTCGCATGAAGCGCGCTGGCGGCTTTCGCGGCATCGTCGTCGCTCTCAACGCGAATACCGGTCAGCTTTTCCGCTTCGGTTTCATTGGGCGTAATGACATCCACCAGCGCCAATAGCTCATCCGAAAGTTCACGCGCCGGTGCGGGATTGAGTACCACCGTCGTCTGATGCTGATGGGCGATTTTCGCGGCGGCCATCACGCTCTCCAGCGGCGACTCCAGCTGCATTAACAATGCCTGCGCGCTGGCGATACGTTCTTTCTCCGCCTCAACCTGAGAAACCGATAGCGCCGCATTAGCGCCGGCATGAATACCGATGACATTCTCACCTTCCGCGTTAACGAAAATTAACGCGACGCCAGTAGATTCACCAGCAACGGCGCGCACCGGCGCCACGTCGATATTATCGCTCGCTAGCTGGCGGCGGACGCGTTCGCCAATATCGTCATCGCCGGTACAGGCAATGAAGGCAATATCCGCGCCGCTACGCCCGGCAGCCACCGCCTGGTTAGCGCCTTTACCGCCGAATGCGACCTGATAGTGGTTTCCGGTGACGGTCTCACCTGGAGTAGGGAAGGATTCAAGGTTAAGAATGTGATCGGCATTGATGCTGCCAAGGACGACAAGTTTGCCTGCGGTTTTCATCATCTTTATTCCCGGGAAAGCGCGCCACCGGACTCCGGTGGCGCATGCCCTGCTTTTCTTTTTATGTTGTCCCTCGGGCCGTTGCCGGCCCGAATCGCATTTTACTGCTTAATGACCAGTTTCAGCTCAACCGGATAGCTGGCATCCACTTTTTCGCCCTTCAGCACTTTATCAGCGGTTTCGACGCCTTTAACGCCGATCTGCTCCGGCAACTGGGCGATAGTCGCTGCCAGTTTGCCACTATTTACTGCTTTTTCGCCATCCGGAGTGCCGTCAAATCCAACCACCATCACATCAGATTTTCCTGCAGTCTGCAGCGCACGCAGCGCGCCCAGCGCCATTTCGTCGTTCTGCGCAAACACCGCCTGCACGTCCGGATGCGCCGTCAGCAGGTTCTGCATCACGTTCAGACCTTTAGTACGGTCGAAGTCAGCAGGCTGGCTGGCCAGTACGTTGAACTTATGCGCCGCCACGGCCTGTTTGAAACCTTCGCCGCGCTCGCGCGCCGCAGAGGTACCGGCAATGCCTTGCAGCTCAATCACTTTCGCGCTTTCGCCGACTTTCTTCGCAATATAGTCGCCGGCCATTTTACCGCCCAGCACGTTATCGGAAGCAATATGGCTTACCACATCGCCTTTAGAAGCCTGGCGGTCAAGGGTAATGACCGGGATTTTAGCCTGGTTCGCCATCTTCACCGCATTGCCGACAGCATCGGAGTCGGTTGGGTTAATCAGCAGTAGCTTAGCGCCGCGCACCGTTAAGTCCTGTACGTTCGCCAGCTCTTTTGCCGGGTTATTTTGGGAATCCAGCACCACCAGGTTGTAACCCAGCTTATCGGCTTCTTTCTGCGCGCCGTCTTTCAGAGAAACGAAGAACGGGTTATTCAGGGTAGAGATAACCAGTGCGATGGTATCTTTCGCCATCGCGTTTGCGCTAACGGTCGCGCTTAGAGCAACAGCAGAGACCAGGGTCGCCAGTTTTTTCATATTCATAGTTAAGATGTCCTGTAGAGTTCTCAGTTACTGCTTTTTGTTATCTACCAGTACCGCCAGCAAAATCACCACCGCTTTGACGATCATCTGGTAATAGGAAGAAACGCCTAAAAGGTTCAGACCATTGTTCAGGAAGCCAAGGATCAACGCGCCAATCAGCGTGCCGACGATGCGCCCCTTACCACCGGCCAGGCTGGTGCCGCCAAGTACGACCGCTGCAATCGCGTCTAATTCATAGCCTGTCCCCGCCGTTGGCTGCGCAGAGGAAAGACGCGCCACTTCGATGATACCGGCCAGTGAAGCCAACATCCCGCACAGCGCATAGACGATGATTTTCACTCTATTCACGCTGATGCCGGAAAGCCGCGTCGCCGCTTCGTTACCGCCCAGCGCGTAAATATAACGGCCCAGGCGAGTATGGTGCAGCATGTACCAGGCCGCCAGGAAGACAATCGCCATAATCCATACCGGCGTCGGGATCCCCAGCGGGCGTCCGATACCGAACCAGCCAAATAGATCGGCGTTATCGCTAAAGCCGGTGTTGATCGGGCTGCCGTTGGTATAAACCATCGTCACGCCGCGCAGCAGCAGCATCATCACCAGGGTGGCGATAAACGCCTGCACGCGACCTTTCGCGACAATTACCCCGGTCACCGCGCCAATAGCCGCACCGAGCGCCAGCGCTGCGGCAACGGCCACCAGCGCATTCACTTCGATACCGACGATAGACGCCGCGACGGCGCCGGTCAATGCCAGCAGAGAACCGACGGACAGGTCGATTCCCGATGTCAGAATGACCAGCGTCATCCCGACCGCCATGATGGCGTTAACGGAAGTCTGCTGCAGAATATTGAACAGGTTATTGACGGTAAAAAAGTTGGGGCTCATGGTCGAAACGATCGCGATCAGCACCAGCAGGGCGATCAGCGACTTTTGCTCCATCAGCCACGCTTTAGTGAAATAGCGGCGACCAGTAACAGCCTGGGTAGTCATCTTTTTTACTCCTGATTCACACGGTTAAGCTTGCCCACAGCGGCAGCCATCAATACTTCCTGGGTGGCCTGCTCGCGTGTGAATTCACCGCCGAGATGCCCTTCATGCATCACAATGATGCGATCGCTCATGCCCAGCACTTCCGGCATCTCCGAAGAGACGAGAATGATGCTCAGGCCATCGGCTTTAAACTGGTTAATCAGCTGGTAGATCTCTTTCTTCGCCCCGACGTCGACGCCACGGGTTGGTTCATCAAGGATCAGCACTTTTGGCCGGGTCATCAGCCCGCGAGCGATAGCGACTTTTTGCTGGTTACCGCCGGAAAGCAGACCTATTGCCTGCTCCATTGAAGGCGTCTTCACATTAAACAGCCGAATGAAATCACTGACCGCCTGCTGTTCATCTTTATGCTTAAGGCTGCCGCCCGCCCGGCTGAAGTAGCGCAGCGCGGTCAATGACATGTTCTCTTTGACCGACATTCCGAGCACCAGGCCATCACGCTTACGGTCTTCGGAGATATAGACAATGCCGTTAGCCAGACCATCCTGCGGTGAACGGGTGACAACTTCATGGCCATCCAGCGTCACGGAACCGCTGCTACGCGGCAGCGCGCCGTACAGCACTTTCATCAGTTCAGTACGTCCGGCCCCCATCAGCCCAGCGACGCCAAGGATTTCGCCCTGACGCAGGGTAAACGTCACGTTTTCCACACCGGAGCCGCAGAGATTATCGACCTTCAGACGAACCGCGCCCGGCGCCTTATCGAGATGCGGATATTGGTCTTCCAGCTTACGGCCAACCATCATCTCGATCAGTCGGTCTTCATCCAGCGAAGCCACTTCGCGCTCGGCAATAAATTGCCCGTCGCGGAATACGGTGACGTCATCGCAGATTTCGAAGATCTCTTTCATGCGGTGAGAGATATAGACAATGCCGCGCCCCTGCGATTTCAATTCGCGAATGACGCGGAACAGCGATTCGGTCTCGGTATCGGTCAGGGCATCGGTGGGCTCATCCATAATGATGACCTTCGATTCGAAGCTCAGCACTTTGGCGATTTCCACCATTTGCTGATCGCCAATCGAAAGATCGCCTACCAGCTTCTGGCTGTTAAAGCGTAAATTCAGCTTCGCCAGCAGCTTGTCCGCTTCGGCATACATCTTTTTCCAGTCGATTTTGCCAAAGCGGTTAACGAACTCGCGGCCAAGGAAGATGTTTTCTGCAATCGTTAATTGCGGGATCAGGTTGAGCTCCTGGTGAATGATGCCGATACCGGCTTCCTGTGAGGATTTTGGGCCGTTAAAGGTCGTTTCTTTACCTAACCACAGCAAAGAACCGGCATCACGGGTATAGATGCCGGTCAGTACCTTCATCATCGTAGATTTACCGGCGCCATTTTCCCCTACCAGCGCCATTACCCGGCCGGCATAGACATTCAGCGCCGCGCCCGAGAGCGCTTTGACGCCAGGGAACGCTTTATCGATCCCTTTCAGCTGTAATAAAGCTTCCATGACGGCGACCTCAGAAAGTGACGCCAGCACAGAGAATAATATTCGCAAACGGGGAACACTCCCCGCTGCGAATTACCGCCTGACTATCTGCGGTTTGTTTTTTGAACTGCTCATGACTGGTGTAACGAATTTCAATCGTATTTCCCTGGTGCTGCTGCAGCTGCTCAAGATGATTGAGCAACGTCGCGTGGAGTTGCGGATTATGGGTTTTAATCTCTTCCGCGATGACCGCCGCCTCAACCTGCATTTCCGTCGTTACGACTTCCAGTACCTGCATAAAAGAAGGTACGCCCTGAGTAAGCGCCATATCAATGCGCGCGCTGCTGCGGGGAACCGGCAACCCGGCATCGCAAACAACCAGCGTATCGGTATGACCGAGGCGGGAGATAACGGAAGAAATATCAGCGTTAAGTACGGTGCCTTTTTTCATTTTTTCTCTTTTGCTCCACTAGCGAAACGTTTCGCTGGACTAAGTATTGTCAATCAGCGAACAGAAAACCACCGGCAGAAGAGAGAAATGTGATCGCCATCGAAACGTTTCGCAAGACGTGGACAAGAAGTTACATCAAGATGTGAGAGACAAAAAAGCCCTTCGTTATTGAAGGGCTTTTTAACATCAGATTTCCACCTGCGTACCGAGTTCGATAACCCGGTTCGGCGGGATTTCAAACTGATCCGGCGCGCGCAGAGCGTTACGCTGCAGCAACAGATACAGTTTGCCGCGCAGGCGCAGATACCATGGCCGTTTGCCGATAATCAGCGACTCGTGGGACATAAAGAACGACGTTTCCATCATTCGACAGCTCAACCCTTCCAGGCCGCAGCGATGGAACACCTCTTCGACGTTCGGCGTTTCACGCCAGCCATAGCTTGCCACGACGCGCCAGAACGACGGCGACAGTTGCTCAATCTGCACGCGGCGAACGTTATGCACATACGGGGCATCTTCGGTGCGCAGAGTCAGCAGGATCACGCGTTCATGCAACACCTTGTTGTGTTTCAGGTTATGCAGTAGGGCAAAAGGGATCACGTTCAGGGCGCGAGACATATAGACCGCGGTACCCGGCACGCGCACCGGCGGCGATTTTTCCAGCGAGGAGATCATCGCTTCCAGCGAGTTGCCATGCTCATGCATTCGGCGCAGCAGGCGGAAACGCTCGCTCTTCCAGGTAGTCATCACCGTAAACATCACCAGGCCCAGTGATAACGGCAACCAACCGCCGGAGACGATTTTATCGAGGTTCGCCGAGAACAGCGGAATATCGATACACAGGAAGGCCACCAGCATCAGGCCGACAAACAGCTTATTCCAGTGCCAGTTTTTGCGCGCCACGGTCGCCGACAGAATGGAGGTCAACACCATGGTGCCCGTTACCGCAATACCGTATGCCGCCGCAAGATTAGAAGAGTGCTCGAAGCTGACAATGACGATGACCACAGAAACGTACAGCAGCCAGTTAATGAACGGGATGTAAATCTGCCCGGACTCCATTTCCGAAGTATGGATAATGCGCATTGGCGACAGATAGCCCAGACGCACGGCCTGGCGAGTCAGCGAGAAGACCCCGGAAATCACCGCCTGCGAGGCGATAACCGTCGCCAGGGTCGCGATAATCAGCATCGGGATCAGCGCCCATTCCGGCGCCAGCAGGAAGAACGGGTTTTTAATGGCTTCCGGGTGCTTCAGCAGCAGCGCGCCCTGGCCAAAATAGTTAAGCACCAGTGATGGCAGCACCACCGAGAACCACGCAACGCGAATCGGTAGTTTGCCGAAGTGGCCCATATCGGCATACAGCGCTTCCACACCGGTAATCGACAGCACCACCGCGCCAAGCGCAATAAAGGATACCGTTTTGTACTGCAGGAAGAAATGTACCGCCCAGTAAGGGTTAAGCGCCTGCAGAACTTCCGGGTTATCGAGGATACTGCGCGCGCCAAGCACCGCCAGCAACAGGAACCAGATCAGCATAATTGGCGCGAACAGCTTGCCGACCATCCCGGTACCGTGTTTTTGAATAGCAAATAGCAGGGTTAGTACAATAATGGAAATGGGGACAATCCAGGTATCCAGCTGTGGGGCGATAATTTCCAACCCCTCTATCGCCGACATCACCGATATTGCCGGGGTTATCACTACTTCACCATAGAAGAAGCTACCGCCAATCAGGCCGAGTATCACCAATACGGAGGTCATCTTTGCCGAGGTGTTGCGCCCCGCCAGCGACATCAGCGTTAAGATCCCGCCCTCGCCGGCGTTATCCGCCCGCATCACGAAGGTGATGTATTTAATTGATACGGTGAAGATCAACAGCCAGAAAATCAGCGACAGAAAGCCAAACACCGCATCGCGTTCAACGCCAAAGCCAAACTGGCCTGACAGACATTCGCGAAGAGTATACAGTGGACTGGTACCGATATCGCCGTAAACCACGCCGATTGCCGCCAGCGTTATTGCCGGCAACGATTGTTTATTATCAGTGCTCATAGACTAGTCTTTTCGTTTATAAAACAAATGTGTGCCTAGTCCCTTGGCCCACAAAAAGCGCACAGTATGCACGATTATTTGCTGAATCGTACCCCTAACTGACACCATATTAACTTAGCTCAAAGAAAATAAATCGATTCTTCAGGCTATTACCACCCCTAATCAAACATCTATACTCGACGCAATAACGACACACGACAAAGCACGCAACTCTATTATGGCTCAATCACATTTACTGGCAGAAAGAATTTCCCGACTTAGCGCCGCTCTGGAAAAAGGACTCTTTGAACGCAGCCACGCAATACGTCTGTGCCTGCTGGCTGCGCTCAGCGGCGAGAGCGTATTCCTGCTGGGGCCGCCCGGCATCGCTAAAAGCCTGATCGCCCGTCGCCTTAAGTTCGCTTTCAAGCAGGCGCGCGCTTTTGAATATCTGATGACCCGCTTCTCCACCCCGGAAGAAGTTTTCGGCCCGCTGTCGATTCAGGCGCTCAAAGATGAAGGGCGCTATGAGCGTTTAACGGCAGGCTATCTGCCAGAGGCGGAAATCGTCTTCCTGGATGAAATCTGGAAAGCCGGCCCGGCTATCCTTAATACCCTGCTGACGGCCATCAACGAACGCCACTTCCGCAACGGCGCCCATGAAGAGAAAATCCCGATGCGCCTGCTGGTTGCGGCGTCGAACGAACTTCCCGAAGCGGATAACAGCCTCGAAGCCTTATATGACCGCATGCTGATCCGCCTGTGGCTGGATAAAGTGCAGGATAAAACTAACTTCCGCTCGATGCTGGTGAGCCAACAGGATGAAAACAGCAATCCGGTTCCCGAAAACCTGCAAATCAGCACCGAAGAGTTCACCCAGTGGCAGCATGACATTGGTACCGTGAAGTTGCCGGACAATGTCTTCGAGCTGGTTTTCCAACTGCGCCAACAATTAGATGCCTTGCCGAATGCGCCTTACGTTTCCGATCGCCGCTGGAAAAAAGCCATCCGTCTGCTGCAGGCCAGCGCCTTCTTTAGCGGCCGCGACGCCATCGCGCCTATCGACCTGATCCTGCTGAAAGATTGCCTGTGGCATAACATCGAAAGCATGAATCTGATGTCGCAGCAGTTGGAATCCCTGATGACCAGCCATGCCTGGGGCCAGCAGGCGATGCTGACTAAACTGGGCGCCATCATCCAACGCCGCATTCAAATCCAGCAACAGCACAGCGATAAAACCGCGCTTAAAGTCACGCGCGTTGGCGGCATGTTCAGCCGTAAGCCGCATTACGAACTGCCGGACGGAATTGAAGGCGAGACGTTGACGCTGCTTCTCCAGCAACCGCTGAAATTGCACGATCTCGAAGTCATTCATATCGCCTTCGAACGCGATGCGCTGGTCAACTGGCTGGAGAAAGGCGGCGAGATCCGCGGCAAGCTCAACGGTATCGGTTTTGCCCAGCCATTGACGATGGATGTCGATGCTAGCCAGCACCTGGTGGTGCGCGACGTCAGCCTGCAAGGTTCGCGCCTGTCGCTGCCAGGCAGCGAATCTCAGGAAAATATGCCTGCCGAGATCCGCCAGCAGCTGGAAGCGCTGGATGACGAGTGGCACCAGCAACATAACCGCTTTAGCGAACAGCAAAAATGCCTGTTTATTCCCGGTGACTGGCTGGGGCGTATCGAAGCCAGCCTGCAGGACGTCGGCGCGCAAATTAAACAGGCGCGCCAGCCATGACGCTCGACATGCTGAATGTCATGCTGGCGGTTAGCGAAGAAGGGATGATCGAGGAGATGCTGCTGGCGCTGCTGGCCTCTCCTCAACTGGCGGTGTTCTTTGAAAAATTTCCGCGGCTGAAAAATATCATCGCCGCCGATATTCCGCGCTGGCGAGAAGCGGTTCGCGCCCGGCTCAAAGAGACGCAGATCCCTCCCGAACTGGACGCCGAAGTGCAGATCTATCAGCAGGCTCAGCTGCTTTCAACGTCGCAATTTATTGTGCAACTGCCGCAGATCCTCGGCAAGCTGCATAAGCTCCAGTCTCCCTTTGCCGCTCAGGCGCAGCAGCTGGTGGACGATAACGCGACCTTCACCCCAGCCCTACATACTCTGTTCTTACAACGCTGGCGCTTAAGCCTCGTGGTACAGACCACCACCCTCAACCAGCACCTATTAGACGATGAGCGCGATCAGTTGCTCAGCGAGGTGCAGGAACGAATGACGCTCAGCGGGCAGCTAGAGCCGGTGCTGGTGGAAAACGACAACGCCGCTGGCCGCCTGTGGGATATGAGCGCCGGCGAACTTAAACGTGGCGATTATCAGCTGATCGTGCGCTATGGTGATTTTCTCAGCCAACAGCCGGAACTGATGCAACTGGCTGAGCAGTTGGGCAGATCGCGGGAAGCCAAACTGGTGCCGAAGAAGGATGCGCCGATGGAGGCCTTCCGCGCAATGGTTCGTGAACCGGCAACGGTTCCAGAACAGGTCGATGGCCTGCAGCAAAGCGACGATATTCTGCGCCTGTTGCCACCAGAGCTGGCAACGCTCGGCATCACCGAACTGGAGTTCGAGTTCTACCGTAAGCTGGTGGAAAAACAGTTGCTAACCTATCGCCTGCACGGCGACGCATGGCGGGAGAAAATAACCGAACGCCCGGTAACCCGGCAGGATTTTGATGAGCAGCCGCGCGGGCCATTTATTGTCTGCGTAGATACCTCAGGTTCGATGGGCGGCTTTAACGAGCAATGCGCTAAAGCCTTTTGTCTGGCGCTGATGCGCGTCGCGCTGGCGGATAACCGTCGCTGCTACATCATGCTGTTCTCCAGCGAAGTGGTGCACTACGAGCTAACCAGCCCGCAGGGGCTTGAACAGGCGATCCGTTTTTTAAGCCAGCGTTTTCGCGGCGGCACCGATCTGGCCAGCTGTTTTCGCGCGATCGTTGAACGTTTGCAAAGCCCGCAATGGGTCGATGCCGATGCGGTGGTGATTTCCGATTTTATCGCCCAGCGGTTGCCGGATGAGGTGGTCAATAAGGTGGGGGAGTTGCAGCACAAACATCAGCACCGTTTTCACGCGGTGGCGATGTCGGTACACGGCAAACCCGGCATCATGCGCATCTTCGATCATATCTGGCGCTTTGATACCGGATTGCGTAGCCGCCTGCTGCGTCGCTGGCGGCGTTAATCTTTACAGCAGAGCGGCGACGCTTTCACGCACCTGCGTGGGCCATACGCCGCACTGTACCTGGCCGATATGGTCAAGCTGCAGCAACAGCATGGTTAAACGCGACTGGCCAATACCGCCGCCAATGGTCTGCGGCATTTCGCCGCGCAGCAGCGCCTGGTGCCATTCAAGTTGCAGACGGTCTTCATCGCCGGTCACCGCCAACTGGCGCTTCAGCGCCTCGGCGTCAACACGGATCCCCATAGAGGAAAGCTCAAAAGCGTCTTCCAGCACCGGGTTCCACACCAGGATATCGCCGTTCAGCCCGGCAAAACCTTCCGCTGATGGCGAGCTCCAGTCATCATAATCCGGCGCGCGAACATCGTGGCGCTTGCCGTCAGACAGTTTACCGCCGATACCGATTAAGAAGACGGCGCCAAGCTCTTTAGCGATCGCTCGCTCGCGACCTTTGGCGTCCAGATCCGGATAACGGCTCAACAGTTCCTGACTGTGAATAAAGTGGATTTGTTCCGGCAGGAATGGCGTCAGACCAAATTCCTGACTTACCGCCAGCTCGGTGGCTTTGATCCCGGCGTAGATCGCCTCAACCGTCGCTTTCAGCGTGCCGGTATGACGTTCGCCGTCGCCCATGACGCGTTCCCAGTCCCACTGGTCAACATAAACGGAGTGAATTGGGGTGAGGCGGTCTTCATCGGGGCGAAGGGCCTTCATGTGCGTGTACAGCCCTTCGCCCGCGCTGAAGTCGTGTTGTCCCAGGGTTTGACGCTTCCACTTCGCCAGTGAATGAACCACTTCGAATTGGGCGTCTGGCAGTGTTTTCACTTTTACCTGAACCGCTTTCTCGCAGCCGGATAAGTTGTCCTGCGTCCCATCACCGACGCGGCTTAAGATCGGCGCCTGCACTTCAATCAGGCCAAGCTTCTCTTCCAGCTGACGGGAAAAATGGGATTTAACGAAACTAATCTGGCGTTGTTTTGCGATGTATGCGGTTTTCATTTTTTATCACTCCTGCGTCCTGTTGATATTGATTAAGCAACAGAAATGGCACTGAATTCAATAATCAATCAATAAAAAGACGTCTTGAGTTTTGATTCGTTAAATTAATAGGCTAAAATAGTAAGAATCATCAAATATCATAAGAAAAAACAATGGAAAATTATCAGATCGACAATCTGGACCGCGGCATTCTTGATGCCTTAATGGCGAATGCGCGCACTGCCTACGCCGAACTGGCCAAACAGTTCGGCGTTAGCCCAGGTACGATTCACGTACGCGTAGAGAAAATGAAACAGGCGGGCATTATTACGGGGGCAAGAATCGACGTCAGCCCGAAACAGCTCGGTTATGACGTCGGCTGTTTCATCGGCATTATTCTTAAGAGCGCCAAAGACTATCCTTCCGCTCTCGCCCGGCTGGAGAGCCTGGAAGAGGTGACAGAGGCTTACTACACCACCGGCCACTACAGCATCTTTATTAAGGTAATGTGCAAATCCATTGATGCCCTACAACAGGTACTTATCAACAAGATCCAAACAATCGATGAAATTCAGTCCACTGAAACCCTGATCGTGCTGCAGAACCCGATCATGCGTACCATCAAGCCCTGATCGCTTTTTTTAATCCCACATTTTTCCACAGGTAGATCCCAGCTCGCTCACAGCGTACAATACGCCACTCAGAATAGTTGAGCGAGCGATCGGCGATCATGGCAGACATTACACTTATCAGCGGCAGCACCCTGGGCAGTGCGGAATATGTAGCAGAACATCTGGCGGAAAAGCTGGAAGAAGCGGGCTACAGCACTGATATCCAGCACGGTCCGCTGATTGACGATCTGCAGGCTGAAGGGATCTGGTTAGTTATCTCTTCTACCCATGGCGCCGGCGATATTCCGGACAACCTGGTCCCCTTTTATGAAGCGTTGCTGGAGAAGCAGGCCGATCTTTCCGCCGTTCGCTTTGGCGCGGTGGGTATCGGTAGCCGCGAATATGACACTTTTTGCGGCGCAATCGACAAACTCGAAGCGGCATTAAAGGCCAACGGGGCAAAACAGATCGGTGAAACGCTGAAAATTAATGTCCTCGAACACGAGATTCCTGAAGATCCGGCCGAGGTTTGGGTGGGATCCTGGAAAGATTTACTCTGAGTTTTGTAAAGATCCACACTTTCTTCTGTGGATAAACCTGCTCAAAAGCTTGGATCAACCGGTAGTTATCCAAAGAATAACCGAAGTATGCTTTTTGAGCTGTGCATAACCCTTCATTCTGATCCCAGCTTATACGGAACAGGATCACCGATCATTCACAGATTGTGATCCTTCTTAAGCGTTTGATCTTAAATCGTGGATCCGACTTATCCACAAAGAGAGTCGATCCTAATAAGAGATCACAATAGAACAGATCTCTAAATAAAAGATCTTCTTTTTAATACTCAGGATCCCGGAGTCTTTCTCGAAAGAGCAAAGTTGAGTAGAATCCACGGCCCGGGCTTCAATCCATTTTCAAACCGCGTTATGCGAGGCAGATCACCATGTTTTATCAGGATCCTTTTGACGTCATCATCATTGGCGGGGGTCATGCAGGCACTGAGGCCGCGATGGCAGCAGCGCGAATGGGCCAACAAACCCTGCTTTTGACACACAATATCGACACGCTGGGGCAGATGAGCTGCAACCCGGCGATTGGCGGCATTGGGAAGGGACACCTGGTAAAAGAAGTGGATGCGCTCGGTGGTCTGATGGCGAAAGCGATCGATCAGGCAGGCATTCAGTTTAGGATACTAAACGGCAGCAAAGGCCCAGCAGTCCGTGCGACACGCGCCCAGGCCGACCGGGTGTTGTATCGCCAGGCTGTACGCACCGCGCTGGAGAACCAGCCGAACCTGATGATCTTCCAACAGGCGGTGGAAGATCTGATAGTCGAAAACGATCGCGTCGTCGGTGCGGTAACCCAAATGGGTCTCAAGTTCCGTGCTAAGTCGGTGGTATTGACCGTCGGCACCTTCCTGGACGGTAAAATTCACATTGGCCTGGACAACTACAGCGGCGGTCGTGCCGGCGATCCGCCGTCGATCCCGCTGTCTCGCCGTCTGCGTGAACTGCCGCTGCGCGTAAGCCGCCTGAAAACCGGTACTCCCCCGCGTATCGACGCGCGCACCATCGATTTTAGCGTGCTGGCGCAACAGCACGGCGATAACCCGATGCCGGTCTTCTCGTTTATGGGATCCGCGGATCAACACCCGCGTCAGGTGCCGTGCTATATCACGCACACCAATGAGAAAACCCATGACGTGATCCGTAGTAACCTCGATCGCAGCCCAATGTACGCTGGGGTGATTGAAGGTATCGGCCCGCGTTACTGCCCGTCGATCGAAGACAAAGTCATGCGCTTTGCCGATCGCAACCAGCATCAGATCTTCCTTGAACCGGAAGGGCTGACTTCAAACGAAATTTATCCAAACGGTATCTCCACCAGCCTGCCGTTTGATGTGCAAATGCAAATCGTCCGCTCAATGCAGGGGATGGAAAACGCGAAGATCGTTCGTCCTGGCTACGCCATTGAGTACGATTTCTTTGACCCGCGCGACCTGAAGCCGACGCTGGAGAGCAAATACATTCAGGGTCTGTTCTTCGCCGGCCAGATCAACGGTACTACCGGGTATGAAGAAGCCGCCGCGCAGGGTCTGCTTGCCGGTCTTAATGCCGCCCGCTTCTCAGCGGAAAAAGAAGGCTGGGCGCCGCGTCGCGATCAGGCCTACCTTGGCGTGCTGGTGGACGATCTGTGCACTCTTGGTACTAAAGAACCGTACCGCATGTTTACCTCCCGTGCGGAATATCGCCTGATGCTGCGTGAAGACAACGCCGATCTGCGCCTGACTGAACAGGGGCGTGAGCTGGGGCTGGTGGACGATGAGCGCTGGGCGCGTTTCAACGAGAAACTGGAAAGCATTGAGCGTGAACGCCAACGCCTGAAAACCAGCTGGGTTAACCCGCTGGCGGAAAGCGCAGCCGAAGTGAACGCTCACCTGACCGCGCCGCTATCGCGTGAAGCCAGCGGCGAAGATCTGCTGCGTCGTCCAGAAATGACCTACGAACAGCTGGTACAGCTTTCTCCGTTCGCACCGGGCCTGCAGGATCAGCAGGCGGCCGAGCAGGTTGAGATTCAGGTTAAGTACGAAGGCTATATCGCTCGTCAGCAGGACGAGATCGAAAAACAGCAGCGCAACGAGAATACTTTGCTGCCGGCAACGCTCGATTACCGTCAGGTATCCGGCCTGTCCAACGAGGTTATTGCCAAGCTGAACGACCATAAACCGTCATCGATCGGCCAGGCATCGCGTATTTCCGGAATTACTCCGGCGGCAATCTCTATTTTGCTGGTGTGGCTGAAAAAGCAGGGGATGCTGCGCCGCAGCGCCTGATAGCCGTCAGAGCGCGCAAATTTGGCGGATGCAAAATCAGCGATCGCCTTTATAATTCACAGCCCGGTAGCGTTAGCGCCTCCGGGCTCATTATTTTTAGAAGGTACTCACCGTGCTCAACAAACTTTCTCGTCTGCTGGACGAAGCGGGTATTTCGCTCACCGATCACCAGAAAAATCAGCTGGTGGCTTATGTCGGGCTGCTGGATAAGTGGAACAAAGCCTATAACCTGACCTCTGTTCGCGATCCTAACGAGATGCTGGTTCGCCATATCCTCGATAGCATTATCGTTGCGCCGTATCTACAGGGCTCACGTTTTATCGATGTGGGAACAGGTCCTGGCCTGCCGGGGATTCCGCTGGCTATCGTGCGCCCGGAATCTCATTTCACATTACTGGATAGTCTCGGCAAGCGTGTGCGCTTCCTGCGCCAGGTCCAGCATGAGCTAAAACTCGATAACATCGCGCCTGTGCAGAGCCGTGTGGAAGCGTTTCCCGCAGAGCCGCCGTTTGATGGCGTCATTAGCCGCGCTTTTGCCTCGCTGAACGACATGGTGAGCTGGTGCCACCACCTGCCGGCGGCTGATGGGCATTTCTACGCGTTGAAAGGGCAGGCGCAGGAAAGTGAAATGGCAGACCTGCCAGAAGGTTATCAGGTTTGCGACGTGATTAAACTCCATGTACCCCAGCTGGAAGGGGAGAGACATTTGGTGGTCATTAAGCCAAACGCCTTATAATTTTTATCAAAAAATGTGGAAAAAATGTGGCCTGCGCATGTTACAAAAATCAAAGTTACCTGCGGGTATTATCTGGCCACTTTTAACCTTGTTTTTACTATGGCTTTTCTAGCGTTTAACTTTAGCGTGGTGGTTTACTGGCAGAATAGTCAACTTTGAAAATATCAGGGTGCTAAAAATCGATGAACTGTCAGTTCATATTGATGTTAAATTTTTATTATAAATGTCAATAAAAGGTTTTTATTGTATGTGGGGTTGTTTTACAAAAAGACCTCACTTTTTATCTTGAATATCAAAAAGATGAAAACTTACTGATTCTGTACAGATTTAATTCGATTGCACCGAAAATGTTTATTATGTGATCTAATGCACGCTTTAATGGCCGCGTTTTCTCATTATTTGCACTTCTGGTTGATCCCTCACTGATTGACGAAATGCATGAAAAATTGCCGCTCAGAAAATAATTAAACATTTATTCACTATTTTGCTACTTAATGTTTGAAATCACGTGTTGTCACCGTATAATTTGTCCGCTTTTTGACGCTTGACTCTTGGTCTTAAAGAACGTTTTATACGACACGCGGCATACCTCGAAGGGAGCAGGAGTAAAAACGTGATGTCTATGTCGCTCGTGAGTCGAAACGTTGCTCGAAAGCTTCTGTTTATTCAGTTACTGGCAGTAATAGCAAGTGGACTGCTGTTCAGCCTCAAAGACCCCTTCTGGGGCATCTCCGCCATATGCGGAGGTTTGGCAGTCGTTTTGCCAAACGCGTTGTTTATGATTTTTGCCTGGCGCCATCAGGCGCATACACCAGCACAAGGCCGAGTGGCCTGGACCTTCGCCTTCGGTGAAGCATTCAAGGTGTTGCTGACCTTCGCCCTACTGGCGATGGCGCTGGCGGTTTTTGAAGTGGTATTTTTGCCGCTGATAGTGACGTGGGTTTTGGTGCTGGTGGTACAAATTCTGGCTCCAGCTGTAATTAACAACAAAGGGTAAAAGGCATCATGGCTTCAGAAAATATGACGCCGCAGGATTACATAGGACACCATCTGAACAACCTTCAGTTGGACCTACGTACATTCTCGCTGGTGGATCCGCACAACCCCCCAGCCACCTTCTGGACGCTCAATATTGACTCCATGTTTTTCTCGGTGGTTCTCGGTCTGCTGTTCCTTGCCATGTTCCGTAGCGTTGCTAAGAGAGCGACCAGCGGCGTACCAGGGAAATTCCAAACCTTCATCGAAATGATCATCGGCTTCGTCCATGGCAGCGTCAAAGACATGTACCATGGCAAGAGCAAGGTCATCGCGCCGCTGGCGCTTACCGTGTTCGTCTGGGTATTCCTGATGAACCTGATGGACCTGCTGCCAATCGACCTGATTCCTTATATCGGCGAACACATTTTCGGCCTGCCTGCACTGCGCGTGGTTCCGTCTGCTGACGTGAACATCACCCTGTCGATGGCGCTTGGCGTGTTCATCCTGATTATTTTCTACAGCATCAAAATGAAAGGCGTTGGTGGGTTCGTTAAAGAACTGACCATGCAGCCGTTCAATCACTGGGCGTTCATTCCTGTCAACTTAATCCTTGAAGGGGTAAGCCTGCTGTCCAAACCGGTTTCTCTCGGTCTGCGACTGTTCGGCAACATGTATGCCGGTGAGCTGATTTTCATTCTGATTGCTGGTCTGTTGCCGTGGTGGTCACAGTGGATTCTGAATGTGCCTTGGGCCATTTTCCACATCCTGATTATTACGCTGCAAGCCTTCATCTTCATGGTTCTGACGATTGTCTATCTGTCGATGGCATCCGAAGAGCATTGATTTTTACCAACACTACTACGTTTTAACTGAAACAAACTGGAGACTGTCATGGAAAACCTGAATATGGATCTGCTGTACATGGCTGCCGCTGTGATGATGGGTCTGGCGGCAATCGGTGCTGCGATCGGTATCGGCATCCTCGGGGGTAAATTCCTGGAAGGCGCAGCGCGTCAACCGGATCTGATTCCTCTGCTGCGTACTCAGTTCTTTATCGTTATGGGTCTGGTGGATGCTATCCCGATGATCGCTGTAGGTCTGGGTCTGTACGTGATGTTTGCTGTCGCGTAGTAAGTTGTTCGAAAGAAACCTAAGCCACAGAGTTAATTTAAGAGGTATTGTGCTGTGAACATGAACGCAACAATCCTCGGCCAGGCCATCGCGTTTGTTATCTTCGTATGGTTCTGCATGAAGTACGTATGGCCGCCGTTAATGGCTGCCATCGAAAAGCGCCAGAAAGAAATTTCTGACGGTTTAGCTTCTGCAGAACGCGCTAAGAAAGATTTGGACCTTGCACAGGCCAACGCGACCGACCAGCTGAAAAAAGCGAAAGCGGAAGCCCAGGTAATCATCGAGCAAGCGAACAAGCGTCGCTCTCAGATTCTGGACGAAGCTAAAGCTGAAGCAGAACAGGAACGCACCAAAATCGTCGCACAGGCGCAGGCTGAAATCGATGCCGAACGTAAACGTGCTCGCGAAGAACTGCGTAAGCAGGTTGCTATCCTGGCTGTTGCTGGCGCCGAGAAGATCATCGAACGTTCCGTGGATGAAGCTGCTAACAGCGACATCGTGGATAAACTTGTCGCTGAACTGTAAGGAGGGAGGGGCTGATGTCTGAATTTGTAACGGTAGCTCGCCCCTACGCCAAAGCAGCTTTTGACTTTGCCGTCGAACACAAAAGTGTTGAGCGCTGGCAGGATATGCTGGCGTTTGCCGCTGAAGTGACTAAAAACGAACAAATGGCAGAGCTTCTCTCCGGTGCCCTGGCGCCGGAAACGCTCTCAGATGCGTTTATCGCTATCTGCGGCGAGCAACTCGACGAAAATGGTCAGAACCTGATTCGGGTGATGGCTGAAAATGGTCGTTTGAAGGTGCTCCCGGATGTTCTTGAGCAGTTCATTCACCTGCGTGCGGCCAGCGAGGCCATCGCAGAGGTAGATGTTATTTCTGCCAACCAACTGAGTGAAGAACAGCTTGCGAAGATCTCCGGCGCGATGGAAAAGCGTCTGTCACGCAAAGTTAAGCTGAATTGCAAAATCGATAAGTCTGTTATGGCAGGAGTTATCATCCGTTCGGGTGATATGGTCATTGATGGTAGCGTACGCGGCCGTCTTGATCGCCTGGCAGACGTCTTGCAGTCTTAAGGGGACTGGAGCATGCAACTGAATTCCACCGAAATCAGCGAACTGATCAAGCAGCGCATTGCTCAGTTCAATGTTGTGAGTGAAGCTCACAACGAAGGTACTATTGTTTCTGTAAGTGACGGTGTTATCCGCATCCACGGCCTGGCCGATTGTATGCAGGGTGAAATGATCTCCCTGCCGGGTAACCGTTACGCTATCGCACTGAACCTGGAGCGCGACTCCGTTGGTGCGGTTGTGATGGGTCCGTATGCTGACCTCGCCGAAGGCATGAAGGTTAAGTGTACTGGCCGTATTCTGGAAGTTCCGGTCGGTCGTGGTCTGTTAGGCCGCGTGGTGAACACCCTGGGTGCGCCAATTGACGGTAAAGGTCCTGTTGAGCACGATGGTTTCTCGCCAATCGAAGTTATCGCTCCGGGCGTTATCGATCGTCAATCCGTAGACCAGCCGGTACAGACCGGTTACAAATCTGTTGATGCCATGATTCCAATCGGCCGTGGCCAGCGTGAGCTGATCATCGGTGACCGTCAGACCGGTAAAACCGCGATGGCAATCGATGCGATCATCAACCAGCGTGATTCCGGCATCAAATGCGTATACGTAGCTATCGGCCAGAAAGCGTCCACCATCTCTAACGTGGTGCGTAAACTGGAAGAGCACGGCGCGCTGTCCAACACTATCGTTGTTGTGGCTACCGCTTCTGAATCTGCTGCACTGCAATACCTGGCGCCGTATGCCGGTTGCGCAATGGGCGAATACTTCCGCGACCGCGGTGAAGATGCGCTGATCGTTTACGATGACCTGTCTAAACAGGCTGTTGCTTACCGTCAGGTTTCCCTGCTGCTCCGTCGTCCGCCAGGACGTGAAGCATTCCCGGGCGACGTGTTCTACCTCCACTCCCGTCTGCTGGAGCGCGCATCCCGCGTTAACGCGGAATACGTTGAGAAGTTCACCAATGGTGAAGTTAAAGGTAAAACCGGCTCCCTGACTGCGCTGCCGATTATCGAGACGCAAGCTGGTGACGTTTCCGCATTCGTTCCGACCAACGTAATTTCCATTACCGATGGTCAGATCTTCCTGGAAACCAACCTGTTCAACTCCGGTATTCGTCCGGCGGTTAACCCGGGTATCTCCGTATCCCGTGTTGGTGGTGCTGCTCAGACCAAGATCATCAAGAAACTGTCCGGTGGTATCCGTACCGCGCTGGCGCAGTATCGTGAACTGGCTGCGTTCTCTCAGTTCGCATCCGATCTGGACGAAGCGACTCGTAAGCAGCTGAGCCACGGTCAGAAAGTGACCGAACTGCTGAAACAGAAACAGTATGCACCTATGTCTGTAGCACAGCAGGGCCTGGTACTGTTCGCTGCTGAACGCGGTTACCTCGAAGATGTGGAACTGGCGAAAATCGGTAGTTTCGAAGCCGCTCTGCTGGCTTACGTTGACCGTGACCACGCTCCGCTGATGCAAGAGATTAACCAGACCGGTGGCTATAACGACGAGATCGAAGGCAAGCTGAAAGGCATCCTCGACTCCTTCAAAGCAACCCAGTCCTGGTAAAGTCTGGCGGCTTGCCTTAGGGCAGGCCGCAAGGCATTGAGGAGAAGCTCATGGCCGGCGCAAAAGAGATACGTAGTAAGATCGCAAGCGTCCAGAACACGCAAAAGATCACCAAAGCGATGGAGATGGTCGCCGCCTCCAAAATGCGTAAAACGCAGGATCGCATGGCGGCCAGCCGTCCATATGCAGATACTATGCGCAAAGTGATTGGTCACCTTGCGAACGGTAATCTGGAATATAAGCACCCGTACCTGGAAGAACGCGACGTTAAACGCGTGGGCTACCTGGTGGTGTCGACCGACCGTGGTCTGTGCGGTGGCTTGAACATTAACCTGTTCAAAAAACTGCTGGCGGATATGAAAGCATGGTCCGATAAAGGCGTTCAGTGCGACCTCGCAATGATCGGCTCTAAAGGCGTGTCTTTCTTTAACTCCGTGGGCGGCAATATTGTGGCCCAGGTGACCGGTATGGGTGATAACCCGTCCCTGTCCGAACTGATCGGCCCGGTAAAAGTGATGTTGCAGGCCTACGATGAAGGCCGTCTGGACAAGCTTTACGTTGTCAGCAACAAATTTATTAACACCATGTCTCAGGCTCCGACCATCACTCAGCTGCTGCCGTTACCGGCTTCAGAAGATGATGATCTGAAACGTAAGTCCTGGGATTACCTGTATGAGCCCGATCCGAAAGCGCTGCTGGATACCCTCCTGCGTCGTTATGTGGAATCTCAGGTTTATCAGGGCGTGGTAGAAAACCTGGCCAGCGAGCAGGCCGCCCGTATGGTGGCGATGAAAGCCGCGACCGATAATGGCGGCAGCCTGATTAAAGAGCTGCAGTTGGTATACAACAAAGCTCGTCAGGCCAGCATTACTCAGGAACTCACCGAGATCGTCTCGGGGGCCGCCGCGGTTTAACCAGGTTATTTCGTAGAGGATTTAAGATGGCTACTGGAAAGATTGTCCAGGTAATCGGCGCCGTGGTCGACGTCGAGTTCCCTCAGGATGCCGTACCACGCGTGTACGATGCCCTTGAGGTACAGAATGGTAATGAGAGCCTGGTGCTGGAAGTTCAGCAGCAGCTCGGCGGTGGCGTAGTTCGTGCTATCGCCATGGGTTCTTCCGACGGTCTGCGTCGTGGTCTGGAAGTTAAAGACCTCGAGCACCCGATCGAAGTCCCGGTAGGTAAAGCGACTCTGGGCCGTATCATGAACGTCCTGGGTCAGCCGATCGACATGAAAGGCGACATCGGCGAAGAAGAACGTTGGGCTATCCACCGCGCGGCGCCTTCCTATGAAGAGCTGTCCAGCTCTCAGGAACTGCTGGAAACCGGTATCAAAGTTATCGACCTGATGTGTCCGTTCGCTAAGGGCGGTAAAGTTGGTCTGTTCGGTGGTGCGGGTGTAGGTAAAACCGTAAACATGATGGAGCTGATCCGTAACATCGCGATCGAGCACTCCGGTTACTCCGTGTTTGCGGGCGTCGGTGAGCGTACTCGTGAGGGTAACGACTTCTACCACGAAATGACCGACTCCAACGTTCTGGATAAAGTATCCCTGGTTTACGGCCAGATGAACGAGCCGCCGGGAAACCGTCTGCGCGTTGCGCTGACCGGCCTGACCATGGCTGAGAAATTCCGTGACGAAGGTCGTGACGTTCTGCTGTTCGTCGATAACATCTATCGTTACACCCTGGCCGGTACCGAAGTATCTGCACTGCTGGGCCGTATGCCTTCAGCGGTAGGTTATCAGCCGACTCTGGCGGAAGAGATGGGCGTTCTGCAGGAACGTATCACCTCCACCAAAACCGGCTCTATCACCTCCGTTCAGGCGGTATACGTTCCTGCGGATGACTTGACTGACCCGTCCCCAGCAACCACCTTTGCGCACCTTGACGCAACCGTGGTACTGAGCCGTCAGATCGCGTCTCTGGGTATCTACCCGGCCGTTGACCCGCTGGATTCCACCAGCCGTCAGCTGGATCCGCTGGTTGTTGGTCAGGAACACTACGACACCGCGCGTGGCGTACAGTCCCTGCTGCAGCGTTATCAGGAACTGAAAGACATCATCGCCATCCTGGGTATGGATGAACTGTCTGAAGAAGATAAACTGGTGGTAGCTCGCGCTCGTAAGATCCAGCGCTTCCTGTCCCAGCCGTTCTTCGTAGCAGAAGTATTTACCGGTTCCCCGGGCAAATACGTTTCGCTGAAAGACACCATCCGTGGCTTTAAAGGCATCATGGAAGGCGAATACGATCACCTGCCGGAGCAGGCGTTCTACATGGTCGGTTCCATCGAAGAAGCCGTGGAAAAAGCCAAAAAACTTTAACGCCTTAATCGGAGGGTGATATGGCAATGACTTACCACCTGGATGTCGTCAGCGCAGAGAAACAAATGTTCTCTGGCCTGGTCGAGAAAATCCAGGTAACGGGTAGCGAAGGTGAACTGGGTATTTTCCCGGGTCACGCCCCGCTGCTCACCGCCATTAAGCCTGGTATGATTCGCATCGTTAAACAATTCGGTCACGAAGAGTTTATCTATCTGTCCGGCGGCATTCTTGAAGTGCAACCGGGCAACGTGATCGTTCTGGCCGATACGGCAATTCGTGGTCAGGACCTCGACGAAGCGCGAGCCCTGGAAGCGAAACGTAAAGCGGAAGAGCACATCAAGAGCTCTCACGGCGACGTGGATTACGCTCAGGCGTCCGCGGAACTGGCCAAAGCGATCGCTAAACTGCGCGTTATCGAATTGACCAAAAAAGCGATGTAACACCGGCTTGAAAGCTAAAAGCCAGTCTGGCAACAGACTGGCTTTTTTTATGGTTTACGTCAGCGGTAATATTGTGCAAATTTCACACTGGCGACTCGTAATTGTTATTGATTAGTTAAATGATGAGGCGTAGACTCTTTTTTGTGATGTTAGTCACAAAAAATACGTTATCAAATAGTACCTGCAATCTGGAAATCATCATGAAACTGTTTCATAAAATCATCGCCAAATTTAGCGCCCTGAGCTTCTAATCGCTGCGCTATCGCCCAGCTTTCACGTACTATCGCTCATCAAAACGACAACATATGCGATGTGAAACCGCTGAAAAAAGGTCACCTGAAGGTGGCCTTTTTGCTTTTTATTCATCTCATTAATTACTTTCCAGCCCAAACTCATTGACCTTTCCCGCCTGGGACAGGCTAAAATTCTGTCAGGTTAGAAACTTACGATTTATCAGCGACAACGGTAAAACACTGCTTTATTCAGGTGACAAAAAAACAGCAAAAGCAGTGAGATAGAAGACTATCTCCCTCACTATCATCGTTTTTCAGCGTTAAACTGATTTGCGATGGTGAAAAATAGCGCCCTAAAATGGTGTATAGCATTGAGCCTGGACGTTTTCTCCGCGTCTCGTTTCATGATGAAAAATATGTAGCAATTTCAACGTGAAAGGCTTTTACTTTTCGTTCTAACAGCTGTCAGGATGCGTATGTCAAACAGTGCGATGAGCGTGGTTATCCTTGCCGCAGGCAAAGGGACCCGCATGTATTCCGATCTTCCTAAGGTGCTGCATACTCTGGCCGGGAAGCCAATGGTTCAGCACGTCATTGATGCGGCTAAAGATTTAGGCGCTGCTGCGGTACACCTGGTGTACGGCCACGGCGGCGATCTGCTGCGTCAAACGTTGCATGAAGATAACCTCAACTGGGTGCTGCAAGCAGAGCAGCTCGGTACCGGCCATGCAATGCAGCAGGCGGCGCCGTTCTTCAATGATAATGAAGATATCTTGATGCTCTATGGCGATGTGCCGCTGATTTCGGTTGAAACGCTACAGCGCCTGCGCGCCGCAAAACCGCAGGGCGGTATCGGCCTGTTAACGGTGAAGCTGGATGATCCAACCGGTTATGGGCGCATCACGCGAGAAAATGGCCAGGTGACAGGTATCGTTGAGCATAAAGACGCCAGCGAAGCGCAGCGCCAGATTCAGGAGATCAATACCGGGATTCTGGTCGCTAACGGCGCGGACCTGAAACGCTGGTTGGCGAAGCTCACTAACAATAACGCCCAGGGCGAATACTACATCACCGATATTATCGCGATGGCCCATCAGGAAGGTCATGAGATCGTTGCGGTGCATCCTCAGCGTCTGAGCGAAGTTGAAGGGGTGAACAACCGCCTGCAACTCGCGCGTCTGGAACGAGTATATCAGTCAGAGCAGGCGGAAAAGCTGCTGCTGGCGGGCGTGATGCTGCGCGACCCGGCGCGTTTCGATCTGCGCGGCGTGCTGAAACACGGGCGCGATGTCGAAATTGATACTAACGTTATTCTGCAAGGTCATGTCGTGCTGGGCGATCGCGTGAAGATCGGCGCCGGCTGCGTCATCAAAGACAGCGTCATCGGTGATGACTGCGAAATCAGCCCGTATAGCGTGGTTGAAGATGCGCAGTTGCAGGCCGCCTGCACCATCGGCCCGTTTGCGCGTCTGCGTCCGGGGGCTGAGCTGCTGGAAGGCGCTCACGTCGGCAACTTTGTCGAAATGAAGAAAGCGCGTCTGGGCAAAGGTTCGAAGGCAGGTCATCTCTCCTACCTCGGCGATGCTGAAATTGGCGACAACGTTAATATCGGCGCGGGTACTATCACCTGTAACTATGATGGCGCAAATAAGCATAAAACGATCATCGGCGATGATGTGTTTGTCGGTTCTGATACGCAACTGGTCGCGCCGGTCAGCGTTGGTAATGGCGTGACGATTGCCGCGGGCACCACCGTCACGCGTAATATTGCTGACAACGAACTGGTGTTAAGTCGCGTGCCGCAGGTCCACAAACAGGGCTGGCAGCGTCCGGTGAAGAAAAAGTAGTTTTTAGATTGTCGCCGGGTGAGAGATCGCCCGGCGAACCAGGATGAGAGGATCAATATAGGTCCCCGTCCGCAGGCAGTACCATAAAAATAACCCCACTCTCTACAAGGCTCGGGGCGCCCGTAAAGGGCAAATACAGGTCAGCGACAACGCATGGCATATCGCCATTATCAGGAAATTTAACTATGTGTGGAATTGTTGGCGCAGTCGCGCAGCGTGATATTGCTGAAATCCTTCTCGAAGGTTTACGTCGTCTGGAATACCGTGGCTATGACTCTGCCGGTCTGGCTGTGGTCGATAACGAAGGTCATATGACCCGCGTTCGTCGTCTCGGTAAAGTTCAGATGCTGGCTCAGGCGGTAGAAGAGCAACCGTTACACGGCGGTACCGGGATTGCCCATACCCGCTGGGCGACGCACGGCGAGCCGTCTGAGAGCAATGCGCATCCGCATGTTTCTGAACACATTGCGGTGGTCCATAACGGGATCATCGAGAACCATGAGCCGCTGCGCGTCCTGCTGCAGTCCCGCGGCTATGTCTTCGTCTCTGAGACCGATACCGAAGTTATCGCGCATCTGGTGCACTGGGAGCTGGAACAGGGCGGCACTTTGCGTGAAGCCGTGCTGCGCGCAATCCCGCAGCTGCGCGGCGCCTATGGTACGGTGATCATGGATACCCGCGATCCGGGGACGCTGCTAGCGGCACGTTCAGGCAGCCCGCTGGTCATTGGCCTGGGCATGGGCGAAAACTTTATCGCTTCTGACCAACTGGCGCTGCTGCCGGTGACCCGCCGCTTTATCTTCCTCGAAGAGGGCGATATTGCCGAAGTTACCCGTCGTACGGTGGTGATTTTCGATAAATCCGGCGCGGAAGTGAATCGCCAGGAGATCGAATCTAATCTGCAGTATGACGCCGGTGATAAGGGGATTTATCGCCACTATATGCAGAAAGAGATTTACGAGCAGCCGAACGCGATTAAGAACACCCTGACCGGGCGCATCAGCCATGGCGAGGTCGATCTCAGCGAACTGGGGCCGAATGCCAACGCGCTGCTGTCGCAGGTTGAGCATATCCAGATTGTTGCCTGCGGAACCTCGTATAACTCCGGGATGGTCTCCCGTTACTGGTTCGAAGCGTTAGCCGGCGTGCCGTGCGATGTCGAGATTGCTTCGGAATTCCGCTACCGCAAATCCGCGGTGCGCCGCAACAGCCTGATGATCACCCTCTCCCAGTCAGGTGAGACGGCGGATACCCTGGCGGCGCTGCGCCTCTCTAAAGAGCTCGGCTATCTGGGTTCGTTGGCCATCTGCAACGTTCCGGGCTCTTCGCTGGTGCGCGAGTCCGATCTGGCGTTGATGACCAAAGCCGGTACCGAAATCGGCGTGGCATCGACCAAAGCCTTTACCACTCAGCTGACCGTGCTGTTGATGCTGGTGGCGAAACTGGCGCGTCTCAAAGGCCAGGACGCGGCTATCGAGCAGGATATCGTGCATGGCCTGCAGGCGCTGCCGAACCGTATCGAGCAGATGCTGTCGCAGGATAAGCGCATCGAACAGCTGGCGGAACGTTTCTCCGATAAGCATCACGCGCTGTTCCTTGGCCGCGGCGATCAGTACCCGATCGCGCTGGAAGGGGCGCTGAAGCTGAAAGAGATCTCCTACATTCATGCTGAAGCTTATGCGGCGGGCGAGCTGAAACACGGCCCGCTGGCGCTGATTGATGCCGAAATGCCGGTCATCGTTGTGGCGCCGAACAACGAATTGTTGGAAAAACTGAAATCCAATATTGAAGAAGTTCGCGCCCGCGGCGGTGAACTGTACGTCTTCGCCGATGGAGACGCCGGTTTCAGCGGTAGCGACAACATGCACATCATCGAGATGCCGCATGTCGAAGAGGTGATTGCGCCGATCTTCTTTACCGTGCCGCTGCAGCTACTGGCTTATCACGTTGCGCTGATCAAAGGCACCGACGTTGACCAGCCGCGTAACCTGGCGAAATCGGTGACCGTAGAGTAATCAGGCTGTACGGACCGACACTCTTGTGAGTGACGCTATAATCCGGTATTTCTGCAAAGGGATACCGGATTTTTTTATCAGCTATCAACGGTTGATTGTGTGTTTGCGGATAGCGTTACCGCCATTGCTTATAAAAACCAATGAAATTTACTCAGTGGCGCTTCTAAAATGAAAAACTTATGTGGTAATAATTTCTTAGCGCTTCTCAAGCATGGTGTGGAAATCGATCAACTTATCAAGCGAAGAAATAGAGATGAGATCGCGCAGCATACAACAACAGATATGATGAGTTTGTCTCATGGGCAACGCTTATCACCTTCTCCGCTAGTTCCTGCTTGTATTTATTTGATATTAATTGTTATTTTTTCAGTTAATGCGGCTTTTATATTGCAGAGTCTCCAACTTACTCCGCCCCGTTTTCTGGCTTTCTACTTTCCGCTGCTATTAGGGATTATTGTTATAACCAGCTTAGCTGCAGGGTTAGTAGGTCGAGGTCATGCTGTTGGATTACGTATTTTTATGTACCTGTATCTCGCCAATTTGTTTGTTTTTTGTCTAGTCCTGGCGCTTGCCGTCATCGCAGATGAAGCTATTGCTGCCAATAAGGTCATTCTTTTTATGTGTGAGATAGCCGTACTCTGGTTAGGCCGTAGATTGATGAATGGAACGGCTTTTACACTGTTTACGCTTTATCGCCGTACGATCAGGCTTGCTATGGTTGCCCAACATCTCAACGTTGCCAGATGATTTTTACGCTATCCATAATCATGTAATAAAAGCCAAATCTTTCTGTCATATGACCAATAGATAAAATTTTAATGCATTGATATTATTGGTTTTATTTTGGCTTATCTTACTTTACCCCGGTATGTCATAAAACTGTCATAATTCGTACATTTTACTGTCACCTGTTTGTCCTATTTTGCTCACCATAGCTTCGAAACAACGGTTTACGAATCCCAGCAGGAGACATTATGAACGTTATGCGTACCACCGTCGCAACAGTTGTCGCCGCGACCTTATCGATGAGCGCTTTCTCTGCTTTCGCAGCAGCAAGCCTGACTGGCGCAGGTGCAACTTTCCCTGCTCCGGTGTATGCCAAATGGGCTGATACCTATCAGAAAGAAACGGGCAATAAAGTTAACTACCAGGGTATCGGTTCCTCTGGCGGCGTTAAACAGATTATTGCCAACACCGTGGATTTCGGTGCTTCTGATGCTCCTCTGGCTGATGACAAACTGGCGCAGGAAGGCCTGTTCCAGTTCCCGACCGTTATCGGTGGCGTGGTGCTGGCGGTTAACCTGCCGGGCGTTAAATCCGGCGAGCTGGTGCTCGATGGTAAAACCCTTGGCGACATCTATCTGGGCAAAATCAAAAAATGGGATGACGAAGCGATCGCTAAACTCAACCCTGGCCTGAAGCTGCCGGCTCAGAACATCGCCGTGGTTCGCCGCGCGGATGGTTCCGGTACTTCTTTCGTCTTCACCAGCTATCTGGCGAAAGTGAACGAAGAGTGGAAATCTAAAATTGGCGCAGGCTCTACCGTAAACTGGCCAACCGGCCTGGGCGGTAAAGGCAACGACGGTATCGCGGCCTTCGTTCAGCGTCTGCCGGGCGCTATCGGCTACGTCGAGTATGCTTACGCTAAGCAGAATAACCTGGCCTACACCAAACTGCTGTCCGCTGACGGCAAGCCGGTCAGCCCGACGGAAGATAACTTCGCTAATGCGGCGAAAGGTATCGACTGGAGCAAGTCCTTCGCTCAGGACCTGACTAACCAGAAAGGTGAAAATGCATGGCCGATCACCTCAACCACTTTCATCCTCGTCCACAAGGCCTCCAATAAGCCGGAGAATACCGCGGAAGTGCTGAAGTTCTTCGACTGGGCATATAAAAACGGCGGCAAAGAAGCGAATGCGCTGGATTACGCCAGCCTGCCGGATAGCGTGGTTGAGCAGGTTCGCGCCGCATGGAAAACCAACGTGAAAGACAGCAGCGGTAAAGCGCTGTACTAATACCCGCGGAATGTCGAGCTGCCGGCGAGCTTCCTGCAGCTCGAATTATTTCGGGTATAGCATTACCTTTGCCCGTAAGCTCAGTAAAATGCTGGGTTTTTGGGCCCGAACTTAAAGAGTAACCTATGGCTGCAACCAAGCCGGCATTTAACCCTCCGGGGAAAAAGGGTGACATGATCTTCAGCGCGCTGGTAAAACTGGCTGCGCTGATTGTGCTATTGATGCTGGGTGGCATCATCGTCTCCCTCATCATCTCTTCATGGCCAAGTATTCAGAAATTTGGCTTTTCCTTTTTGTGGACCAAAGAGTGGGATGCGCCGAATGAGATCTTCGGTGCGCTGGTACCGATTTACGGGACCCTGGTTACCTCAATTATCGCGTTGTTGATCGCCGTTCCGGTGAGCTTCGGCATCGCGCTGTTCCTGACTGAACTCTCCCCAGCCTGGCTAAAACGCCCGTTGGGTATTGCTATTGAGCTGCTGGCGGCGATCCCGAGTATCGTATACGGCATGTGGGGCCTGTTTATTTTCGCCCCGCTGTTTGCGACTTACTTCCAGGAACCAGTCGGCAACGTCCTTTCGACCATCCCCTTTGTCGGTGCGCTGTTTGCCGGCCCGGCATTCGGTATTGGCATCCTGGCGGCCGGCGTCATTCTGGCCATCATGATCATTCCTTATATCGCCGCCGTAATGCGTGACGTCTTCGAGCAGACTCCGGTGATGATGAAAGAGTCCGCATATGGGATCGGCTGCACCACGTGGGAGGTGATTTGGCGCATCGTGCTGCCGTTCACCAAAAACGGGGTGATCGGCGGCGTCATGCTCGGCCTGGGGCGCGCGCTGGGTGAAACCATGGCCGTCACCTTTATCATCGGTAACACCTATCAGCTAGACAGCGCTTCGTTGTATATGCCGGGCAACAGTATTACCTCGGCGCTGGCCAATGAATTCGCGGAAGCGGAAAGCGGCCTGCACGTAGCGGCGCTGATGGAACTGGGTCTGATCCTGTTCGTTATCACCTTTATCGTTCTGGCCGCGTCGAAGTTCATGATTATGCGTCTCGCTAAGAACGAGGGGGCTCGCTAATGGCAACGATCGAATTGCAAACCACCGCCGCGCTGGCGGAATCCCGTCGCAAGATGCAGGCTAAACGCCGTCTGAAGAACCGCATTGCCCTGACCCTGTCGATGGCGACTATGGCGTTTGGTCTCTTCTGGCTTATCTGGATCCTGATGTCGACCATCACGCGTGGCATCGACGGTATGAGTCTGGCGCTGTTTACCGAAATGACGCCGCCGCCGAATACCGCGGGCGGCGGTCTGGCGAACGCCCTGGCGGGCAGCGGCCTGCTGATCCTGTGGGCGACCGTCTTTGGTACGCCGCTTGGCATCATGGCCGGTATCTATCTGGCGGAATATGGCCGTAAGTCGGTACTGGCGGAAATCATCCGCTTTATCAACGATATTCTGCTTTCCGCGCCGTCTATCGTCGTGGGTCTGTTTGTCTACACCATCGTGGTGGCGCAGATGCAGCACTTCTCCGGCTGGGCGGGCGTTATCGCGCTGGCGCTGCTGCAGGTGCCAATCGTGATTCGTACCACTGAAAACATGCTGAAACTGGTGCCGGATAGCCTGCGTGAAGCAGCCTATGCGCTGGGGACGCCGAAGTGGAAGATGATTTCCGCGATCACCCTTAAGGCGTCGGTATCCGGCATTATGACCGGTATCCTGCTGGCCATTGCCCGTATCGCCGGGGAGACGGCGCCGCTGCTGTTCACCGCGCTCTCCAACCAGTTCTGGAGCACCGATATGATGCAGCCGATCGCCAACCTGCCGGTGACCATTTTTAAATTTGCCATGAGTCCGTTCGCGGAATGGCAGCAACTGGCATGGGCCGGGGTATTGATTATCACCCTGTGCGTCTTGCTGCTGAATATTCTGGCGCGCGTTGTCTTCGCGAAGAAGAAACACGGTTAATTTTTGCGGCGCGGCCTAAGCGGCGCCGAATGAGGAAGAGATTGAGATGAGTATGGTGAACGCGAATCCGGGTAAAATTTCAGTTCGTGACCTGAACTTCTACTACGGCAAATTCCATGCCCTGAAGAACATTAACCTGGATATCGCTAAGAACCAGGTGACGGCGTTTATCGGCCCGTCAGGCTGCGGTAAATCCACTCTGCTGCGTACGTTCAACAAGATGTTTGAGCTGTACCCGGAGCAGCGTGCGGAAGGCGAAATTCTGCTGGATGGCGACAATATTCTCACCAATACCCAGGATATCGCGCTGCTGCGCGCGAAAGTAGGGATGGTATTCCAGAAGCCGACGCCGTTCCCGATGTCCATCTACGACAACATCGCCTTCGGCGTGCGCCTGTTTGAGAAGTTATCGCGCGCCGATATGGACGAGCGCGTGCAGTGGGCGTTGACCAAAGCCGCATTATGGAATGAAACCAAAGATAAACTGCACCAGAGCGGGTATTCTCTCTCCGGTGGTCAGCAGCAGCGTCTGTGTATTGCCCGCGGTATCGCGATTCGCCCGGAAGTGCTGCTACTCGATGAACCTTGCTCAGCGCTGGATCCCATCTCCACCGGGCGTATTGAGGAGCTTATCACCGAGCTGAAGCAGGATTACACCGTCGTTATCGTTACCCACAACATGCAGCAGGCTGCGCGTTGTTCCGACCATACGGCATTTATGTATCTTGGCGAGCTGATTGAATTCAGCAACACGGACGATCTGTTTACCAAGCCCGCGAAGAAACAAACTGAAGATTATATTACTGGCCGCTACGGTTGATTGCCCTTCTGCTTTCAGGTGCTAACCCGATGGGCAATCAGGAGACATCATGGATAACTTAAATCTTAATAAACATATTTCCGGCCAGTTCAACGCAGAACTGGAGTACATACGCACCCAGGTGATGACCATGGGTGGGCTGGTGGAGCAGCAGCTTTCTGATGCGATCACCGCGATGCACAATCAGGACAGCGATCTGGCGAAGCGCGTAATCGACGGCGACAAGCAGGTCAATATGATGGAAGTGGCGATCGACGAGGCCTGCGTGCGTATCATCGCTAAACGTCAGCCGACCGCCAGCGACCTGCGGCTGGTGATGGCGATCATCAAGACTATCGCCGAGCTGGAACGTATTGGCGACGTGGCGGATAAAATCTGCCGCACCGCGCTGGAGAAGTTTTCCCAGCAGCACCAGCCGCTGCTGGTGAGCCTTGAGTCGCTGGGCCGCCATACCGTACAGATGCTGCATGACGTGCTGGATGCCTTTGCGCGTATGGATCTTGATGAGGCGGTACGCATCTATCGTGAAGATAAGAAAGTCGACCAGGAATATGAAGGCATCGTGCGTCAGCTGATGACCTATATGATGGAAGACTCACGCACCATTCCGAGCGTCCTGACCGCATTGTTCTGCGCGCGTTCCATCGAGCGTATCGGCGATCGCTGTCAGAATATTTGCGAATATATTTTCTACTTCGTCAAAGGCCAGGATTTCCGTCACGTAGGCGGCGACGAATTGGATAAACTGCTCGCGGGTAAAGATCCGAAAGAGTAAAGATCATGATGGTTGATTCTGGTAAAGGAAATTATCAGAATCAACTATGATTTTGCGCATAGCAGACATATTGCTGCGATTATCGTCACAATTAATACTCTGACTATTTGAGTTTTAAATTTTCTCGCGTAACAATCCCTCTCACTGACTGAGCGCTGAAGCTCAGATGGTTAAAATGGATTGTTACTGCGACAGCAGGCAAAACCTGATATTGCCCCAGGCGGCGATGTCAGGTTTTTTTGTTTTAGACGCTGAATGGTTTGCTGATACGGGTTGTTACCGCAATGAGCGGGCAAAACCTGAAGAGGATTATCTGTTAATGCAGATGGTCTCCTTCAGGTTTTTTTTTGCTACTTATTCGGTATGAAAATAAAAGCTGCAGTTACGTGGAATGGTATTAATGCAGTTTATTAAAAACATAACGCCATTTATTAATTACGTGTTTCATTTACGCCAATGCTTATATAAGGGATTATTATGATTAGAAGAAATATGATCGCTTCGGCGATGGTTTTGCTGGCGCCGCTTTCTTATTCAACAAATCTTATTGCCGGGCAACTTACGGTTGAACAACGGCTGGAGCTTCTGGAAAAAGCGCTTCAGGACACGCAAAAAGAACTCAAGAAATATCAGGATCAGGAGAAAAAAAGGAACTAGGTCTGGGCCGCCTGGTCGCAACCGGTAAATAGCCAGAAGAGCCAGAGTGCGAAAGCGCCCACGGCGACCCAAGCGGCCGCTAAGCCGGATGCGGTACTGGTCAAAAATGAACAGCCGGCGCAGGGCGGCGAGCCAGCCTATAGCGCCATGACGCTGAAAGATTTTAGCAAGTTTGTAAAAGATGAAATCGGCTTTAGCTATAACGGCTATTACCGTTCTGGCTGGGGGACCGCCTCGCACGGTTCGCCAAAATCGTGGGCCATCGGCTCGCTTGGCCGTTTGGGTAACGAGTATTCCGGCTGGTTTGATTTACAGCTTAAACAGCGCGTTTTTCAGGAGGGCGACAAACGTGTGGATGCCATCGTGATGCTCGATGGCAACGTGGGTCAGCAGTATTCTACCGGCTGGTTTGGCGACAATGCCGGCGGCGAAAACTACCTTCAGTTCTCGGATATGTACGTCAACACCAAAGGCTTTCTGCCGTTTGCCCCGGAAGCGGATTTCTGGGTCGGTAAGCACGGCGCGCCGAAAATCGAGATCCAGATGCTGGACTGGAAAACGCAAAGAACCGATGCGGCGGCCGGCATGGGGCTTGAAAACTGGAAGGTGGGCGCCGGTAAATTTGATATCGCGCTGGTGCGCGAAGACATCGATGACTATGACCGCTCTTTGACTAATAAGCAGCAAATTAATACTAATACCCTGGATGTGCGTTACAAAGATATTCCGCTGTGGGATAAAGCCTCGCTGATGGTGAGCGGGCGCTATGTCGCCGCCAATCAAAGCTCATCAGAGAAATATAAAGAGGGGAATGAAGGTTACTACCAATGGAAAGATACCTGGATGGTGGGCACCTCATTAACGCAGAAATTTGATAACGGCGGCTTTAACGAGTTCTCATTATTACTGGCGAACAACTCTATCGCCAGCAGCTTCTCGCGCTATGCCGGATCGAGCCCGTATACCACCAATAATGGGCGCTATTATGGCGATCATACCAACGGCACCGCCGTGCGCTTAACCTCACAGGGGGAAACCTATCTGCGCGATGATGTCATTATGGCTAATGCGATCGTCTACTCATTTGGTAATGACGTTTATAGCTATGAAACCGGCGCCCATTCAGATTTTGAATCTATTCGCGCCGTGGTCCGTCCGGCATATATCTGGAATAAATATAATCAGACCGGCGTTGAGCTGGGTTACTTCAAACAGCAGAACAAAGATGTGACGGGGAAGAAATATAACGAATCCGGTTATAAGACCACCTTATTCCATACCTTCAAAGTTAATACCAGTATGCTGACCTCGCGCCCGGAAATCCGTTTTTATGCGACTTATATTAAAGCCGAAGATATCGATCTGGATAAGGCTGCTAACAATACCACCGCGGTTTTTGAAGATGGCAAGAACGACCAGTTCGCACTCGGCGCGCAGGCCGAAATTTGGTGGTAAGGCCGCAAGCGCCTGCTAATAAAAACGTAAAAAGGAATCAAAATGGAACGACATGCAATTTACTTCGCCCTGGTGCTGGCTGGCGCCACATTTACGGCGCACGCCGCACCGCTGCCGACGATGCCTGATGCCGCTATTCCTGTCAGCCAATATATTACTCAGGTGAATACGGATAACAGCGTGACTTTCCGGTTATTTGCCCCCGATGCCAGGCGCGTATCCGTCGTCACGGGGTCGACGCCGGATACCTTTGTCTCTCATGACATGACCAAAGACACCCAGGGCGTATGGACGTGGAAAAGCGATCGCCTTGCCGCCAATCTTTATGAGTACTACTTCGATGTGGATGGTTTTCGTTCCGTCGATACCGGCAGCCGCTACCAGAAACCGCAACGCCAGGTGAATACCAGCCTGATCCTGGTGCCCGGCAGCATTCTTGACGATCGGGCGGTCCCGCACGGCGATCTGCGTACCGTCACCTACCATTCGACGGCGCTTAAGTCAGAGCGTCGCGTCTACGTCTGGACACCACCGGGCTATAACGGCAGCGGCGAGCCTTTGCCGGTGCTCTATTTCTACCACGGTTTTGGCGATAGCGGTCTGTCGGCCATCGACCAGGGACGCATCCCGCAAATGATGGATAACCTGCTGGCGGAGGGCAAAATCAAGCCGATGCTGATGGTGGTGCCGGATACCGAAACCGATATTCCTCAAGCGATCGCGGAAAACTTCCCGCCGCAGGAGCGGCGTAAAAACTTCTATCCACTCAATGCGAAAGCCGCAGACAACGAACTGATGCACGACATCATTCCGCTGATCGATTCCCGATTTAACGTGCGTAAAGATGCCGACGGCCGGGCGCTAGCGGGGCTGTCGCAGGGCGGTTACCAGGCGCTGGTATCCGGGATGAACCATCTTGATAGCTTCGGGTGGCTTGCCACCTTTAGCGGGGTTACGACAACCACGGTTCCCGACGCTGGCGTGGAGGCGCAGTTGAATAACCCTGACGCCATCAATAAGCAACTGCGTAACTTTACGCTGGCGGTTGGCGAAAAAGACGCCGTCACTGGCAAAGATATTGCCGGCCTGAAAAGCGAGCTGGAAAAGCAGAAGATCAAATTTGATTACCACCCGTATCCCGGCCTGAATCATGAAATGGACGTCTGGCGTCCGGCCTATGCCGAGTTTGTGCAAAAGCTCTTTAAATAACCGTCAGGGGGCATGGCGCCCCCTGTCTCAACCAGTAAAGGAAGATGAGATGAAATTGATTGTGACGGAAGATTATGAAGAGATGAGCCTGGTCGCCTGCCATCATCTTTTAGGCTATATCACGGTGCCGCGACGGATGAATCTGGCGGTGACGGCGGGGAGTACGCCAAAGCGTATGTATGAGCATTTGGTGGCCGCCATCAAAGGGAAATCATTCTATGATCGGGTTCACTATTACAACTTTGATGAGATACCTTTTCGCGGCCAGCAGCGTGAAGGGGTGACGATTTCCAACCTGCGCCAGCTGTTTTTTACTCCAGCGCAGATCAAAGAAGAGAATATCCATAAATTGACGCTGGAGAACGCGGCTCAACACGATCGCCGCCTCGAAGAGGCCGGCGGTCTTGACCTGGTCGTGCTGGGGCTGGGCGCCGACGGCCATTTTTGCGGCAACCTGCCGAACACTACACGTTTTCATGATGAGACGGTCGAAGTACCGATTCAGGGGGAGCTGATTGGCATTGTCGCGAACGGCGAAATGGGGGGCGATTTCAATGTGGTGCCGGATAGCTATGTCACCATGGGGCCGAAAAGCGTGATGGCGGCAAAAAACCTGCTGCTGATTGTCAGCGGCGCGGCGAAGGCGCAAGCGCTAAAGCAGCTGGTGGAGGGCCCGGTCAGCGAACAGGTGCCGGCCTCTGTGCTCAAGTTGCACCCTTCGTTGGTGATTATTGCGGATAAAGCGGCTGCGGCGGAATTGCAGCACTAAAAAGCCGCTGGCCAGCGGGGCTACCGTTGTGACCAACCGTAGCCCGACCGAGCGTAGTGACGTCGGGTCTTAACGAGTAATATCCCAGCCACGCGCTCTCCACAATGCCGGCAGCTCAGCTAAATCGGTAAAGGTCGTTACTTTCGGATGATCGATCGGTTGGTTGTGCGGGTCGGCGCAGAAGTAAAAGACTTCCATACCCGCGGCAATTCCTGATTGGGCTCCCGCGCTGGAATCATCGACCAGAATACAGTTTTCGACTTGTACCTGCATGGCCTCTGCCGCATGGAACATCAGCGCCGGGTCGGGTTTCCAGCGCTGAATGTCGTAACCGCTGTACAGCCGGTCTGGGAAGTGGTGCAGCATCTGCGTTCTACCGAGCGAATGCTGCATTTTACTGACCGGGCCATTCGACACCACGCACATGGGGATCTTCACCGCGTCCAGCAGCGCAGCGGCGCCGGGGATGATCTCCAGCTCGCTATCGAACAGACGGGCGACTTCGGCGCGATACACCGGCTCCAGAGTCTCTTTCTGCAGGTTAACGCCATATTCAGCGTTGATGGTGTCGATAATCTCGTACAGCTTAACGCCCTTGAAGCGCTTAAAAATTTCGGCTAAATCCAGCGTAATACCGAATTCCTGAAACATGTGAACATAGGCGCGTGAGCAAATCACCTCGCTATCGACCAGCGTGCCGTCACAATCGAAAAATACTGCTTGTGGTTGGGTCATACTTTTTCCAGTTTAACAAGTTTAACGTTTTCGTAATGCTCAATGCCGCGACGCAATCGTTGCCGTATAAGCAAAATAAATGAAAAAAATTACCATACAACCGCGCCTGGTGCCGTAATTTGGTATAGGATAGCCTCGAATTTTCCCTCCTTTACGTTCGGAAACCGATAATGAGTCAACAACCAACCAGCCAGTCTTCTGGCCAGGGTCTGCTGGAGCGCGTATTTAAACTGCGCGAGCACGGCACCACGGTGCGCACTGAAGCGATCGCCGGTTTCACCACGTTCCTGACGATGGTCTACATCGTCTTCGTGAACCCACAAATTCTTGGCGTGGCGGGTATGGATACCAGCGCTGTCTTTGTGACCACCTGTCTGATCGCGGCTTTCGGCAGCATCCTGATGGGGCTGTTCGCGAATCTGCCGGTGGCGCTGGCGCCAGCGATGGGTCTGAATGCCTTCTTTGCCTTCGTGGTGGTTCAGGCGATGGGCCTGCCGTGGCAGGTGGGAATGGGCGCGATTTTCTGGGGCGCCGTCGGCCTGCTGCTGCTGACCCTCTTCCGCGTTCGCTACTGGATGATTGCCAATATCCCGGTGAGCCTGCGCGTCGGTATCACCAGCGGTATCGGGCTGTTTATCGGCATGATGGGCCTGAAGAACGCTGGCGTTATCGTGGCGAACCAGGACACGTTGGTCAGCATTGGCAACCTGACTTCCCATAGCGTGCTGCTGGGCGTTCTCGGGTTCTTTATTATCGCTATCCTGGCATCGCGTAATATTCATGCCGCCGTTCTGGTCTCTATCGTCGTTACCACCCTGTTGGGCTGGATGCTCGGCGATGTGCACTACACCGGCATCGTCTCCGCGCCGCCGAGCGTAACCTCGGTTGTGGGTCAGGTCGATCTGGCCGGTTCGCTGAACCTTGGCCTGGCGGGCGTGATCTTCTCGTTCATGCTGGTTAACCTGTTCGACTCCTCCGGCACCCTGATTGGCGTCACCGATAAAGCCGGGCTGGCGGATGCGCAGGGTAAATTCCCGCGCATGAAGCAGGCGCTGTTTGTCGATAGCGTGTCGTCCGTCGCCGGCTCCTTTATTGGCACCTCTTCGGTTACGGCCTATATCGAATCCTCCTCCGGTGTTTCCGTTGGCGGGCGTACCGGCCTGACCGCTGTTGTCGTGGGTATCCTGTTCCTGCTGGTCATCTTCCTGTCGCCGCTGGCGGGGATGGTTCCGGCCTATGCTGCCGCCGGGGCGCTGATTTACGTTGGCGTGCTGATGACCTCAAGTCTGGCGCGCGTGAAGTGGGATGACCTGACGGAAGCGGTACCGGCGTTTATCACCGCGGTGATGATGCCGTTCAGCTTCTCGATTACCGAAGGTATCGCCCTGGGCTTTATTTCCTACTGCGTGATGAAGATTGGTACCGGCCGTCTGCGTGAACTCAGCCCGTGCGTGATTATCGTTTCGCTGCTGTTCGTGCTGAAAATTGTCTTTATCGATGCGCATTGATCCGCACACATGATGAGAAAGCCCGGCATCGCTGCCGGGCTTTTTTTATGCTTTAACCCGCTGAATATAATCGCCAAAGGCGGTCAATTGGCCGCGCAGATGGTCCAGCGTGCTCTGATCGACCACTTCCCCTGCCTGCGGATCGACTTTGTTCTGAATCACGCCGCCCATAAACTCCGGCTTGTTCATCACCATCGCATCGAGGAAGACCAGAATCTGGCGCAGATGATACTGACAACGCGCCCCGCCGATAGCGCCCATTGAGCTGGTCTGGATCAGCACCGGCTTACCGGCCAGCGGCTGTTCCGGCAGACGTGAGAGCCAGTCGATGGCGTTCTTCAGGCCGCCGGGTACCGAGTAGTTATATTCAGGGGTAACGATCACCACGCCGTCCGCTTCGCGGATTTGTTTCGCGATCTCCTGCACGCTCTGCGGGAACCCCTCTTCCTGTTGGATATCGGCATCGTACAGCGGAATATCGCCGATCGACGGCAGCGCGGAGATTTCCATGCCCGCAGGCGCAATGCCTGGCAGCGTGCGCGCAACCATGGCATTAAAAGAACCTTTGCGCAGACTTCCGAGTAACGTAACAACTTTCAACGTATCAGACATGAGTGCTCCTTTGCATCATGATGGCCGGCTAAACCGGTCAGTTGAGGGAGAATACTTTTTCTACCGGTAAGCTGGTAAAGCGCATCAGGCGCGCGTCAGTCTCTTTGGCGCGCGTTTGCGCATCAGGCAGGCAGCGCCAGCCCTCTTTACTATCAAATTCCCAGACCTTCAGCGGCCCGATATTCGGGGTGACGGCGATTGACCACACCAGCAGCGTCTCAGCATCGCAGATGGCTTCAATCGATTGGGTGCCAGCGGTACGCAGGCGACCAGACCCCGGCAGCAGTTGTACTCGCACGGGGGCTTCACCGGTGAGCTTCAGCACGCTTCGGCGCAGCGCCACCAGTTGAGCGCGGGCTTCATCCGGATCGTGCTGGATGTTAATCCATAAATTCTCATTGCTATTGAAGACATAGCGATCCGCGGCATGCAGAGGATGGACGCCACGCGAGGCGTGCTGCAGTTCCATATCGAGACCGCAGTCACCTTCGGTCGTCAGCGCTACGCCGACGATATTCCCGGCATAAGAGATGGAAAAGCGGGGAAGGTGGTGATCGCGAAATACGGGCCGTCCACTGGGTTCGCTGATGATTTCCGGCAGCTCGCCGATACCATAAAGCATGAAAAGCAGTTCAGCGAGCAGCGAACGCGAGGCGCGATAGCGGCTCTGTCGGTATTCGGGTAGGTTACGTGCGGATTGATGACATGCCGCCGACAAACGCGTCGATAGCGGCTCCCTGGTGTTGAGTATCCCTCTTGCAAAATGCGTTGCCATTCGTCGCTCCGTGATTAATGGTCAGAGATAAAAATTGTGAATGATATTATCGCTCACAATGAGCAGGTTTTAATGCGGAAATTCTTCCTTGAGAAGGGATAATGTCTGACTTTTACAATTTCTTGCGCAACAACGTGAGGATGATGGGCAATTTCCCTACAGCGTATTGGAATAGAGCTGTTTAAGGGTCTCTCTGAGCCATACGATCTTTGGATTATAGCTATTACGCTTATGCCACAGCAGGGTGAACGGCACGCGCATTTTTTCCAGCAGCTGCGGCTCCAGCGGCAGCGGGCGTGATACCAGCGGCAGATGATGCTGCTGATTATAGTGCTGACAATAGCGCGGCGCGGTGGCTATCATGGTGTGATTCGGCTGCGCCGCCATGAACAGCGACTGTTCAAAGCCGGGCAGAGTCAGCGCGACGGTCCGTTTGTAGCCCAGGTCATGCAGCACATCATCCAGCGCCCAGGTGTCGCTTTGTTCCCAGCAGATATTGATGTGCGGATAGCGCAGGAAAGCCGCCAGGTTCCACTCTTCATTGAGCGCCGGATGATCGGCGCGCAGCCACACCTGCGGCAGGTCGCTAAACAGGACATCAAAATCGATATACCACGGCAGCAGGCTCAACTGTTCGCGCGAACGCGGATGGGTTTCCCGGCCGCAAAAACCGATATCAACCTCGCCGCGAATAATGGCATCCAGCGAGTCGTAATCCCAGTTGCGTAAACGGATCAGCGCCTGTGGATAACGTTGATAAATTTGCTGGGAGAGGGTGTTGAACAGGATCATCAGCAGCGGCGATTCCGCCGCCAGCTCGAACTTCAGGCCGCTTGGCATGGTATGGTGCGGTTTATCGAGGATCTGATTGCCCATCTGCATCCAGTCAGCAAGATCCTGCTCCATGCTGCTCATTAACGGCGTTGGCGCCAGCCCTAGTGGGGTTTTAACAAATAGCGGATCGTCAAACCAGGCGCGTAGCTTGGCCAGTGATTTACTCACCGCCGACGGCGAAACGTTCATCCGTTTCGCCGTGCGGGTGACGCTGCGCTCCTGGGTCAGAAGCTGCAGACATAGCAGTAAGTTAAGATCGAGACTCGACAGGGATTTCTTCATTATCTTGCGTCGCGCGCGCCGGCGAGACGACCAGTATCAGAACAATACTGACTATGCTACAGGCAATGAGTATCCCGATCAGCATATTCATGGCGCTCAGCCCGATGATAGCCGCCAGCCAAATCCACAGCGAAGAACCACAGACCTGAGCGATGCCGAGAGCGGAGCTGGCGACGCCCGCCCGCAACGTGAAAGGCCCCAACGCCTGGCTCATCGCGACGCCAAAGCCAACCGAGAAACCCGCGCAGATCATGCCTAATCCCAGCATGGTGATGGGCTGGCTGGCGGCGAGGCTCAATACCACGCCAGCGACAAGGAACAACGTCTGCGAGGTCAGCATCAGGGTGCGCGGTTTAAACAGCGTCAGGGCAAACGGCGTGGAGAACGACACGGCCATGCTGACCATTGCCATCAGCGCCATCGCCATTGAATAAGTTCCGCGGTCGAAACCCATTTCTTCCATCATCAGTACCGGTGAGACGTTTACGTAGGTCAGAATTGCGGTGACGCTGAGAGTCGTAATGACTATACGGCTGAGGAAAAAACGGTTTAGCAGCGACTCTGCGGCGCCATTGTGCTGTGCGCCTGCATGAAAATGCGTTGCCGGGCGCGTCTCACGCAGGATAAACACCGACAATAACCCTACCATCACCCCCATGCCTGTCATGGTGTAGAACAGGCTCTGCCACGGATATTTCAACATGATCAGATGGCCAAGTACCGGCGCGAGGACGGGAATAATGCAGGTAATGCCATTAAGCAGCGACAGTACCTTGGCGCGGCGGCGCTCGTCCAGCGTATCGCGCAGAACGGCAAAAGCGACGACGTAGCAGCTTCCCGCGCCGATCCCCTGGATAAAGCGGCCGATCAGGAAATGCGTGCTGTTATGCGCCTGCGAGCACAGTAGCGAGGCCAGTATGAAGGTGATGGCGCCGAAAATCGCGACCGGTTTACGCCCGGATTTATCCGCCGCGCGCCCGGCAAAAAGCATCGCGGTAGCCATGCCGGCTAAATAGACCGAGAAGGCGATATGCAGCTGCGCCTCGCTGGCGCCAAGATCCTGGGCGATACGCGGTAGGCCGACCAGATACATATCAATGCCGGATGGATAGAGCAGTACCAATGCGAAACTGCAGATAAGAAAGCGTGCCATAGGACCCTCGCAATAAGAATGGCGTACAGCATAGTGGCTAGCGCCAGGGAGTACGAGTTGCCATTTGGACAACACTCTTTTCCTGAAAGGAAAAACGGGTTATTGCCTCACAGAGTTGATGTGATTAAGGCAATCAAATAAAAAAAACCGCCATAACAGAACGTTATGGCGGGTTAGTAGATGCTTACCAGTAACGCTTACTTACCGATACAGAAACTGGAGAAGATGCGGCCCAGCAGGTCGTCAGAGGTAAATTCGCCGGTGATTTCGCTTAATGCCTGTTGCGACAGACGCAGCTCCTCCGCCAGCAGCTCCCCGGCCCACGCGCCCAGCAGCTGGGCCTTGCCCTGCTGCAGATGGTTCGCCGCCGCTTCCAGCGCCTGCAGGTGGCGACGACGGGCGAGGAAACCGCCTTCCATGTTGGTATCGAAGCCCATGCTCTGCTTAAGGTGGTTGCGTAGCACCTCGACCCCTTCACCGGTACGCGCCGACAGGCGGATCAGTGAGTGGCCATTTACTTCGCTGAGCCCCAGCGCTTCGCCGGTGACGTCGGCTTTATTACGCACCACGGTAATCGGCAGCTTAGCCGGCAGGCGCTCGATAAAGTCCGGCCAGATCTCCGCCGGGTCAACGGCGCTGGTGGTGGTGCCGTCGACCATAAACAGCACCCGATCCGCCTGTTCAATTTCCTGCCAGGCGCGTTCGATGCCGATGCGCTCCACTTCATCGCTGGCGTCACGCAGGCCTGCGGTATCGATGATATGCAGCGGCATACCGTCGATATGAATATGCTCGCGCAGCACATCGCGGGTGGTGCCGGCGATATCGGTGACGATCGCCGCTTCTCGTCCGGCCAGCGCGTTGAGCAGGCTGGATTTACCGGCGTTAGGCCGTCCGGCGATCACCACTTTCATCCCTTCACGCAGCAGGCTGCCCTGACGGGCTTCGGCGCGGACGGCGTCGAGATCGGCGATCACGTCGTTCAGTTGGGCTTCAATTTTACCGTCGGAGAGGAAATCAATTTCTTCATCCGGGAAATCAATCGCCGCTTCCACGTAGATGCGCAGGTGAGTGAGTGCTTCCACAAGATGGTTCACACGCGCGGAGAAGGCCCCTTGCAAGGAGTTCAACGCCGAACGGGCCGCCTGCTCTGAGCTGGCGTCGATAAGATCGGCGATGGCCTCTGCCTGCGCCAGGTCGAGCTTGTCGTTGAGGAACGCGCGCTCGGAAAACTCCCCCGGGTTAGCGATGCGTACGCCGGGCAAGGTCAGAATACGTTTGAGCAGCAGATCCAGAATGACCGGGCCGCCGTGGCCCTGCAGTTCGAGGACATCTTCGCCGGTAAAGGAGTTGGGTCCCGGGAACCACAGCGCAATCCCCTGGTCCAGCGGCGTACCGTCGGCGTCTTTGAACGGCAGATAGTCGGCATAGCGCGGCTTCGGCAGCTTGCCGAGTACCGCCTGCGCGACGTCGCGCGCCTTAAGGCCGGAGATACGCAGGATGCCCACACCCCCGCGTCCCGGAGGGGTTGCCTGGGCGACGATAGTGTCGTTATGGCTCATGATATGTCTCTTCAAATCGCAATAAAAAAAGGCGGTCATTCGACCGCCTTTTGATTGTAGGCCTGATAAGCGTTAGCGCCATCAGGCAACCCGGCGCGCATTGCCGGATGGCGGCTTCGCCTTATCCGGCCTACACCGAATCAGGATTTTTTCTTCTCGCGGCTATGCAGGCCACGCTTCTCCAGACCACGGTAAATCAGCTGCTGCTGAATAATGGTTACCAGGTTGCTGACGATGTAGTACACCACCAGACCAGACGGGAACCACAGGAAGAACACCGTGAAGATGACCGGCATAAAGGTCATGATCTTCTGCTGCATCGGGTCGGTCACGGTGGTCGGCGACATCTTCTGGATGAAGAACATGGTCGCGCCCATGATGATCGGCAGGATGTAGTACGGGTCTTGCGCGGACAGGTCGTGGATCCACAGGATAAACGGCGCATGACGCAGTTCAACCGAGGCGCTCAGCATGTAGTACAGCGCAAGGAAGATTGGCATCTGAATAATCAGCGGGAAGCAGCCACCCAGCGGGTTAACTTTTTCTGCTTTATACAGCGCCATCATTTCCTGGCTTTGACGTTGTTTATCGTCGCCCAGACGCTCGCGCATTGCCTGAATCTTCGGCTGCAGCATACGCATCTTCGCCATGGAGGTGTACTGCGCTTTAGTCAGCGGGTACATGATGCCACGAACGATAAAGGTGATGACGATAATTGAGAAGCCCCAGTTGCCGAGGAAGCCGTGGATGAATTTCAGCAGCTTAAACAGCGGTTGGGAGATGAACCACAACCAGCCGTAGTCGACGGTCAGATCCAGGTGCGGCGCGACGGCAGCCATTTTATCCTGCAGAGCCGGGCCGACCCACAGCACGCTTTCCAGCTTGTCGGTTTGACCTGGCTGCACCAGTACCGGCTGTGATTTATAGCCGATAGCGACAACGCCATTACCGAGGTTAGCGGTATAGAAGTTGTTGGTGCCGTTGTTATGCGGAACCCACGCGGTGGTGAAGTACTGCTGCAACATCGCCACCCAACCGTCTTTGGTGCTGACGTTCAGGTTTTCGTTGTCGACGATAGTATCGAATTTATATTTTTCGTATTTCGAATCAGCAGTGGAGTACGCCGCGCCACGGAAGGTGTGCATGGTAGACAGACCGCCGGTTTGCGTATCGCGGCTTGATGGCAGCGCTGCTGTTTGCTTGAGCTGACCGAAGGAGGAGATCTCCAGCGGTTTTTCGCCGACGTTTTTCACGTTGTAGCCAACGTTCACCGCATAATCACCGCGTTTCAGGGTGAAGGTTTTGGTGAAGACGTTGCCCGCTTTGTCGGTGTAGGTCAGCGGAATAACGATTTCGTTCTGGCCGTCTGCCAGTACATACGCATCTTTATCAGCGTTATACAGCGGACGCGGGCCGTTAGCCGGGTTATCCGGGCCGTCACGACCGGTTAAGCCGCTCTGTGCCTGATAGATAAACTGTGGCGTGGTTTCCAGTAACTGGAACGGTTCAGTAGATTTCAGCGCTTTCGGGTAAGCCGGAAGCAGCGCTTGCTCAACATCACCACCGCTGGTGTTGATGGTCAGATCAAGCACATCAGTTTTAACCGTAATCAGTTTCCCCTGGCCACTGGCCGGTACGCCCTGGTCTGCGGCGCTACCCGCTGCTGTGGTCGTAGTCTGCGTGGTCTGCTGCTGGGTTTGCGGATTTTTGTCCTGCTCCCAGGCTTGCCAGATCATGAAAGACACGAACAACAAAGCGATGATAAGAAGATTGCGTTGCGAATCCATCGTTAGTGTTCTCTGGTATCAAATGGTCCAGGCGGGACGGGGTCGTCACCACCAGGGTGTAAAGGGTGGCATTTTAATACGCGTTTCACCGTCAACCAACTGCCTTTTATCACTCCAAACCTGCGCAATGCCTCAATTCCGTATTGAGAACAGGTTGGCGTGAAACGACAGTGCGGCCCGAGTAGCGGACTAATCAGGCGCTGATAGACCCTGATAAGGCCTATCAGGACCCGCGAGCCAGGCGACAATGGCGGCGCCATAATTTTTCCAACGCTTCCGAGAGAGCACGGTTATCGAGGTCGGCAACCCCTTTCTTTGCCACCACCACGAAATCCATTGGCGGGAGTTCATGTTGACGTAAACGGAAGCTTTCACGCGTCAGACGTTTAATCCGATTGCGTTCATGCGCGCGCTTAACGTTTTTCTTGGCGACGGTAAGACCGATGCGGGGATGCCCCAGCGAATTCAGGCGGCCGAGGATGGTGATTTGCGGCGTGCCAGCCCGTTGTGGCTGCTGGAAGACGAAAGTGAAATGACTGGGAGTTAACAAACGTAACTCCCTGGGAAATGCTAGCTTAACCACGCAGGGTTAGCTTTATTACTTGGAAACGGTCAGACGAGCGCGGCCTTTAGCACGACGACGTGCCAGAACCTGACGACCATTTTTATTAGCCATACGAGCACGGAAGCCGTGAGAACGGTTGCGCTTCAGTACAGACGGTTGAAAAGTGCGTTTCATGGCGATTTCTACCTAAACTTGAATAAATTCACTGACTTTTGCGTAGACCCGAACGAACTTCGAACGACTTACGCCTCAGCGTGGGTGATTAAAGAGGCCGGATTGTAATAATTGTACACTCCGGAGTCAATTCTCTTTCCTTATTTCTCGCACCTTGCCGCACAAAAAATAAGCTGAGACGAGTTGCGAAAACGGGCGTTACGCGCCGGGTGGGGGATTATACGGCCTGGCGGGTAAAGCGCAAGGATCGTAAAGGATCTTTGTTAGATCAATTCTATCCAAAACCGGCATAGCTCATTAATTTTTCCAATATGCGGGCGAAATCGTGCCGCACTCTCGCCAGGATCGATTACACTTACCCGGTTTCGATCCTCCTGTGGATAAATCGGGAAGAATCTGTTGAGAAACACAAGATCTCTTTCTCAGTTTAGGCTATGATCCCCGGTCCCGATCGCGATCCACGGATCCGTCCCGGGTAAAACCGCAAATAGCGGTTCGCACGTCACCCCTTTTGCGCAGGGGCTTTTTCGGCTTATGCAGGGTCTTGCGACGTGTGCCAACAATCACGATTGTTTCAGTTTTTCTTTTATATCGATTTTATGTTCGAGTGGAGTCCGCCGTGTCACTTTCGCTTTGGCAGCAGTGTCTTGCCCGATTGCAGGATGAGTTACCAGCCACAGAATTCAGCATGTGGATCCGCCCATTGCAGGCGGAACTGAGCGATAACACGCTGGCACTGTATGCGCCAAACCGTTTTGTGCTCGATTGGGTAAGGGACAAATACCTTAATAATATCAATGGGCTCCTCAATGACTTTTGTGGCGCGGACGCCCCACAACTGCGCTTTGAAGTGGGCGCGAAGCCTGCGGCGCCGTCCCACCAGGGGACGGCCAACGTCGCCACGGCGATCCCGGCCGCTCAGGTGCAAACCGCGCGCGTCGCGCCGGCTGTCGCCCGTCAGGGCTGGGATAACGTTCCGGCGCCGGCAGAGCCAACCTACCGTTCCAACGTCAACGTCAAGCATACGTTTGATAACTTCGTCGAAGGTAAATCTAACCAGCTGGCACGCGCGGCGGCGCGTCAGGTGGCCGATAACCCTGGCGGCGCGTATAACCCGCTGTTCCTTTATGGCGGCACCGGTCTGGGGAAAACCCACCTGTTACACGCCGTCGGCAACGGCATTGTGGCGCGTAAGCCAAATGCTAAAGTGGTTTATATGCACTCCGAGCGTTTCGTGCAGGACATGGTTAAAGCCCTGCAGAACAACGCCATCGAAGAATTTAAACGCTATTACCGCTCCGTTGACGCCCTGCTGATCGATGATATTCAGTTCTTCGCCAATAAAGAGCGTTCACAGGAAGAGTTCTTCCACACCTTCAACGCCTTGCTGGAAGGTAATCAGCAGATCATCCTCACTTCGGATCGTTATCCAAAAGAGATCAACGGCGTAGAGGATCGTCTGAAATCGCGCTTTGGCTGGGGCCTGACGGTGGCGATCGAGCCGCCTGAACTGGAAACCCGTGTTGCGATCCTGATGAAAAAAGCCGATGAAAACGACATCCGCCTGCCGGGCGAAGTCGCGTTCTTTATCGCCAAGCGTCTGCGTTCGAATGTGCGTGAGCTGGAAGGGGCGCTGAACCGCGTCATTGCTAACGCCAACTTTACCGGCCGGGCTATCACTATTGATTTCGTGCGCGAAGCGCTGCGCGATTTACTGGCGCTGCAGGAAAAATTAGTCACCATCGACAATATTCAAAAGACGGTGGCGGAGTATTACAAGATTAAGGTAGCGGACCTGCTGTCCAAACGCCGCTCCCGTTCGGTGGCGCGCCCACGCCAGATGGCGATGGCGCTGGCCAAAGAGCTGACCAACCACAGCCTGCCGGAAATCGGCGATGCGTTTGGCGGCCGCGACCATACCACCGTGCTGCACGCCTGCCGTAAGATTGAGCAGTTGCGTGAAGAAAGCCACGATATTAAAGAAGATTTTTCCAATTTAATCAGAACATTATCCTCGTGACGCTATGAAATTTACCGTAGAACGTGAACATTTATTAAAACCGCTGCAACAGGTGAGCGGTCCGTTAGGTGGTCGTCCGACGCTGCCGATTCTCGGTAACCTGCTGCTTCAGGTCGCGGACGGCACGCTGTCGCTAACCGGTACCGATCTGGAAATGGAAATGGTCGCGCGCGTGTCGCTGATTCAGCCGCACGAAGCGGGCGCCACCACCGTTCCGGCGCGTAAATTCTTTGATATCTGCCGCGGCCTGCCTGAAGGCGCGGAGATCGCCGTGCAGCTTGAAGGCGACCGTATGCTGGTGCGCTCCGGCCGCAGCCGCTTCTCGCTGTCGACCCTGCCTGCCGCCGATTTCCCGAATCTCGACGACTGGCAGAGCGAAGTGGAATTTACCCTGCCGCAGGCGACGATGAAGCGCCTGATTGAAGCCACCCAGTTTTCGATGGCGCACCAGGACGTTCGTTACTACTTAAACGGCATGCTGTTTGAAACCGAAGGTAGCGAACTGCGCACCGTCGCCACCGACGGCCACCGTCTGGCGGTTTGTTCAATGCCGCTGGAAGAGTCGCTGCCGAACCATTCGGTGATCGTGCCGCGTAAAGGGGTGATTGAGCTGATGCGTATGCTCGACGGCGGCGATACGCCGCTGCGCGTGCAGATCGGCAGCAACAATATCCGCGCTCACGTCGGCGATTTTATCTTCACCTCGAAACTGGTTGATGGCCGTTTCCCGGACTATCGCCGCGTATTGCCGAAAAACCCGGATAAACATCTTGATGCCGGCTGCGACATTCTCAAGCAGGCTTTCGCCCGCGCGGCAATCCTCTCGAATGAGAAATTCCGCGGCGTGCGGCTGTACGTCAGCGAGAACCAGCTGAAAATCACCGCTAACAACCCGGAACAGGAAGAGGCGGAAGAGATCCTTGACGTGACCTACGCCGGAACGGAGATGGAGATTGGCTTCAACGTTAGCTATGTGCTGGATGTGCTCAATGCGCTGAAATGCGAGAATGTGCGCATACTGCTGACGGATTCCGTATCGAGCGTGCAGATTGAGGATGCGGCTTCGCAATCCGCCGCCTACGTTGTCATGCCTATGCGGCTGTAGAAAATATCGGGCTATCTTGCTTGTTATTCTGGCTCCGGGCAGTGCTCGCAATCCTCACGTACTTTAGTACGCTCCGGTTGCTGCGCGCTGGCCGAAACCAGACTAACTGCGCCGATAACGCCCTGGTTATGAGCTGATATGTCGCTATCCCGACTCTTAATCAAAGATTTCCGCAATATTGAAAATGCGGATCTCGCTTTATCCCCCAGCTTTAACTTCCTGGTTGGCGCAAACGGCAGCGGCAAAACCAGCGTGCTGGAAGCTATCTATACGCTCGGCCACGGCCGTGCGTTTCGCAGTTTGCAAATTGGCCGGGTGATTCGTCACGAGCAGGATTCGTTTGTCCTGCACGGGCGTTTACAGGGCGAAGAGCGCGAAACCGCCATTGGCCTGACCAAAGACAAACAGGGCGACAGCAAGGTGCGTATCGACGGCACCGACGGCCACAAGGTGGCGGAACTGGCGCACCTGATGCCGATGCAGCTAATCACGCCGGAGGGGTTTACTTTACTCAACGGCGGCCCCAAATACAGAAGAGCGTTCATTGATTGGGGATGCTTTCATAACGAAGCCGGATTCTTCACCGCCTGGAGCAACCTGAAGCGCCTGCTGAAACAGCGCAACGCCGCGCTGCGCCAGGTGAGCCGTTATGCGCAACTGCGGCCGTGGGATCTGGAATTAATTCCGCTGGCGGAGCAAATCAGCCGCTGGCGTGCCGAATACAGCGCCGCTATTGTCGAAGACATGGCGGATACCTGTCAGCAATTTTTACCGGAATTCACCCTCACCTTCTCTTTCCAGCGCGGCTGGGAAAAAGAAACGGACTACGCCGAGGTGCTGGAGCGGAATTTCGAACGCGACAGAATGTTAACCTACACCGCCCACGGCCCGCATAAAGCGGATTTTCGCATTCGCGCTGATGGGGCGCCGGTGGAAGACACCTTGTCGCGCGGGCAGCTTAAGCTGCTGATGTGCGCCCTACGACTGGCGCAGGGGGAGTTCCTGACCCGCGAAAGCGGGCGGCGCTGCCTGTACCTGATAGATGATTTTGCCTCGGAGCTTGACGATGCCCGGCGCGGGCTGCTTGCCAGCCGCTTAAAAGCCACGCAATCGCAGGTTTTCGTCAGCGCGATCAGCGCTGAACACGTAATGGACATGTCGGACAAAAATTCGAAGATGTTCACCGTGGAAAAGGGTAAAATAACGGATTAACCCAAGATTAAATGAGCGAGAAACGTTGATGTCGAATTCTTATGACTCCTCCAGTATCAAAGTCCTGAAAGGGCTGGATGCGGTGCGTAAGCGCCCGGGTATGTATATCGGCGACACGGATGACGGCACCGGTCTGCACCACATGGTATTCGAGGTTGTGGATAACGCTATCGACGAAGCGCTCGCAGGTTACTGTAAAGACATCGTTGTTACTATCCACAGCGATAACTCCGTCTCCGTACAGGATGACGGTCGCGGCATCCCAACCGGCATTCACCCGGAAGAGGGCGTCTCCGCGGCGGAAGTTATCATGACCGTCCTGCACGCCGGCGGTAAATTCGATGATAACTCCTATAAAGTGTCCGGCGGTCTGCACGGCGTAGGCGTCTCGGTGGTTAACGCCCTGTCGCAGAAGCTGGAGCTGGTTATCCAACGCGATAACAAAGTCCACAAACAAATCTATGAGCACGGCGTGCCGCAGGCGCCGCTGGCGGTAACCGGCGAAACAGAAAGCACCGGTACCATGGTGCGTTTCTGGCCAAGCCTGGAAACCTTCACCAACGTCACTGAATTCGAATACGAAATCCTGGCGAAACGTCTGCGCGAGCTGTCGTTCCTGAACTCCGGGGTCTCTATCCGCCTGCGCGATAAGCGCGACGGCAAAGAAGACCATTTCCACTACGAAGGCGGCATCAAGGCGTTTGTTGAGTATCTCAACAAGAACAAAACGCCGATCCATCCGAATATCTTCTATTTCTCCACCGAAAAAGACGGTATCGGCGTTGAAGTGGCACTGCAGTGGAACGACGGTTTCCAGGAAAACATCTACTGCTTTACCAACAACATTCCGCAGCGTGACGGCGGTACTCACCTGGCGGGCTTCCGCGCGGCGATGACCCGTACCCTGAACGCCTACATGGATAAAGAAGGCTACAGCAAAAAAGCGAAAGTCAGCGCCACCGGCGACGATGCTCGTGAAGGCCTGATTGCCGTGGTTTCCGTGAAGGTGCCGGATCCGAAGTTCTCCTCTCAGACCAAAGACAAGCTGGTCTCCTCTGAGGTGAAATCGGCGGTTGAGCAGCAGATGAACGAACTGCTGAGCGAATACCTGCTGGAAAACCCGTCCGATGCGAAGATCGTGGTCGGCAAAATTATCGACGCCGCGCGTGCGCGTGAAGCCGCGCGTCGCGCCCGTGAAATGACCCGTCGTAAAGGCGCGCTTGACCTGGCTGGCCTGCCGGGCAAACTGGCGGATTGCCAGGAACGCGACCCGGCGCTGTCTGAACTGTACCTCGTGGAAGGGGACTCCGCGGGCGGCTCTGCGAAACAGGGCCGTAACCGTAAGAACCAGGCTATCCTGCCGCTGAAGGGTAAAATCCTTAACGTCGAGAAAGCCCGCTTCGATAAAATGCTCTCTTCTCAGGAAGTGGCCACGCTTATCACCGCGCTGGGCTGCGGCATCGGCCGCGATGAGTACAACCCGGATAAACTGCGTTATCACAGCATCATCATCATGACCGATGCGGACGTCGACGGCTCGCACATTCGTACCCTGCTGTTGACCTTCTTCTATCGTCAGATGCCGGAAATCGTGGAACGCGGCCACGTTTACATTGCTCAGCCGCCGCTGTACAAAGTGAAGAAAGGCAAGCAGGAACAGTACATTAAAGACGACGAAGCGATGGATCAGTACCAGATCTCCATCGCGCTCGACGGCGCGACCCTGCACACCAACGCCAGCGCACCGGCCTTAGCCGGCGAGTCACTGGAAAAACTGGTGGCCGAGTACAACGCGACGCAGAAAATGATTGGCCGCATGGAGCGCCGTTTCCCGAAAGCGATGCTCAAAGAGCTTATCTATCAGCCGACGCTGGCCGAAGCCGATCTGAGCAACGAGCAGACCGTCACCCGCTGGATTAACCAGCTGATCAGCGAGCTGAACGAAAAAGAGCAGCACGGCAGCCAGTGGAAGTTTGATGTTCGTGAAAACAGCGAGCTGCAGCAGTTCGAGCCGATCGTGCGCGTGCGTACCCACGGCGTCGATACCGACTACCCGCTGGATAACGAGTTCATCACCGGCGCGGAATACCGCCGTATCTGCACCCTCGGCGAGAAGCTGCGCGGGCTTATCGAAGACGACGCGTTTATCGAACGCGGCGAGCGCCGCCAGCCGGTAGCCAGCTTCGAACAGGCGCTCGACTGGCTGGTTAAAGAGTCGCGTCGCGGCCTCTCTATCCAGCGTTATAAAGGACTGGGCGAGATGAACCCGGATCAGCTGTGGGAAACCACCATGGATCCGGACAGCCGCCGCATGCTGCGCGTCACCGTGAAGGATGCGATTGCCGCCGACCAGCTGTTCACCACCCTGATGGGCGATGCCGTTGAACCGCGTCGCGCCTTTATCGAAGAGAACGCCCTGAAAGCGGCGAACATCGATATCTAAGCCTGTATTTCCCCGGTGACATGATGTCTATCGGGGCTACGGTTTTGCTAAACCCGGTACGCGTTGCGCTGCCGGGTTTTTCTTTTGCGGCAAAAGGGGAATCCGCCTGCGCAATCCATCCTCGTTTTCTCCCGCTGCGAGAGCTGTTTTTTGAGCGGAATCGCGTTAGCATGAGTGAAGACTCATCTTACCCGGGGATCCCATGGCTATTAAACTGATTGCAATTGATATGGACGGCACGCTGTTGCTGCCTGACCATACCATTTCTCCGGCGGTGAAAACCGCCATCGCGGCAGCGCGCGCCCGCGGCGTTAACGTGGTGCTGACGACCGGCCGCCCCTACGCTGGTGTCCATAGCTACCTGAAAGAGCTGCACATGGAACAGCCGGGCGACTACTGCATCACCTATAACGGCGCGCTGGTTCAGAAAGCCAGCGACGGCAGCACCGTGGCGCAAACGGCGTTAAGCTACGATGATTATCGCTTCCTTGAGCAACTCTCTCGCGACGTTGGCTCGCACTTCCACGCGCTCGATCGTAATACGCTTTATACCGCGAACCGCGATATCAGCTACTACACGGTGCATGAATCCTACGTGGCGACCATTCCGCTAGTATTCTGCGAAGCAGAAAAGATGGACCGTAATATTCAGCTGCTGAAGGTGATGATGATCGATGAGCCTGCTGTTCTCGATCGGGCCATCGCCCGTATTCCGGCGGAAGTGAAAGAGAAGTATACCGTGCTGAAAAGTGCGCCGTACTTCCTCGAAATCCTCGATAAACGCGTCAATAAAGGCACCGGCGTGAAGTCGCTGGCCGATACGCTGGGCATCAAGCCGGAAGAAATTATGGCGATTGGCGATCAGGAAAATGATATCGCGATGATTGAATTCGCCGGCGTCGGCGTGGCGATGGATAACGCCATCCCGACGGTGAAAGAAGCGGCGAATTTCGTCACTAAATCGAACCTTGAAGATGGCGTCGCCTTCGCCATTGAAAAATACGTCTTAGCCTAAGCGCATTTCGGGCCCGGAATTCTCCGGGCCTCAGACTGCTGACAAAGAAGGAAAAAGCGTGGTTTTTCCTTCTTTGTGGTTATCAGCCGAAAATCAATAAATTGATTTTCCATGTTTTTGTCTGGTGCAATCTGTAAGTGCAACGGTTGCATGAGGTTTGTCATCAATCTCAGACCCGGAATTCTCCGGGCCTGTCTTCTCTTTTTTCATGAATAGATGTTAATCCGCATTTAAATCCCTTAATCAGCGCAGGGGATTCTATAAGCTACCCGCCCCATTTTATGAATTCTGTTCTTAAGAACTAACATCATATTTCCTATGAATAAAAATCACTTTTTGATGTTGGTTGCGCTGCCTTTTCTCTCTTTTCAGGCCTGCGCGGCCGCAGAACCAACGACTCAACTTGAACCCGTATACGCCTGGCACGGTAGCGAACCGGCGGATCTGCCCGCGCCTGACAATAGCCAGGTCGCGGCGCCGGAATCGACGTCGGTCTTGCCTTTTTTAGGCGATGAAGCCAGAAAGCACGGCTACGTCCTGCCGCTGCCGTTTGGCGTCGGCGTTAACTATATGGATATGCGGCAAAATATTAATGTCGATAGCATTAATTTTACCGGTTTATCGTTAGGTAATTTTTCACTGGATAACGCCTTCCAGATTGGCGTCGGTAATACGCGGGAAAGCAGTAAAACCGAGACCCTTAAGCTGGATGCCTGGCTGCTGCCGTTTATGAACGTCTATGGCCTGGTTGGACATACTAAAGGCCATTCAATCTCGCAAATCGCCGTCGGTCTGAAAGGGCCGAATGGTAAAGTAGTGCCCATGCCAGGTATGCAGGATCTTGATTTTCGCCTTGATTTTAAAGGCACGACTTACGGCGTTGGCACCACGCTGGTGGGCGGCGTCGGCAACTGGTTCACGGTATTAGACGCCAACTATACGCAGACGCGTTTTGATATTCTCGACGGCAGCATTGATGCTTTTACCTTTTCGCCGCGTTTGGGCTATCGTTTCAATACGCCGTCGGTAGATGCGCTGCATCTGCCCAACGGGAAGCTGAATATCTGGGTTGGCAGCATGTATCAGGATGTGCAGCAGGAATTTAAGGGCAGCCTGAACGATCTGTCGATGCCGTCGACGATGCTGCAAAACATGGTCAATCTGGCTAACAAGAACGGTAACGGTCGCTTTGATGTGAAACAGCATCTACAGTCGCCGTGGAACGTGCTGGTGGGCGCGCAGTATGAGATGACCCGGAACTTTAATATCACTACGGAGTTTGGTTTTGCCGAACGTAACAGTTTCTTTATCGCCGGCGAGTATCGCTTTTGAGACGACTGTTTAGCGCCATCCTGCTGCTAACATGCCTTGTTATTGGGCAGGCGCAGGCGCAGGCACAGGCGCTCAGCCGCGAAAAAATCGACGGCTGGTTGCAAAACCTTGGCGCCAGCGACAAGTTCGACGCCAGCAAAGGCATCGACTGGGGCGTCATGCCAGGGCCATTTTATACGCCGGAGCTGGGGCTTGGATTGGGTACGGCCGTTGTGGGCATGTATCGCCCGGACCCAAATGACACCATCAGCCAGAACTCCACGCTGACGCTTAGCGGCTACGTTAGCTCCACCGGCGCGTTTGGCCTCAGCGTTAAAAACTATGCTTTTTTCGACAACGATTTGTGGCGGGTATTTGTTGAAGGCTCGATGGCCAACACGCCGACTTACTACTGGGGACAGGGTTTTCACGCCGGCGACAAAGACAATGAGAAAGAAAAATATACCGCCCAGGTGCTGACTCTGCGCCCGATGGTCTACCGGCAGCTCGTCGATAATGTCTACCTGGGGGCGGGGTGGTCGCTGGCGGCGCAAAATGCCGATGAGATGGACCATGACGATCTGCCGAAAATAGAAAACACCCCACAGGGGCCGTCGGTATTCAGCTCCGGCGCCAGTATTGATATCAACTGGGACGATCGCGATTTTGTTCCCAACCCACGCAAGGGCCAGTACGCCGATTTTCGCTATACCCATTATGCGCCGGGACTCGGCAGCGATACGCGTTTTGATGAGTTTCGCCTGCACTATAGCCGCTATCAGGCCCTGAGCGATAAAAGCGTGCTGGCCTGGGAAGCGGATGGCACCTTCACCCAGGGCGATGTGCCGTGGAGCATGATGCCGCTGCTCGGCAGCGATGAACGTATGCGCGGCTACTACCAGGGGCGCTACCGCGATAAAAACGTGGTCAGCTCTCAGCTGGAATACCGTCGTCAGTTGACGTGGCGACACGGCGTTGTTGCCTGGGTCGGCGCGGGCACCATGGGGCCATCCATTGATTCTCTGAATGATGGGCGCTGGCTACCTTCGGCGGGCGTCGGCTACCGCTTTGAATTCAAACCTCGCGTTAATATTCGCCTCGACTACGGTATCGGTAAGGGCAGCAGCGGCTTTTACTTCCAGGTCGGCGAAGCGTTCTAACTCTTATTTACCCTCCTTTCCTGCTTTGACGGCGCCATCTGCCGTGGCCACAGGCATTTTTATTTTTATGGGTTGTTCTTTTTGTGATCTAAATTGTAGTACAACACAATCATGTTGTACTACATTGTGCTCATGGCGACGACGACTGACATCACGCTAGTAGTACAAAAGTGAGGCAAAATTCGACAGCGACGGTAAAGTAGAGCAGTACACATAGAGCATAAGGACTCTCCATGACTCTCAATAAGACCGATCGCATCGTGATCACGCTGGGCAAACAGATTGTCAGCGGTAAGTACGTACCGGGTTCAGCGCTACCGGCCGAAGCGGAACTGTGTGAAGAGTTTGAAACTTCGCGCAACATCATCCGCGAAGTATTTCGCTCGCTAATGGCGAAGCGGCTGATCGAAATGAAGCGTTATCGCGGCGCGTTTGTCGCTCCGAGAAACCAGTGGAACTACCTCGATACCGAGGTACTGCAGTGGGTACTGGAAAATGATTATGACCCGCGTCTTATCAGCGCGATGAGTGAAGTGCGCAACCTGGTCGAGCCCGCTATTGCCCGCTGGGCGGCGGAACGCGCCACCTCGAGCGATCTGGCGGAAATCGAGTCGGCGCTCAATGACATGATCGCCAACAACCAAAACCGGGATGCCTTTAACGAGGCCGATATTCGTTACCACGAAGCGGTGCTGCAGTCAGTACATAACCCGGTTTTGCAGCAGCTTAGCGTGGCGATCAGTTCGCTGCAGCGGGCGGTATTTGAACGGACCTGGATGGGTGATGAAGGCAACATGCCGAAAACCCTGCAGGAACATAAAGCGCTATTTGACGCCATTCGGCATCAGGATAGCGACGCGGCGGAGCAGGCGGCGTTGACGATGATCGCCAGCTCGACACGAAGGCTCAAGGAAATCACATGACGGCTCGCTACATCGCAATAGATTGGGGATCGACGAATTTACGCGCCTGGCTTTATCAGGGCGAAGAATGCCTGGAAAGCAGGCAATCTGAAGCGGGCGTAACGCGCCTGAACGGTCGCTCTCCCGCTGCGGTGTTAGCGGAAATTACCCAACACTGGCGCGATGGCGCCACACCGGTGGTGATGGCAGGGATGGTCGGCAGCAACGTGGGCTGGAAAATCTCCCCCTATTTGCCGCTTCCTGCCGCTTTCTCGGACATTGGCCAGCAGTTAACTGCCGTTGGCGACAATATCTGGATAATTCCCGGCCTTTGCGTTTCCCGTGACGATAACCATAACGTCATGCGCGGAGAAGAAACGCAACTGCTGGGCGCACGCGCCTTAGCCCCTTCGTCTGTCTACGTGATGCCGGGAACCCACTGCAAATGGGTACTGGCCGATCGCCTGCAAATTCACGATTTTCGTACCGTTTTGACCGGTGAGTTGCATCATCTGTTGCTTCAGCACTCGCTGGTGGGCGCCGGCTTACCGCCGCAGGAGACGTCCGCCGACGCATTCGCGGCCGGTCTGCAGCGCGGTATCAACAACCCCGCCGTCCTGCCGCAGCTGTTTGAAGTGCGCGCTTCGCACGTGCTGGGCGCGCTGCCTCGCGAGCAGGTTAGCGAATTTCTTTCCGGCCTGCTGATTGGCGCTGAAGTTGCCACCCTCAGCGACACGTTCGCCGGGAAGCAGGCTATTAGCCTCGTCGCCGGATCATCGTTAACGTCCCGCTATCAGCAGGCATTCGCCGCCATTGGCCGCGAAGTCACCGCGGTTGCGGGCGATACGGCATTTCAGACAGGAATAAGGAGCATCGCTTATGCAGTGGCAAACTAACCTTCCGCTTATCGCTATCCTGCGCGGTATTACGCCAGACGAGGCGCTGGCTCACGTTGGCGCCGTTATCGACGCCGGTTTCGACGCGGTCGAAATCCCGCTGAACTCGCCGCAGTGGGAGAAGAGTATTCCGCAGGTCGTCGATGCTTACGGCGAGCAGGCGCTTATCGGCGCGGGCACCGTGCTGCAACCGGAGCAGGTCGACAGGCTGGCGGCCATGGGCTGTCGGCTGATCGTGACGCCAAACATTCAGCCGGAAGTGATCCGGCGGGCGGTGGGTTACGGCATGACCGTGTGTCCAGGCTGCGCCACCGCCAGCGAAGCCTTTAGCGCGCTCGATGCCGGCGCGCAGGCGCTGAAAATCTTCCCGTCATCGGCTTTTGGACCGGATTACATCAAAGCGTTGAAAGCCGTGCTGCCGCCGGAGGTTCCGGTCTTTGCCGTTGGCGGCGTGACGCCGGAAAACCTGGCGCAGTGGATTAATGCCGGTTGTGTGGGGGCTGGGCTGGGTAGCGATCTCTATCGCGCCGGCCAGCCGGTTGAACGTACCGCGCAACAGGCAGCCGCATTCGTAAAAGCGTATCGAGAGGCAGTGAAATGAAAATAACCAATATCACCACGTACCGTTTACCTCCGCGTTGGATGTTCCTGAAGATTGAAACCGATGAAGGCATTGTCGGCTGGGGCGAACCGGTGATTGAAGGGCGCGCCCGCACGGTGGAGGCGGCCGTTCATGAATTTGGCGACTACCTGATTGGCCAGGATCCGGCGCGGATTAACGACCTGTGGCAGGTGATGTACCGCGGCGGCTTTTATCGCGGCGGCCCGATTATGATGAGCGCCATCGCCGGTATTGACCAGGCGCTATGGGATATTAAAGGTAAGGTCCTGAATGCCCCGGTCTGGCAACTGATTGGCGGGCTGGTGCGCGACAAAATTAAAGCCTACAGCTGGGTGGGCGGCGACCGCCCCGCCGAAGTAATTGACGGGATTAAGAAGCTGCGCGGTATTGGTTTCGACACCTTTAAATTAAACGGCTGCGAAGAGATGGGGCTCATCGATAATTCCCGTGCGGTTGATGCGGCGGTGAATACCGTAGCGCAAATCCGCGAAGCGTTTGGCAATGAAATTGAGTTTGGTCTCGATTTTCATGGCCGCGTTAGCGCGCCGATGGCTAAGGTATTAATTAAAGAGCTGGAGCCATATCGCCCATTATTTATTGAGGAGCCGGTATTAGCCGAGCAGGCGGAATATTATCCGCGGCTGGCGGCGCAAACGCATATTCCAATTGCCGCCGGCGAACGTATGTTCTCGCGCTTTGAATTTAAACGGGTACTGGAAGCGGGCGGGGTGGCTATTTTACAGCCCGATTTGTCGCACGCAGGCGGTATTACCGAATGCTATAAAATTGCCGGAATGGCGGAAGCCTATGACGTTGGGCTGGCGCCGCACTGCCCGCTGGGGCCGATCGCGCTGGCCGCTTGTCTGCACGTCGATTTCGTTTCACATAACGCGGTTTTCCAGGAACAGAGCATGGGGATCCACTACAACAAAGGCGCCGAACTGCTTGATTTCGTGAAAAATAAAGAAGATTTCAATATGGAAGGCGGCTTCTTTAAACCTCTGATGAAGCCGGGGCTGGGCGTGGAAATTGATGAGGCCCGCGTGATTGAGTTAAGTAAAAATGCGCCGGACTGGCGAAATCCGTTGTGGCGATATGAGGATGGCTCTGTCGCCGAATGGTAAATGCTCTTCATATTTCACGCCACGGGTGCGTTGGCTGCGATTGCGCACCCCAGTCACTTACTAATGTAAGCTCCTGGGGATTTGCAATCTTGCCGCCTTCCTGCGACGTGAACTATTTAGAGCATTCTTAAGTAAAAAATAAAAAACAAAAACACCCTCTGTAAATTACCGGGCATGGTGAGCGGCTTCGCTATGCCCAAAATCTGGAGACAGATTGCGATGGATATTTCAGTTACCGCTGTAAAACCCGGGCGTCGCCGTTATCTGACGCTCATCATGATCTTTATTACCGTGGTTATTTGTTATGTTGACCGCGCCAACCTCGCTGTCGCCTCGGCGCATATTCAGGAGGAGTTTGGTATTAGCAAAGCGGAAATGGGCTATGTATTTTCCGCCTTTGCCTGGCTGTATACCCTCTGCCAGATCCCTGGCGGTTGGTTTCTTGACCGCGTAGGATCCAGGCTTACCTACTTTATCGCTATATTTGGCTGGTCCGTCGCGACGTTGCTACAAGGCTTCGCCACCGGCTTAATGTCGCTGATTGGTTTACGCGCCATTACCGGCATCTTCGAAGCGCCAGCTTTCCCGACCAACAACCGCATGGTGACCAGCTGGTTCCCCGAACACGAACGCGCCTCTGCCGTTGGGTTTTATACCTCGGGGCAATTTGTGGGTCTGGCCTTCCTCACGCCGCTACTGATCTGGATCCAGGAGCTATTAAGCTGGCACTGGGTATTTATCGTTACCGGCGGTATCGGCATTATCTGGTCGTTAATCTGGTTTAAGGTTTATCAACCGCCGCGCCTGACTAAAAGCATCAGTAAAGCCGAACTCGACTATATCCGCGACGGAGGCGGCCTGGTGGATGGCGATGCGCCGCTGAAGAAAGAGGCGCGTCAACCGTTATCAAAAGCGGACTGGAAGCTGGTCTTTCACCGTAAGCTGGTTGGCGTTTACCTTGGGCAGTTCGCGGTTACCTCGACGCTGTGGTTCTTCCTGACCTGGTTCCCGAATTACTTAACCCAGGAAAAAGGCATCACCGCGCTGAAGGCCGGCTTTATGACCACGGTACCCTTCCTCGCCGCGTTTTTTGGCGTCCTGCTCTCCGGCTGGCTGGCGGATAAGCTGGTGAAAAAAGGCTACTCGCTGGGCGTGGCGCGCAAAACGCCGATTATCTGCGGGCTGCTGATCTCCACCTGCATCATGGGGGCGAACTATACCAACGACCCCGTTTGGATCATGGCGTTGATGGCGCTGGCATTCTTCGGCAACGGCTTTGCGTCTATCACTTGGTCGCTGGTCTCCTCCCTGGCGCCGATGCGCCTGATCGGCCTGACCGGCGGGGTCTTTAACTTCGTTGGCGGACTGGGTGGCATCACCGTCCCGCTGGTGATTGGCTATCTGGCGCAGGATTACGGCTTTGGCCCGGCGCTGGTTTATATCTCCGTAGTGGCGCTGATAGGCGCGCTGTCTTATATCCTGCTGGTCGGCGATGTGAAACGTGTAGGCTAAATTTTGGCGATACGCTACCCTGATGCGTAAGTCTCGCATCAGGGTATCGTCATGAAACAAGTCACTTTTGCTCCCCGTCACCATCAGCTTACCAATATCAATACCTGGACCCCGGACAGCCAGTGGCTGGTTTTCGACGTCCGTCCGTCGGGGGCCTCTTTCACCGGCGAGACCATTGAGCGGGTGAATATCCATAGCGGCGCCGTTGAGACGCTCAATCGCGCCGCTGACGGTGCCTGCGTTGGTGTGGTCACCGTACACCCGACGCAAGATAAATACGTTTTTATTCACGGCCCGGAACACCCGGACGCCAACTGGCATTACGATTTTCATCACCGTCGCGGGGTGGTGAACTGGCAGGGTGAAACCCGCAATCTTGATGCGCTGGATATTACCGCGCCTTATACCCCCGGCGCGCTGCGCGGCGGCAGCCACGTTCATGTCTTCAGCCCAGACGGCCAGTTCGTTAGCTTCACGTATAACGACCACGTACTTCACGAATACGATCCGGCGCTGGATCTGCGCAACGTTGGCGTAGCCGCGCCCTATGGCCCGGTGAGCCCGCAGGGCGCCCATCCCCGCGAATATGCCGGCAGCCACTGGTGCGTGCTGGTGAGCCGTACCACGGCGAACCCATTGCCGGGCAGCGATGAGATCAATCGCGCTTATGAAGAGGGGTGGGTCGGCAATCATGCACTAGCCTTTATCGGCGATACGCTGGCGGAAAACGGCGACAAAGTGCCTGAACTGTTTATTGTGACGCTGCCGCGGGATGAGGCAGGGTGGAAGCGGCAGGGCGATGCGCCGCTGGCCGGAAGTGCAACGACGATGCCCGCGCCGCCGGCAGGCGTCAGCCAGCGTCGTTTGACCTATACCCACCAGCGCCGCTATCCGGGGCTGGTGAATGTACCGCGCCATTGGGTACGCGCCAATCCGCAGGCCACCGAGATCGCCTTTCTGATGCGTGATGACGCAGGCGTTGTACAACTGTGGCTTATCGCGCCTGCGGGCGGCGAGCCGCGTCAGTTAACGCATACTGCAAAGGGGATTCAGTCGGCGTTTAACTGGCATCCATCGGGCGAGTGGCTGGGATGCGTGGTGGAAAACAAAATCGCGCTCTGCGATGCCCGCAGCGGCGCGGTAAGTTATTTGACGACCGATCGCGAAAATCCGCCGTCCGCGGATGCCGTTGTATTTTCACCGGATGGAAAATACCTGGCGTGGATGGAAGACGTCGACGGTTATCGCCAGTTGTGGATAACCGAAACGCAGCGCTAGCTTAGCGCGAAGGCATTGGCGCTGGCGGGATGACGGAGTTAGTCGCCAGCGTCTCCTGTTCGCTTTTCTCGACGCGCGATTTTACCGAGCTGTCGGTGCGGAACATATCCCACGGCAGAAGTAGCGTGTCCATAACCGCGGTGAACGGCATATCGAGGGCCACCAGCGATTTCACGCCCCAGTTGGTGTCGTCGTCGCCCAGCGTATGGGCGCTGGAGCGCGTGCCTGGGTAGGTTCCTTCCTTGCCGCCGGTATGCGACATCACGCTGGAGCAACCGCCCATACTAATCATCCCGCTGAACAGGACCAGCTTTAACAATCCGCTTTTCATCACTCTTCCGTCATTTTATCGGGGTTACTTCGGTTATAACGAGCCGTCCCGTGAATGCCTAGCGTTATTGCACTGCACTGTGGCGAGTATCGCACTTTGCCTTTTGTGCTTTGCAACCAGTCTAAGCATTCGCCAGCAAACTGCAAAAAAAATTTGGCTGAAAAGGGCTTGAAAAGCGTCGGGGCACACCCATTTTAGTAGTGTCACCCAATGAGGATACGCCTGAGGGGTATTCCGGGTCATAACGGCTTGTCCATGATGGAAAGCCATTGAATTCTCGCTGATTTCAGGAGCTATTTACTATGCGTAATTTCGATCTCTCCCCGCTTTATCGTTCTGCTATTGGTTTCGACCGTCTGTTCAACCTGTTAGAAAATAATCAAAACCAGGGTAACGGCGGCTACCCTCCGTATAACGTTGAATTAGTGGATGAAAACAATTACCGCATCGCGATTGCCGTCGCCGGTTTTGCGGAAAGCGAATTAGAGATAACCGCGCAAGACAATCTTCTGGTGGTGAAAGGCTCCCATGCCGCCGAGCAGAAAGAGCGCACCTACCTGTACCAGGGGATCGCGGAACGCAACTTCGAGCGTAAATTCCAGCTCGCCGATAACATTCATATTCGCGGCGCTAACCTGGTCAACGGCCTGCTGTATATCGATCTGGAACGCGTGATTCCGGAAGCGAACAAACCGCGCCGTATCGAAATTAACTAATTTTCCGCTTCAGGCCGCGCGGCGGCCTGAATAAACAACTTGCTTGCCGTCAGGGAGCAAATGCGAATTCGCTGAATTCGCAGGTACTTACTCGCTTCTCAGAAGGAGAAAACACTATGCGTAACTACGATTTATCCCCACTGCTGCGTCAATGGATCGGTTTTGACAAACTGGCTAATGCCCTGCAAACCGCCGGTGAAAGCCAAACCTTCCCGCCCTATAACATCGAAAAAAGCGACGATAACCATTACCGCATTACCCTCGCGGTAGCCGGGTTCCGTCAGGAAGATTTGGATATTCAGCTGGAAGGTACGCGTCTGACCGTTAAAGGCACGCCGCAGGCCGCTGAAAAAGAGACTAAATGGCTGCACCAGGGGCTGGTGAATCAGGCCTTCAGCTTGAGTTTCACCCTCGCGGATAATATGGAAGTCTCCGGTGCCACCTTTACCAATGGCTTATTGCATATCGACTTAACCCGCCACGAGCCGGAAGTCGCCGCCCCGCAGCGTATCGCTATTAGCGAGCGCCCGGCGCTGAATAGTTAATTCAGCCACATCGCTTTCAAGCCCCGATAACTCGGGGCTTTTTTGTGCGCGGGACTACATACAGTATTCCCGCCTTCAGTCATAATCCCTGTTAATAATAATGTTATTCACAGGGAAAATAGTATGAGTGATATAGCATTGACCGTCAGCGTGTTGGCGCTGGTTGCGGTGGTGGGATTGTGGATCGGCAATGTCAAAATCCGCGGCGTTGGCTTTGGTATCGGCGGCGTGCTGTTTGGCGGCATTATCGTGGGCCACTTCGTGGATCAGGCAGGGATTACGCTGAGCAGCCCGATGCTGCATTTCATCCAGGAATTTGGCCTTATTCTCTTCGTTTATACCATCGGTATTCAGGTCGGTCCGGGCTTTTTTGCCTCGTTACGCGTCTCCGGGCTTAAGCTCAATCTGTTCGCGATCCTTATCGTCGTACTTGGCGGACTGGTGACGGCGATCCTGCATAAGCTGTTCAATATTCCGCTTCCGGTCGTTCTCGGCATCTTCTCTGGGGCGGTCACTAACACCCCCGCGCTTGGCGCCGGGCAGCAAATCCTGCGCGATCTTGGCCTGCCGTTTGATGTCGTCGATCAGATGGGGATGAGTTACGCGATGGCCTACCCGTTTGGTATCTGCGGCATTTTGCTGACCATGTGGCTGGTGCGGCTGTTCTTTCGCATTAATGTGGAAAAAGAGGCGCAGCAGTTTGATGAGAGCAGCGGCAACGGGCACGCTCATCTGCATACCATTAACGTGCGGGTGGAGAACCCGAACCTGAATAATATGGCGATTCAGGATGTGCCAATGCTCAACAGCGACAAAATTATCTGCTCGCGGTTGAAGCGCGATGAGCTATTGATGGTGCCGGCGCCGGGTACGCTTATCCAGCATGGCGATCTGCTGCACCTGGTCGGGCGGCCGGAGGATTTACACAATGCGCAGCTGGTGATTGGTAAAGAAGTGGCGACTTCGCTCTCAACGCGCGGTACCGATCTCAAAGTGGAACGCGTGGTGGTCACTAACGAGAAGGTATTAGGGAAGAAAATCCGCGATCTGCACTTTAAACAACGCTATGACGTAGTGATTTCGCGGCTTAATCGCGCCGGGGTGGAGCTGGTAGCCAGCAGCCATGCCAGCCTGCAGTTTGGCGACATTCTTAACCTGGTTGGACGTCCACAGGCCATTGACGCGGTGGCCAATGAACTCGGCAACGCGCAGCAAAAGCTGCAGCAGGTACAAATGCTACCGGTGTTTATCGGCATTGGTCTCGGGGTGCTGCTGGGGTCTATTCCGCTGTTTATTCCCGGTTTCCCGGCGGCGTTGAAACTGGGGCTAGCCGGCGGGCCGCTGATTATGGCGCTGATCCTCGGGCGTATCGGCAGCATCGGCAAGCTGTACTGGTTTATGCCGCCGAGCGCCAACCTGGCGCTGCGCGAACTCGGTATCGTGCTGTTTCTGGCGGTGGTGGGGCTGAAGTCCGGCGGCGATTTTGTCGACACCCTGCTCCACGGCGAGGGACTTAGCTGGATAGCCTACGGTATTTTCATCACCGCTATTCCGCTGCTGACGGTGGGTATACTGGCGCGGATACTGGCGAAGATGAACTATCTGACCCTCTGCGGCATGCTGGCCGGCTCAATGACCGACCCGCCGGCGCTGGCCTTCGCCAACAATCTTCACGCCACCAGCGGCGCGGCGGCGCTCTCCTACGCCACGGTTTATCCGCTGGTGATGTTCCTGCGGATAATCACTCCTCAGCTACTGGCCGTGCTGTTCTGGGGGCTGAGTTAGCGAATTCCGAATACCGGCATCCATCGGGTGCCGGTTCTTCTCTCCTGTTCGTGATTTAGGCTATGCTGTGGCCTGTTTGCGTGACGAACAAGGACTGCTGATGAAAATTTCCCGCATTGGCGAAGCGCCGGATTACCGCTTTTCGCTGGCCAATGAACGCACCTTTCTGGCGTGGATCCGTACGGCGCTCGGCTTTCTCGCCGCGGGCGTCGGGCTCGATCAGCTGGCGCCGGATTTTGCCACTCCGCTTATTCGCGAAGTGCTTGCGTTGCTACTATGCCTGTTTGCCGGCGGGCTGGCGGTGTACGGCTATCTGCGCTGGCTGAGCAACGAAAAGGCGATGCGCCTGAAGCAGGATCTCCCCTATACCCGTACGCTACTGGTGATTAGCGTCCTGCTGCTGGCGGTCGTGGCGGCGGTGATGCTGCTGGTGCTGTATGGCGGATAAACGCCGGGCGCGGCGGGAGAGCGATCCCGGTCTGCAGCCGGAGCGCACCTCGCTGGCGTGGTTTCGTACTCTGCTGGGCTACGGGGCGCTGATGGCGCTGGCGATTAAACATAACTGGCATAGCGCCGGGCTGGCGTTCTGGATATCGATTGGCGTACTGGCAGTGGTGGCGATCATTCTCTGGCGCTACACCCGTAGCCGCCATTTGATGGATGTCGGCGAGAGCGATTTTTTGCAGCCGGGAGCAGTTCGTGACAAATTTTTGATCTCCCTCGCAGTGCTTTCGCTGTCATTATTGTTTGCTGTAACGCATCTACGGCAGATCATTTTATTTCTTAAGGATGTGACATGACAGGATGTCGGACAGAATGCCACTCCCTCGCTCACAACGAACCGGCAGTGCAGGAGGTGAAAGTTTATCGCCACCATTGCCAGCAACCGCAGCAGCTATATCGGGAGCTACGCGCACAGGGCGTGCGCGCCGTTCGTTTTATTCCGCAGCTCAGAGCGGAAGATGCCAATGCGTGGGGAAACTTCCTTTGCGCCATTTTCCATATCTGGGCGCGGGAAGATATTGGCCGCATAACGATTACGTTGTTTGAGGAAACTCTGCGTATCTGGTGCGGCGAACCGCTGCGCGAACAACGGCAGGTGGCCGCCAATAGCGCCTGTTTTGTCTGTGCGTGGCGGCGATTATGCGCAGGCGACGACGATCCGCTCTGTGAAGGCTACCGCCAGTTCTATGTCGCCAGCGCTCCCTGTATGCGGGTTATGCGCGATCTGCGTAAACAGCAGCGGTCACCGGGCGAACTGATGCCGCTGCTGCGGGCGATTTAACGCCCCTTCGCCAGATACTGCGCCATCTCTTCTTCCGGCACCATACCGCCGCCGGTCGCCCATACCAGGTGGGTGGCCTGACGTAGCTGTTCGTCGCTCAGTCCTTGTAGCTGATGGTACGCTTTACTGGCGCAGACGCGCTGCGGCCCGGCCATCCCGGCCAGCGCGGACGGCTCAAGGCGAATGTTTTCCGCCGTTGCCAGCCAGCCCAGCATGTCGTACATCGTTTGATCGTCGAGGGTATACAGGCCGTCGAGCAGGCGTTCCATCGCCCGGCCAACGAAGCCGGAAGCGCGGCCGACCGCCAGACCATCGGCGGCGGTCAGGTTATCAATCCCTAAATCCTGCACCGCAATCTGGTCATGGAGCCCGGTGTAAATGCCGAGCAGCATGCATGGGGAATGGGTCGGTTCGGCGAACAGACAGTGAACGTGGTCGCCAAACGCCAGTTTCAGGCCGAATGCGACGCCGCCGGGGCCGCCGCCAACGCCGCATGGCAGATAGACAAACAGCGGGTGATCGGCATCGACCACGCGTCCTGACCGGGCAAACTGCGCTTTCAGGCGTTCGCCGGCCACGGCATAGCCGAGGAACAGCGTGCGCGAGTTTTCATCGTCGATGAAAAAGCATTTCGGGTCGGATTCCGCCGCCTTGCGCCCCTGTTCGACCGCCACGCCGTAATCTTCTTCATACTCAACAACCGTTACGCCGTGGCTGCGCAGTTTGGCCTTTTTCCATGCGCGGGCATCGGCAGACATATGTACCGTGACCTTAAAACCAATGCGCGCGCTCATGATGCCGATCGACATACCGAGGTTGCCGGTAGAACCAACGGCGATGCTGTACTGGCTGAAGAACTGCTTGAATTCCGGTGTCAGCAATTTGCGATAATCATCTGAGGTGGTGAGCAGCCCGGCTTCCAGCGCCAGCTTTTCCGCATGGGTCAGCACTTCATAAATGCCGCCGCGCGCCTTAATGGAGCCCGAAATCGGCAGGTGGCTATCTTTTTTCAGTAACAGTTCGCCGTGAATCGGCTGATTGAATTGTTGCTCGAGGCGGCGTTTCATTGCCGGAATGGCAACCACTTCTGATTCGATAATCCCGCCGGTGACGGCCGTTTCCGGAAAGGCTTCCGCCAGATACGGCGCGAAGCGCTGAAGGCGTTCGTGAGCGTCTTTTACATCTTCGGCGGTCAGGCCGACATAGGGCAAACCTTGCGCCAGCGTCGTGGTCGCCGGGTTAAACCAGGTGGTTTCTTTCAGCGCGATCAGCTCCTGTACAAGCGGGAAGGTCGCGGTTAATTGGGTCAGGTCAGCGTTTTTCATATTACGTCTCGTTCGCTTAGATGATGAAAGAAAGCAGGAAGGTGGCGGCGAGTGCAAGTAAAGAAGCGATAAATGTCGCCGTCGTATAATACTTGAATGTTTCGCTGAGGCTTGCGCCACAGTATTGTTTCACCAGCCAGAACAGGGAATCCGTTACGATCGTGCAGCCAATCGCGCCGGAACCGATGGCAATAGCGATGATCTCCGGACTTACCCCAGGATACAGTGGCAGCATCGGGGCGACGATAGCGGTCGCGCCCATCATGGCCACGGTAGCGGAGCCGACGGCGGCGTGAAGGATCAGCGCCACCAGCCAGGCTAGCAGAATCGGATGCATATGCAGATTCGAGAGGAGCACCGCCAGGCTATCGGCCAGGCCGCTGGACTTCAAAATCGCGTTGAACGCGCCACCCGCGCCAATAATCAGCAGAATATTAGCAATCGATCCGAAGCCGTTTTCAGTATGGGTCAGCAGGACGCCCATCCCCATTTGGCGACGAATACCAAGAATGTAATAAGCGACAAAGACGGCAATAAACATCGCGGTGATCGGGTTGCCGATAAATTCCAGCAACATATACAGCGTGCCGCCTTTAGCCATGTTCAATTCAGCGACGGTTTTCACCAGCATCAGCCCAATCGGTAGCAGCACGGTAAATAGCGTAGCGCCGAGCGAGGGCAGCGTCGATTCTTCGCGTACTTCAAGGTTAGAAAACTCGGTCGGCACCGGTTTAAACGGCAGGCGGTTGCCGAGCAGCTTGAGGAACAATGGGCCGCCTACCAGCGAGGCAATCAGGCCAACCAGCAGGCCGTAGACGATGACCGTGCCGATATCCGCGCCGAGTTTATTCGCCACGAACAGCGCGGCCGGATGCGGCGGCACCACGCAATGCACCGCCATCAGCGCGGTACACAGGGGGATGGCCAGCTTCAGCAGCGAGGTATTGGTTTTTTTGGCAATGGAGAAGGCCAGCGGGATCAGCAGCACCACGCCAACCTCAACAAACAGCGTAATGCCGCAGATCAGGCCAACCAGCACCATGATCACGTCTGCCGACAACCAGCGACAGCGCTGCAGCGCCAGGCCGATGCGTTCCGCCGCGCCGGAGACTTCCATCATCTTCCCGAGGATGGTACCGAGACCGATCACCGCCGCCAGGAAGCCAAGCGTACCGCCAATACCGCTCTCAATGGCGTTGACCATATCAAGCGGCCCCATGCCCATCATCGCGCCGACGAAAAAGCTTGCCAGCAGGAGCGCCAGAAACGGATGAAACTTCAGTTTGACGATCGTTAAAACGATTAGCACGATACTGATAAACAGCGTGCCTACCACCCAGATTTGAGATTCCATACCCCACCTCGCCGTAAATAACGTGTGGTTATTGAACAGAAAAGCGACATAGGCTGACAAACGATATAAATCGCTTTTCAGATGAGCCAAATTGATGCAAATGCGTGATTTGGTTCTTAAATAGCCCGTTAAATGTGTGTTGAGTCACTTTTATTCATCTTTCAGGCGCGCTCCGGCTGCGTTTTTTTTTACACTTACCGGCAAAGAAAAGGCGGGGAATCGTGATGGATGTAATGAAAGAGATAGGTAATCGCCTGCTGAACGGCTGGCAGTTGTCAAAGCTGTATACCTTTGAAGTTGCGGCTCGCCATGAGTCCTTTGCACTGGCGGCGGAAGAGCTGTCGCTGACCCCGAGCGCCGTTAGCCATCGCATCAACCAGCTGGAAGAAGAGCTGGGTATTCAGCTATTTATACGTTCGCACCGCAAGGTGGAGTTGACGCGCGAGGGGCGGCGGGTATTCTGGGCGTTGAAATCCTCGCTGGATAGCCTTAACCAGGAGATTCTGGATATTAAAAATCAGGAGCTCTCCGGCACGCTGACGGTATACTCGCGCCCGTCGATCGCCCAATGCTGGCTGGTGCCGGCGCTGGGCGATTTCACCCGCCGCTACCCGTCCATCTCGCTGACTGTGCTCACCGGCAACGATAACGTCAATCTACAGCGTGCGGGTATCGATCTGGCGATCTATTTTGATGATGCGCCGTCATCACAGCTAAGCCATCATTTTCTGATGGATGAAGCGATCGTGCCGGTATGTACGCCGAAATACGCACAGCAGCAGCAGATAATCCGCAATCCAGGCAATCTGCGCTACTGCACGTTACTACATGACCGTCAGGCATGGAGCAATGATTCCGGTACCGATGAGTGGTTCAGTTGGGCGCAGCAATTTGCGATTGAATTGCCGCAATCGTCGGGTATCGGCTTCGATCGTTCTGATTTAGCGGTGATTGCGGCGATGAATGACGTCGGGGTAGCGATGGGGCGTAAACGGCTGGTGCAGAAGCGGTTAGAAAGCGGGGAGCTTATCGCGCCGTTCGGCGACATGACGCTGAAGTGTCACCAGCACTACTATGTGACGACCCTGCCGGGCCGTCAGTGGCCGAAAATCGACGCCTTTATCGAATGGTTGCACAGCCTGACATAAGGCAAAAGCAGCCGCCGAGGGGGTAGCCCGGATAAGGCGTAAGCCGCTATCCGGGGAGCGCCAGCGGCGCTTAGACCGGCTGCTGGTGGCTGGTAAAGCGCGAGGCCAGCGGCAGCCAGCACAGCAGAATCAACAGGCCCATTAACATCATCAGCAGGCCGAGGCTGCTTTGCCCGGTTTGCGGCATCATTGCCGACAGCCAGGCCAGCACGCCGGAGCCGATATTCTGCAGGCCGCCAACCAGCGCGCCAGCGGTACCGGCGAGGAACGGGAATGGTTCCATCGCGCCGCTGGTAGCCAGCGGGAACAACATACCCGCGCCGAAGAAGAACAGCGCCGCAGGCACCAGCAGTGTCCAGACGGTCATAATGCCGAACAGCCCCGGCAACCACATCATAATTCCCGCCAGCAGGCAGCAGATAACCGACTGCCACATCAGCGTCGAGAAGCGTTTATTCGGACGGCCAGCGAACCACGCGCCGAAGAACGCCGCCGGGATCGGCAGAATAAACAGAATACTGACCGCCATACTGCTCAGGCCGAGGACCGCGCCCATCAGCACGCCGGAACAGGCTTCGAACACCGCAATCCCGGCCAGCCCGCCCACCAGCATCAACAGGTAACAGTTAAAGGCGCCGGTACCGAACAGCGTTTTGTAGCTGGCCAGTAGTTTCGTCCGCGGCGCGCCTTGTGGGCGCGTTTCCGGCATCCATTTCGCCATACTAATCGTCACGCCAGCGCACAGTATGAGCAGGAAAGCGTAGCAGGCGCGCCAGTTCCACAGGGTATCAAGGATGCCGCCGAGCAGCGGCGCAATCAGCGGGCTGACCAGTATTCCCATATTTAACAAACTATTGGCGTGACGCAGCTGCGCGCCTTCATACAGGTCTCGCGGCAGGGTGCGCGCCATCACGCCGCCGACGCCGGTACCCATCCCCTGCATGGCGCTGGCGGCGATCAACACCGGCAGGCTATGGGTGGTGATGGCAACCAGCGTCGCCAGCATAAAAATAGACATCCCGACGAGGATCACCGGGCGGCGGCCCACGCGGTCGGAGAGCGGGCCGTAGAACAGCTGGGAAATGCCGTACGTCAGGAGATAGGCCGCCATCACGCTTTGTACCGCCCCTTCGCGGACGTTAAGCGATACCGCCATGTCGGCGATAGCCGGAATATAAATGGTCTGCGCCATCTGGCCAACGGCCACCAGCAGTACCAGCATCAACAACAAATTGAAGTTCTTATGCCGTTTCATGTCGATGAATACTTCGCGAGCAATGAGAAATGAAGAATATGTGACTGGCACACCCCTTAAACGATGGAGGAATCTACCACAATAAAATGACAGAACAACTACATAGCACCGATTGTTGGGGAAAATTCAGGCAGGTTTTGTAAACAGGATCGGCAACTAATGTTGCCATTTTAATCTATGAGAGGCGCAGCAGGATTGCTCCGGCGGCAATACCGCAGGCGGCAACGATGCGCAGCGCTACCACCTGTTCTTTCAGGACGATAAACGCGATCAGCGCGCCGAACAGAATGGAGGTTTCACGCAGCGCGGCGACCACCGCCAGCGGCGCCTGAGTCATCGCCCATAGCGCCAGGCCGTAGGAGCCCATGGTGCCGACGCCGCCGAGGATGCCCTTTTTCCAGTGCTGGCGTAAATAACGGCTGGCTTCGCGCCGCCGTGCCGCCATGGCCCAGCACAGCAGGCAGCAACCGTTCATAAAAAAGGTCCACAGGGTATAGCCGAGCGCCGATCCCGCCAGCCGTACCCCGGTGCCGTCTACCAGCGTATAGCCCGCGATAAAACAGGCGTTGATCAGCGCCAGCATGATGCCTTTACGGGAACTGACGCGGCCGTTAAAGGCCATTGCCAGAATCGCCAGGCAGATGACGCCAATACCCAACCAGGCCAACGGCGATAAGCGATCGCCGAGAAATATCACGCTGATAGCCGCGACCAGCAGCGGCGCGGTGCCGCGCATTAGCGGATAGGTCTGGCTCATATCCGACACCTGATAGGTCTTCGCCACCAGTACCGTATACACCACCTGCAACGCACATGACGCCACCAGATAGGGGGCGCTGGCCAGCGTCGGCTGCGGCGCGAAGGGGAGCATCACCAGGGCAATCAGCGAGGCCGACCCGCTGACGCTTATCGCCGCGTACATTTTATCGCCGCTGGCTTTGACGATAGCGTTCCAGCTGGCGTGCAGCAGTGCAGCGAAAAGCAAAATGCAGAATACGGTGATGGTCATCGCAGGCAGATTCAGCAGTTAAGGTCAGCGGACTGTAACATGCGCCCGCTGCGCCAACCAGCCGCGCTTACAGCGAGCAGAACAGGCGATGCGTAACCCGAGGCTCATCGTATACCGGGCGGAAACCAAAGCGTTCATAAAAGGGCCAGGCCTGCGCCGGGGCATGAGTGTTAAGGAAATCGAACCAGGCGCCGGAATGCGTGATGACTGAGAGCAGCAGCTGCTGGCCAATTCCCTGGCGGCGATGGCTATCGCGAATATAGAGATGGCGAATGCGCCCGGCCCGCGGCTGCTGGCTGAAGGGGTCGACGTTCAGACCGCAGACCCCAACCAACTGGCCACGGACAAACGCGCCCAGTAGCTTTTCACCAGGGGCGTTAAAGCGGTTTTTGCCGCTTTGCCAGTTTTCCGCCAGACGGCGCAGCATATTGAAATGCTGTTCAAGGCTTTCGGTGCGCAGCGCGACGAACCCCGGATCCTCCGGCGTCGTTGCGGCAATTAATAGCGGTGGCATGGTTCCTCCATCAAGTCTTCCCGGAACGCCCGAAGGACGCCTGTAGGGGGGCGGTTTCCCGCCCCCCTCAGGTGCGACTTGAACCTGAATCAGCGGAACTGTTTCAGGACTGCATCAAGTAGTTGCAACACAGCAACCATGAGTTTCAGGATTAAAATAATAATATCCATTCCGCCCATACGCGCGTCTCCTGTGGTTAAGGAACACAATAAGCTGACGTACCTTTCCGCTGCCTGTTGCCAGCTTATCCCTGTTCTCACAGGGGTTGCGCAGTGGTGGCCGCACGGGCCGGACACGACGCATTGTTGACGTAACACAGTGTGCTCTCTCGGGGTTAAGGCACTGACGGCACCACCCGTTTCAGCCAGGACTTCGTTGCGCCGGTCAAACTTGCGGCCCCCGAATGGCACAAAGTGAACACATCCAGTATAGATAAATACTGTATGTATGAACAGTATTTTTTGGACAAATTCGCACCCGTCGTACATACTCTATGACAGAGAAATTTCGACCTTAAATTGCGCGAATTGCAGCGATCGCGTATACTTTTGTCGTTGACGTAATACAGTGTGCTTACGGCTACCACCCGTAAAAATGCTGATAAAAACCTCGCTCCGGCGGGGTTTTTTGTTTTCTGCCGCTGATGTCGCAAATTGTGATCTTTCGCGCAAATTCTCGTGGATGAAAATAAATCCATTGTGAAAACGCAAAACCTGTGTTTGTATAAATTCAGCTTATTTTTCGACACAACAGGTCCCTAATGAACGCTGCCATGATGACTTCGACCCTACTAAAAACCGCGCCTGCCGCGGTGGTCGTCGTGTCTGTGGTGGTCGTCGTCGGCAATGCGCCGTAGGGTCCGGAACAACACGAATTCCAAACCCCGCCGGCGCAAACCGAGCGGGGTTTTTTGTTGGCGAGCCCCCCGGTAAAGTCGGCCCAGAATAAAAGGACTGGAGCATGGCAAGTTCGGGCACCACATCAAACACAATGCGCTTTACCGGCGCGCAGCTGGTTGTTCATTTACTGGAACGCCAGGGTATCACTATGGTCAGCGGCATTCCGGGCGGCTCCATTCTGCCTATCTATGATGCCTTGAGCCAAAGCACGCAGATCCGCCACATCCTGGCGCGACACGAGCAGGGGGCGGGTTTTATCGCTCAGGGGATGGCGCGTACCGAAGGTAAACCCGCAGTCTGTATGGCCTGTAGCGGCCCTGGCGCCACCAACCTGATTACCGCCATCGCCGATGCCCGCCTCGATTCTATTCCACTGGTCTGCATCACCGGACAGGTTCCGGCCTCAATGATCGGCACCGATGCCTTCCAGGAAGTCGATACCTACGGCATCTCTATCCCCATCACCAAGCATAACTACCTGGTGCGCGACATCGCCGAGCTGCCGCAGGTGATGAGCGACGCCTTCCGTATTGCCCAGTCCGGGCGTCCCGGGCCGGTGTGGATAGATATTCCTAAGGATGTGCAGTCGGCAACCATTGAACTGGAAACGCTCCCAGAGCCCGGCGAGCGCGCCCCGGCACCGGCATTCGCGCCTGAAAGCGTGCGTGAAGCGGCGGCAATGATCAATGCGGCGAAACGCCCGGTACTGTATCTGGGGGGCGGCGTAATTAACGCGCCGCAGCCGATTCGTGAACTGGCGGAAAAAGCCAACCTGCCGACCACTATGACCTTAATGGCGCTGGGTATGCTGCCGAAGGCGCACCCTCTGTCGCTGGGCATGCTGGGGATGCACGGCGCGCGCAGCACTAACTTTATTCTGCAAGAAGCTGATTTACTGATTGTTTTAGGGGCTCGTTTTGATGATCGGGCGATTGGAAAGACCGAGCAGTTCTGCCCGAACGCGAAGATAATTCACGTCGATATCGATCGCTCGGAGCTTGGCAAAATTAAGCAACCGCACGTAGCGATTCAGGGCGACGTGGCGGAGGTTTTAGCCCAGCTTATTCCGCAGATTGAGGCGCAGCCGCGTGATGAGTGGCGCCAACTGGTGGCCGATTTACAAAGAGAATTCCCCTGCGCCATTCCGCAGGAAAGCGATCCGCTCTCCCATTACGGCCTGATTAACGCCGTGGCCGCCTGCGTTGATGATGAGGCGATCATCACCACCGATGTGGGTCAGCATCAGATGTGGACGGCGCAGGCCTATCCACTCAACCGTCCCCGCCAGTGGCTGACTTCCGGCGGTCTCGGCACCATGGGCTTCGGCCTGCCGGCGGCCATCGGCGCGGCGCTGGCCAATCCGCAACGTAAGGTTATTTGTTTCTCCGGTGACGGCAGCCTGATGATGAATATTCAGGAGATGGCCACCGCCGCCGAAAATCAGCTGGATGTAAAAATTATCCTGATGAACAACGAAGCGCTGGGGCTGGTGCACCAGCAGCAGAGCCTGTTCTATCAGCAGGGTGTCTTCGCCGCGACCTATCCGGGGATGATTAACTTTATGCAGATCGCCGCCGGTTTTGGTCTGCAAACCTGTGATTTAAATAACGAAGCCGATCCGCAAGCGGCGCTGCAGGCGATTATCGACCGTCCCGGCCCGGCGCTGATCCACGTGCGTATCGACGCGCAGCAGAAAGTGTATCCGATGGTACCGCCGGGTGCGGCCAATACTGAGATGGTGGGGGAATAAGCCATGCAAAAGCAACACGATAACGTCATTCTGGAACTCACCGTCCGCAACCACCCTGGCGTCATGACCCACGTCTGCGGGCTATTTGCCCGCCGCGCGTTTAACGTTGAAGGCATTCTCTGCTTGCCGATCCAGGGCAGCGAGCATAGCCGCATCTGGCTGCTGGTAAATGATGACCAGCGACTGGGGCAGATGATTAGTCAGATTGAAAAGCTGGAAGATGTCACCAATGTGGCGCGTAACCAGTCCGATCCCACCATGTTTAACAAAATTGCGGTGTTCTTCGAATAGCGCTCAAGGCTTGAACAGCTACGCGCTTACCGCTAAGGTAAGCGCCTTTGCCGGATGGCGCTGCGCTTATCCGGCCTACAGGGAGTGAATCCGTAGGCCGGATAAGGCGTTTACGCCGCCATCCGGCGCTTTCAGGCACCAGGAAACACCATGACTACCATCGCCCTTATTGACGATCATTTGATTGTCCGCTCCGGTTTTGCTCAGCTACTGGGGCTGGAAGCTGATTTTCAGGTTGTCGCTGAATTCGGCTGTGGACGCGAGGCGCTGGCGGGGCTACCGGGGCGCGGTGTACAGGTTTGTATCTGCGATATCTCAATGCCGGATATTTCCGGGCTGGAGCTGTTAAGCCAGTTGCCGAAGGGGATGGCGACCATCATGCTGTCGGTGCACGATAGCCCGGCGCTGATCGAGCAGGCGCTGAACGCCGGCGCGCGCGGCTTCCTGTCGAAACGCTGCAGTCCGGATGAACTGATCGCCGCGGTCCGTACGGTGGCGGCGGGCGGTTGCTATCTCACGCCGGATATCGCCATGAAGCTGGCCGCCGGGCGCCAGGATCCGCTCACCAAACGCGAACGCCAGGTGGCGGAAAAGCTGGCGCAGGGTATGGCGGTGAAAGAGATCGCCGCCGAGCTCGGTCTGTCGCCGAAAACCGTTCACGTTCATCGCGCCAACCTGCTGGAAAAACTGGGCGTCAGTAACGACGTTGAGCTGGCGCGCCGCATGTTCGATAGCTGGCAATGAACACCGTCGTTTCACGATTGCTGTCGGTGATCGGCTGCGCCTTTATCTTCTCAGCCGCCTGGTTCTGCCTGTGGAGTATCAGTCTGCATCTGGTGGAACGCGCGGATTTAGCGGTGCTGCTGTTTCCCTTTGGCCTGCGTTTAGGGCTGATGCTGCAATGCCCGCGTGGCTACTGGCCGGTGCTGCTGGGAGCCGAGTGGCTGCTTATCTTCTGGCTGGCGCAGGAAGTGGCGCTGGCGCACCCGATAATATTGATGACCGGAAGTCTGCTGACCCTGCTGCCGGTGGCATTGATTTCACGCTATCGCCAGCAGCGAGACTGGCTGACATTGTTGCGCCAGGGCGGGGCGCTGATCGCCGCCTCGCTGCTGCAATCGCTGCCGTGGCTGGCGCAAGAAGGCAGTGAGGGACTGACCGCGCTGTTGTTGACGCTGACCGGCGGCCTGACGCTGGCGCCGACCTGCCTGGTTATCTGGCATTATCTGACCAGTACCGTCTGGCAGCCGTTGGGGCCGTCGCTGGTGTCGCAGCCAGTTAACTGGCGTGGCCGGCATCTGATCTGGTACCTGCTGCTCTTTACCGTCAGCCTGTGGCTACAGCTCGGGTTGCCCGCCGAACTCTCCCGCTTTACCCCTTTTTGTCTGGCGCTGCCGATTATCGCTCTCGCCTGGCACTACGGCTGGCAGGGGGCGCTGATCGCCACCCTGATGAACGCCATTGCGCTGATTGCCAGCCAGACCTGGCACGATCACCCGGTTGATTTATTGCTTTCACTGCTGGCGCAGAGCCTGACCGGACTGCTGCTGGGCGCGGGGATCCAGCGATTGCGCGAGCTTAACCTGTCGCTACAGAACGAGCTGGCGCGTAATCGGCGGCTGGCGGAACGCCTGCTGGAAACGGAAGAGAGCGTGCGGCGTGACGTGGCGCGCGAGCTCCACGATGATATTGGCCAGACTATCACGGCAATTCGCACCCAGGCGGGGATCGTGCAGCGTCTGGCGCCAAACAACGCCAGCGTACGGCAGAGCGGCCAGTTGATAGAACAGCTGTCGCTGGGGGTTTACGACTCTGTGCGAAGACTGCTTGGTCGTCTGCGTCCGCGCCAGCTTGACGATCTGCCGCTTGAACAGGCGGTACGTTCGTTGATGCGTGAAATGGAACTGGAAGACCGCGGTATCGTCAGTCATCTCGAATGGCGGATTAACGAGGCGGGGCTGAGCGAAAACCAGCGCGTGACGCTGTTTCGCGTTTGCCAGGAGGGACTGAATAATATCGTCAAGCACGCCAGCGCCAGCGCCGTCACCCTCCAGGGCTGGCAGCAGGATGGGCGATTGATGCTGGTGCTGGAAGATGACGGCTGCGGCCTGCCGCCGGGGTCGAATCTGCAGGGGTTCGGCCTGACCGGCATGCGTGAGCGCGTGACAGCGCTGGGCGGTACGTTAACTATCTCCTGCACACACGGTACCCGCGTGTGCGTCAATTTACCGCTGCGTTACGTCTGAGAGGAGCGCCGATGTTTGCCTTTTTAAAAGCGCCGCCGGACGCCGCGCCGATTAGCGATAAACGCGAGCTGGACGAGCGTTATCGTTACTGGCGTCGCCATATCCTGCTTACCATCTGGCTTGGTTACGCGCTGTTTTATTTCACCCGCAAAAGCTTTAATGCCGCGGTGCCTGAAATTCTGGCCAGCAATGTACTGACTCGTAGCGATATTGGCCTACTGGCCACGCTGTTTTACATCACTTACGGGCTGTCGAAATTTTTCTCCGGTATCGTCAGCGACCGCTCCGACGCCCGCTATTTTATGGGGCTGGGGCTCATCGCCACCGGGGTGGTGAATATCCTGTTCGGTTTTTCTACTTCGCTATGGGCCTTCGCGCTGCTGTGGGCGCTGAATGCCTTCTTCCAGGGCTGGGGCTCGCCGGTGTGCGCCCGGCTGCTGACGGCCTGGTATTCGCGGACCGAACGCGGCGGCTGGTGGGCGCTGTGGAATACCGCGCATAACGTCGGCGGCGCGCTGATCCCAATGGTCGTGGGGGCGGCGGCGCTGCATTACGGCTGGCGAATGGGGATGACGATTGCCGGCTGTCTGGCGATCCTCGCCGGACTGTATCTGTGCTGGCGGCTGCGCGATCGCCCGCAGGCGGTGGGGTTACCCGCCGTAGGCGACTGGCGTCACGATGCGCTGGAAATCGCCCAGCAGCAGGAAGGCGCAGGGCTGACGCGTAAAGAGATACTGACCCGCTACGTGCTGGCCAATCCCTATATCTGGCTGTTATCGCTGTGCTATGTGCTGGTGTACGTGGTGCGGGCGGCGATTAACGACTGGGGCAATCTGTATATGTCGGAGACGCTTGGCGTCGATCTGGTGACCGCTAACTCGGCGGTGACCATGTTTGAGCTGGGCGGTTTTATCGGCGCGCTGGTGGCGGGGTGGGGCTCGGATAAGCTGTTTAACGGCAATCGCGGGCCGATGAACCTGATCTTCGCCGCCGGAATTTTGCTGTCGGTTGGCGGGCTGTGGCTGATGCCGTTCGCCAGCTACGTCATGCAGGCGGCCTGCTTCTTCACCACCGGGTTCTTCGTTTTCGGCCCGCAGATGCTGATCGGTATGGCGGCGGCGGAATGTTCGCATAAAGAAGCCGCCGGGGCGGCGACCGGGTTTGTCGGCCTGTTCGCTTATCTTGGCGCCTCGCTTTCCGGCTGGCCGCTGGCGCAGGTGATGGATATCTGGCACTGGACCGGATTCTTCGTGGTGATTGCGATTGCCGCCGGCATTTCCGCGCTGCTGCTGCTGCCGTTTTTAAACGCGCAGGCGCCGCGTACCGCCAGCGAAGCGTGATGTAGCTCACCCTTTCGCCGCGAACGGGGCAAAACTAAGAAATTTTCCCGGTTTCACCTGGACGCCGTCTCAGGCCAGACGGCGCGCTGGTTTTTACAATGCCTGGTTATTACGCAGGCATAAAAAATCAGCTCAGGAGATACCCATGCTGGCCTTTCTGAATCAGGTGCGCAAGCCGACCCTGGATCTGCCGCTCGACGTGCGGCGCAAAATGTGGTTCAAACCTTTCATGCAGTCCTACCTGGTGGTCTTCATCGGCTACCTGACCATGTACCTGATCCGCAAGAACTTTAACATCGCGCAGAACGACATGATCTCCACCTACGGGTTGAGCATGACGCAGCTGGGGATGATTGGCCTGGGCTTTTCCATTACCTACGGTGTGGGCAAGACGCTGGTCTCTTATTATGCCGACGGTAAAAACACCAAGCAGTTCCTGCCGTTTATGCTGATCCTCTCCGCCATCTGTATGCTGGGCTTTAGCGCCAGCATGGGGGCGGGTTCAACCAGCCTGTTCCTGATGATCGCCTTCTATGCGCTGAGCGGCTTCTTCCAGAGCACCGGCGGCTCGTGCAGCTATTCCACCATCACCAAGTGGACGCCCAGACGCAAACGCGGCACCTTCCTCGGCTTCTGGAATATCTCCCACAACCTCGGCGGCGCGGGCGCGGCGGGCGTGGCGCTGTTTGGCGCCAACTATCTGTTCGACGGCCACGTGATCGGCATGTTTATCTTCCCGTCGATTATTGCGCTGATCGTCGGCTTTATTGGCCTGCGTTACGGTAGCGACTCTCCGGAATCCTACGGCCTTGGCACGGCGGAAGAGCTGTTTGGCGAAGCGATTAGCGAAGAGGACAAAGAAACCGAAGAAAATGCGATGACCAAGTGGCAGATCTTTGTTGAGTACGTGCTGAAAAACAAAGTGATCTGGCTGCTGTGCTTCTCCAACATCTTCCTCTACGTGGTGCGTATCGGTATCGATCAGTGGTCCACCGTGTATGCTTTCCAGGAGCTGAAGCTGTCTAAAGAGGTGGCGATTCAGGGCTTTACCCTGTTTGAAGTCGGCGCGCTGGTTGGCACGCTACTGTGGGGCTGGTTGTCGGACTTGGCCAACGGCCGCCGCGCGCTGGTGGCCTGCGTCGCGTTGGCGCTGATTATCGCCACCCTCGGGGTTTACCAACATGCCAGCAACCAGTACGTCTATCTGGCCTCGTTGTTTGCGCTGGGCTTCCTGGTGTTTGGTCCGCAGCTGTTGATCGGCGTCGCTGCCGTCGGCTTTGTGCCGAAAAAAGCGATCGGCGCCGCCGATGGAATCAAGGGCACCTTCGCCTATCTGATCGGCGATAGCTTCGCCAAACTGGGTCTCGGGATGATCGCCGACGGCACGCCGGTCTTCGGCCTGACCGGCTGGGCCGGCACCTTTGCGGCGCTGGACGCCGCCGCCATCGGCTGTATCTGCCTGATGGCCATCGTGGCTATCTTCGAAGAGCGTAAAATTCGCCGCGAGAAAAAGAATCGAGTTTTGCAGACTGCCTGATTCACCAGGTATTTGGTAACCTTGCCCGGCCATTGCGCCGGGCTTTTTTATTTCTTGCGTAATATGCCAGGTCCGACAGTCGACAGCAGGCAAATTCCCATTATGATAGTGAGGCCGCGATTGGATGAGAGGATGCATGATCTGGATAGGACTGGCCACCCTGGTAGTGGTATTTGTTGTGGGATTTCGGGTGCTTACCTCTGATTCACGCCGCGCGATTCGCCGCCTGAGCGAACGCCTTGGCATTACGCCTGTTCCGTTGGAATCGATGATCGATCAGCTGGGAAAAACCGCCGGTAATGAGTATTTGCGTTACCTGGAGCGGCCCAATGAAGCACATCTGCAGAACGCCGCGCAGGTGCTGCTTATCTGGCAGGTCGCGATTGTCGACGCCAGCGAGAAAAACCTGCACTACTGGTATCGCCTGATGCAAAAAGCGCGATTAGCGGCGCCGATTACCGACGTACAGATCCGCCTGGCGCAAGGTTTTCTGCGCGAACTGGACCCGGATGTGAGCGATTTACATAACCTACAGCAGCGCTATAACGATCTGTTTCTCCCGGAAGACGGCGTGCACTGGTTGCACTGATCTCATTGTTATCCGGCCTGTGGTTTACGCACTCGTCACTTGTAGGCCGGATAAGCGTAAGCGCCATCCGGCAGAATGACGAGGTCTGTATTCTCAGGCTACGCTTTTGTATTACGTTATGAAAAGCGAGAAGAGTTGCGAAAACGTTAAGTACGTCACATACAAAATGTTACACTGCGCAGCTTTCCGCCACTTTCTTCGCAGGTAACTCATGAGTCATTCAAATGAAGCCAAACCCCATGCAAGCGATCTCGCGCGGCCAAACTGGTCGGCGGTCTTCGCGGTTGCTTTCTGCGTCGCCTGCCTGATTACCGTCGAGTTTTTGCCGGTTAGTCTGCTGACGCCGATGGCGCTGGATTTAGGCATCTCCGAAGGGATGGCCGGGCAATCGGTGACGACGACGGCATTCGTCGCGATGTTTTCCAGCCTGTTTATCACCACGGTTATCGGCAAAACCGATCGCCGCTACGTGGTTATCCTGTTTTCGCTGCTGCTGACCCTTTCTTGCCTGCTGGTATCGTTTGCCGATAGTTTCACCCTGCTGCTGCTGGGACGCGCCTGTTTGGGTCTGGCGCTCGGCGGTTTCTGGGCGATGTCGGCGTCGCTGACCATGCGTCTGGTGCCGATGCGCGTGGTACCGAAAGCGCTATCGATTATCTTCGGCGCGGTATCAATCGCGCTGGTGATCGCCGCCCCATTGGGCAGTTTCCTTGGCGGGCTTATCGGCTGGCGCAACGTCTTTAACGGCGCGGCGGTGATGGGCGTGCTGTGTACACTCTGGGTGCTGAAAGCGCTGCCGTCGCTGCCGGGTGAATCGGCGGCTCAGCAGCAAAATATGTTTGGTCTGCTGAAGCGTCCGGGGGTGATGGCCGGGATGTGCGCCATTTTCATGGCCTTCGCCGGACAGTTCGCCTTCTTTACCTATATTCGCCCGGTTTACATGACCCTCGCCGGTTTTGACGTCGACGGCCTGACGCTGGTGCTGCTGAGCTTTGGTATCGCCAGCTTTATCGGCACCTCGCTCTCCTCGGTGGTGCTGAAGCGCTCGGTCAAAGCGGCGCTGGCGATTTCGCCGCTGGTGCTGACCGCCTGCGCAGTGGCGCTGGTACTGTGGGGAGAAAGCAAAATCGTCGCCTCGACGGTGGCGATTATCTGGGGCTTCGCGTTTGCGCTAATCCCGGTGGGGTGGTCAACGTGGATCACCCGTTCTCTCTCCGATCAGGCGGAAAAAGCCGGGTCGATTCAGGTGGCGGTGATCCAGCTTGCCAACACCTGCGGCGCCGCGGTCGGCGGCGTTGCGCTCGACCACTTAGGGCTGCTGTCGCCGCTGGTGTTGTCAGGAATATTAATGCTGTTTACCGGCCTGCTGGTGACGACCAAAGTGAAGGTGAATTAACCCGCTTACGGCCGCTCGCCTTTTGCCAGCCGGGCGTTGATGTCGGCAATCACTTCCGGCAGATCCGCCAGGGTATCAACCACATAGTGAGCCCCGGCGGCATACAGTTTGCCTGCCGCCCGCTCGCGACGGGTGGCGATTTCCTCTTTCGACATCGCCTGGTACTCCTCCCAGGTAGCGCCGAATTCGTTACCGGACACCGCGAGGCCGACGCTCCACATCCCGGCATGTAACCCTTCGCTGATGCCCGGTGCGGCGTCATCGACCTTCACGCAGTGGGCCACATCGTCTATGCCCAGGGTAATCACGTTCTGCAGCGCCATCCACGGGCCCGGTCGACCGCCGACGGCAAGGTCATCGGTAGCGACCCAGTGGTCCGGGGCGTAGCCATGGGCGGCGGCGGCCGGTACCAGCTTTTCCATCACCGGCCTCGGATAACCTGAGCAGGAGCCGATCTTCAGGCCCTCGGCGCGCAGCGCGGCGAGGGTGTCGACAACGCCGGCAATCGGTGCGGAAAAATCGACAACCTTAGCGATTTGCAGCGGCATAAACGCGGCGTAGATCGCATCGATATCGGCGGCAGTCATCGCGCGGCCGAATTTGGCCTGCCAGCGGCTATCGACAGCAGGGAGTTTGCCCAGCGCTTCAATGTGCTGCCACTTGCCAAGCCCCATCGGCACGCGGGCCTCTTCAAGAGTGATCTCAATATCGAAAGCCTGGCGGAAGGCCTCGACGAAAATTTGCGTCGGGGCGAAAGAGCCGAAGTCTACGGTGGTGCCTGCCCAGTCAAGGATCAGTGCGCTAATACGGTTCATGGCGGTTCCTTATTGTTTCCAGTACATGGCGTTGTCGATAGCCGCCAGCAGGGCGGTGATATCGGCGTCGTAGACTTCGCCAATGTTGCCGATACGGAAGCAGTCGCTTTGCGATACTTTGCCCGGATAGATAACGAAGCCCTGATCTTTCAGCTTCTGGTAGAAGGTGTGAAAGCGATACTGCGGCGCATCCGGGGAATAAAAGGCGGTAATGATCGGCGAATGCAGGCTATCGTCGAGCAGCGGCCGGAAGCCGAGCGCGCGCATCCCTGCCACCAGACGGCGTTGATTGTTGCGGTAGCGCTGATGGCGCGCGCTAACGCCGCCCTCCTGCGCCAGCTCTTTAAGCGCCTGGGCAAAGGCCAGCACGGTATGGGTCGGCGAGGTGAAGCGCCACTTGCCGTGGTTATCTTCCATGCAGCGCCACTGGGCATATAGATCCAGTGACAGCGAGCGTGAACGGCCTTTGCAGGCGGCCAGCTCCGCTTCGCGGGCAATCACGAAGGCAAAGCCCGGCACGCCCTGAATACATTTGTTGGCGGAGCTTATCAGGTAATCAATATTCAGCGCGGCGATATCCAACGGAATGCCGCCAAAGCTGCTCATCGCATCGACGATATAGCGTTTATCGTACCGTTTCGCCAGTTCGGCCACCTCTTCGATCGGATTCAGCATGCCGGTGGTGGTTTCGCTATGTACCATCGCGATATGGGTGATCGCCGGGTCGTTCTGCAGGATCTGTTCGATCGCCGCCGCATCAGGGCGTGCGACTTCGCCGCAGTCGTAAGGGTGGCAGGCGATGCCCATCAGCTGCGCCATCTCAATCATACGCGCGCCATAGGCGCCATTGCTGACGATCAGCACTTTGCCCTGTCCGCCGATGACGCTGCCGAGCACCGCTTCGACCGCGTAGCTGCCGCTGCCCTGCAGCAGTACCGCTGTATAACCGTCGGCTGGGGTAGCCAGTTGCACCAGCTGCTGGCGAATGGTCTGTACCACGCCGAGATTGTAATCATCATCCCAGGTGCAGCTGTCGAACAACATCGCCTCTTTTACCGTACGGGAGGTGGTTAGTGGGCCGGGGGTCAGCAGCAGGTAGTTCCGTGAAGTCATTTGTCTCACCATTTGGTCTATACCAGATTTATATTTATCATGGAGACAAAGCCGGGGAAGGGTCAAAGGAAATGTGGCGCTGCAACAAAAAATTCATCTGGCTATGTATAATGAGCGCACGAAAAGTGGCAGTGAGTAAACATGAAATCACCCTCTGGCGAGATGCCGCAATACCTGATGATTAAAGCGCAGCTGCAGGCGCGTATTCAAAACGGCGCCCTCAAAAGCGGCGACAAGCTGCCTTCCGAGCGCGAGCTGTGCGCGCTGTTCAACACGACCCGGATTACGGTGCGTGAGAGCCTGGCGCAGCTGGAGGCCAGCGGCGTGATTTACCGCGCCGACCGCCGCGGCTGGTTTGTGACGCCGGAGCGTCTATGGCTGGATCCGACGCAAAATACCAACTTCCACAAGCTGTGTCTCGAGCAGGGGCGCGAACCGAAAACGGTGCTGCTTGATGGCCGCCTGGCTGCCGTGCCGCTGGATGTGATGGCGCCGTTGGCGCTGCAGCCCTTCGATCAGGTCTATTTGCTGACCCGGCTGCGCTATGCCGACGGCCGGCCGGTGTGCTACTGCGAAAACCACTGTCTGCCCGCACGGGTGCCTGAACTGCTGCGCCACGATCTTAACGGCAGTCTGACCGAGATTTATCAAACTCAGTACGACCTGATCTATACCAGTATGCATCTGTCGTTTTATCCCACTTCAATGCCGCCGCAGGCTGCCGAAGCATTGGGGGTGATGGAAGGGCGCCCGGCGCTGCTGCTGCGCCGGCTGAATTACGATCAGCATGGGCGTATTCTCGATTACGATATTGAATACTGGCGGCATGACAGCCTGCGGATCGAAGTCGATACCCATTGATTTTATTGGTTAAATTTTTTGATCTCCCCGGTGGCGCTTGCGCGTGCCGGGGCTACGCACCTCCCCTCGTTTTAACTCTTTCGACACACTTCTTTCATCGTTTTGTCATAAACCCTCGGTAGCGTGAAAGCAAATCTGGTCTACACCAGAATAACTGACTATCCGATGAGGCTTAAACGATGAAACTCTCCCGACTTGCTCTGCTGTCCCTGTTCGCGCTGACCAGCTCTCCGGTTTGGGCGGACGGCGTCGTCACGGTTTATTCCGCCGACGGCCTGCATGACGGCGATAACAGCTGGTATCAGAGCCAGTTCGCTGCCTTCACCAAAGCGACGGGCATCAAAGTGCAGTATGTGGAAGGCGGCTCCGGCGCGATTGTTGAACGTCTGGCCAAGGAGCGCACCAATCCACAGGCTGATGTACTGGTCACGGTGCCGCCGTTTATCCAGCGCGCCGCGAAAGAGCAATTGCTGGCAACCTTTACCCCGCAGGGTAGCGCGCAGATCCCCGGCGCTAACGACCGCTACGCGCCGCTGGTGAACAACTATCTGACCTTCATCTATAACGGCCAGTTGCTGAAAACCGCGCCGGCCAGCTGGCAGGATCTGCTGGATAGCCGCTTTAAGAACAAGTTGCAGTACTCCACGCCGGGGCAGGCGGGCGACGGTACCGCGGTGATGCTGCAGGCGTTCCACAGCCTCGGCGGTAAAGACGCCGGTTTTGCATATCTGGGTAAGCTACAGGCCAATAATGTCGGCCCATCGGCCTCGACCGGTAAGCTGACGGCGCTGGTCAACAAAGGCGAGCTGTACGTCGCCAACGGCGATTTGCAGATGAACCTGTCGCAGATGGCGCGTAACCCGAACGTTAAAATTTTCTGGCCGGCGGATGACAAAGGCGAGCGCAGCGCGCTGGCGCTGCCCTATACCATCGGGCTGGTGCAGAACGGACCGAACAGCGAAAACGGCAAGAAGCTGATTAATTTCCTGCTGGATAAACCAGCGCAATCCAGCGTTAGCGCGCTCTCCTGGGGCCTGCCGGTACGCAGTGATGTGGCGCCGGATGACGCTAACTTTAAGGCGGCGAAAGCGGCGCTCGACGGCGTGAAGAGCTGGGAGCCGAACTGGGACGACGTTGCAGTATCGCTGTCGGCGGATATCGCCCGCTGGCATAAAGTGACCGATAGCGAGTAAGCCTGATGTTGATGAAAACCACCGTCACTCCTTCCCCGTCGCTGGCGGGGACTTCCGGGATCACCCTGGACTCGCTGCGCGTTTCATACCACGGCAACGTGGTCTTAAAACCGCTGTCATTGACCATTGAACCCGGAGAAGTATTGGCGCTGATAGGCCCTTCCGGTTCCGGGAAAACCACGGTGCTGCGGGCGATTGCCGGTTTTGTGCAACCGGCTGGCGGTCGGATCCTGATTGGCGACACGGACGTCACCCAGCTGCCGCCGTACAAACGCGGGCTGGCGATGGTGGTGCAGAACTACGCGCTGTTCCCGCATATGAAGGTGGAAGATAACGTTGCTTTCGGCCTGCGGGCGCAAAAGCAGCCCAGGGGGCTTATCGCCGAGCGGGTGACTGAAGCCTTAAAAATTGTCGGTATGGCGGATTATGCCACCCGCTACCCGCATCAGCTTTCTGGCGGCCAGCAGCAGCGCGTCGCGATAGCCCGCGCGATTGCCGTGCGTCCTCGGGTGCTGTTGCTTGATGAACCGCTGTCGGCGCTGGATGCGCAAATTCGTCATAACATGGTGGAAGAGATTGCCCGTCTGCATCGCGAACTGCCGGAGCTCACCATCCTCTACGTCACCCACGATCAAACCGAAGCGCTGACCCTGGCGGACAAAATCGGCATCATGAAAGACGGTTCGCTGATCGCCCACGGTGAAACGCACGAGCTGTACCACTATCCGCCGAACCGCTTTAGCGCCGAATTCCTCGGCCGCGCCAATATCCTGCAGGCAACGGCGCTGAAAGACAGTACCGAGCCGGGGCTGGTTAGCGTGAGCTGCGGCGGCGGCCTGATTAACGCCTTCAGCCGGGGCGGCCTGCATGGCAACAACAAGCTGTTATGCATTCGCCCGCAGCACATGAGCCTGGCGCCGCGATCGGCAATCAGTAATCGCCTCAACGCTACCCTGACCTCGGTACACTGGCAGGGCGATCTGACGCATCTGCTGTGCGACGTCGCTGGCGAAGCGGTGCGGATTGTGATGACCCACGTAAACCCACTGCCGCGCGCAGGGGACAAGCTGGCGCTCTACTTTGAACCTGGCGATGCGGTTCTGATCGAGGTGCAATAATGGCGCAAACCCTCACGCTTGCGCGTCCGGCGCGAAACCTACGCCCTTACCTGTGGCTGGCGTTGCCGCTGCTGGTGCTGGCGACGCTATTTTTCTATCCGCTACTGCTGATCGCCGAACAGGCGTTACGCGACGCCAGCGGCAATCTAAGCCTCGAGACTTTCTGGCAGGTGATCGACTCTAAGCGCTTTATCAGCGCATTGTTTAATACCTTGCAGATCGCCGTTTTCGCGACGCTCGGCTGCCTGGTGCTCGGCAGCGTGCTGGCGCTGATTCTGGTGTTTATTCCGTTCCCCGGCAGCCAACTGGTGAGCCGGGTCATCGATACGTTTATCGCGCTGCCGACCTTCCTGATTACCCTCGCATTCACCTTTATTTACGGCTCGGCGGGGCTGCTCAACGGCACCCTGATGGCGTTGTTTGCTTTTGAACTGCCGCCGGTAGACTTTCTCTATTCGATTAACGGCGTGATCCTGGCGGAGATCACCGTCTTTACGCCGCTGGTGATGCGCCCGCTAATGGCCGGACTGCGGCAGATAGATAAGAGCCAGCTGGAAGCGGCGAGTATTCTCGGCGCTCACCCGTTACGGGTGATTACCCAGGTTATCTTCCCGGCGGCGCTACCGGCGCTGATGGCAGGCGGCAGCCTTTGCCTGCTGTTGACCACTAACGAGTTCGGTATCGTGCTGTTTATTGGCGCCAAAGGGGTTAATACCCTGCCGATGATGGTCTACAGCAAGGCGATTCTGGAGTCGGATTACAGCGTGGCCTGCATGATTGCGCTGATTAATATTCTGCTGTCGCTGGGGCTGTTTATGCTCTATCGGCTGGCTGCGGCGCGCACTGGCGTAAGGAGTTAACGATGTTGATTTGGTCGCGTAAAGGCCGCGCGGCGGCGGGCGCGCTGGCGGTGACGCTTTTTGCCGGCGTTTTCCTGCTGCCGCTGGCGGTGATTTTACTCTCCAGCCTGAGTAAACAATGGAACGGCCTGCTGCCCACCGGCTTTACCTTTACCCACTTTGTTAACGCCTTTCGCGGCGCGGCGTGGGATTCGCTGTTTTCGAGCCTGATGGTGGGCTTCTGCGCCAGCCTTCTGGCGCTGCTGTGCGGGATGTGGGCGGCGCTGGCGCTGCGCCAGTATGGCGCGAAGTTACAGAAATATCTTGGCCTGGCGTTTTATCTGCCCAGCGCCATCCCCTCGGTTTCCGTCGGGCTGGGCATTCTGGTGGCGTTCAGCCAGGGGCCGCTGCAGATGAACGGCACCTTCTTTATCGTCCTGGCGGCGCACTTTGTGCTGATCTCCGCCTTTACCTTCAGCAACGTAACGACCGGGCTGGCGCGGATTTCCGCCGATATTGAAAACGTCGCCTCCAGTCTTGGCGCCTCGCCGTGGTATCGCCTGCGCCATGTTACGCTACCGCTGATGACGCCGTGGATGATTTCAGCGCTGGCGCTGAGTTTATCGCTGTCGATGGGAGAGTTAGGGGCGACGGTGATGATTTATCCGCCGGGTTGGACGACGCTGCCGGTGACCATTTTCAGCCTCACCGATCGCGGCAATATCGCTGATGGCTCGGCGCTGACCATTGTGTTGGTGGGCGTCACGCTGCTGTTGATGATGAAGCTTGAGCGCATCGCCCGCCGATTAGGCCAGAGATAGGTTGTATCCGGAGTTGTAGCCCGGCTCAGCGTAGCGCCAGCCGGGAATCGGATTGCCTCAGAACCAGGCCTCAAACATACCGCCGATGTTCAGCGAATCCAGCCGCTCGTCGTTGGTGTCGTTGACCTTCGCGGTGTGCTCGTTATC
>NZ_JBPNXF010000013.1:0-114052 GCF_051207495.1 Klebsiella sp. K-3 | reverse complement strand
AATACTAACGGCCACGCTCAGCCATGTCAAAGATGTTTTTAATAATAACGACCGTTTGCCGATTTATTCCTCACTTCGACTAAAAAGTAACACTTTTTCAGGATATTCATGACTTTTCTTCCAGCCGCGCCTTTAATCGCGGGTACTTCCACAGCCAACGCCCGGTGATCATCCGGCGATAGAACAACAGGCCGCGCACCGCCCAGTCAAGCACCATACCCAGCCAGACGCCGATGACGCCCATGCCCAGCATGATCCCCAGCGTATAGCCAGCAACCACCCGGCAGCCCCACATACCCAGCATCGAAACCCACATGGTGTAACGCACGTCGCGTGCGCCTTTAAAGGCACAGGGCAAGGTCCAGGAAAGCGACCAAATTGGCATAAACAGGGCATTGAGCCACAATAGCTCTTTAACCACCACTTTTACGTCTTCTTCGCTGGTGTAGAACGAAGCGATCAGGCCTGCGAACGGTGCGGTGCCCCAGGCAATAAGCGTCAGGATAATAGTCGACAACCAGAACACGAACCAGGCCTGACGTTCCGCCTGGCCGACCTGCCCTTTCCCCAGTCGTTTTCCGGTAATAATAGTTGAGGCCGAACCCAACGCGTTACCCGGCAGGTTAATTAACGAAGCCACCGAGAAGGCAATAAAGTTCCCGGCGATGACGTTGGTCCCCATCCCGGCAACAAACATCTGCGTCAGCAGCTTGCCGCCATTAAACAGTACCGATTCGATGCTCGCCGGGATGCCAATGCCCATCACCTCCCAGATAATGGCAAAGTTAAACGGCTTAAAGTAGCTCTTCAGCGAAATGCGCAGCGCCGGGTTAAAGCCTGTCATCAGAACCCAGATGGTTGCCAATGCGCCAATATAGCGGGCAATAGTCAGCCCCAGCCCGGCGCCGACAAAGCCAAGCCCCGGCCAGGAGAAGAGGCCGTAAATCAGGATACTGCTGATAATAATATTGAGAATATTCATCCCACCGTTAATTAACAGCGGGATTTTGGTGGTCCCCGCGCCGCGAAGCGCGCCGCTACCAATTAAGGCAATCGCCGCCGCCGGATAGCTCAGCACTGTCAGCTCAAGATAGGTTAGGGCCAGTGCCTTAACCTGAACCGTGGCGTCGCCGGCAACGATATCGATAATCTGCTCACCAAAGGCGTGAATAATCGCCGCCAGCACGATCGAGAACAAGGTCATGATCGCCAGCGATTGACGCGCGGCCGCCCTCGCCCGCTTTCTATCGCGCTTACCGAGGCTGAAGGCCACCACCACGGTGGTGCCCAGGTCAATCGCGGCAAAAAACGACATAATGACCATATTAAAGCTATCGGCTAAGCCCACCCCGGCCATCGCTTCTTTACCGAGCCAGCTAACAAGGAAAGTACTCAGAACCCCCATCAACAACACGCAGGCATTTTCCAACAGGATCGGTACGGCAAGGGGACTAATTTCACGCCAGTAGAGCACCCGATAGCTCTTGCGTTTTTTAAACCAGGACGTGCGCGCTACGGCCTGGCGTACTGCTGAAGTGACGTTCAAGGGAGACCTTAGTGAGAAGAGTTGAAACAACATTTCAAATGATGATTGAGAACTGCTAATCCTGCAAAGTATTTTTCCTGGTAATTTGTTGGCAATTACGACAAATTGTCGATAGATGCAGCAAGCGGCTCGCCACAACTGAATTGATATTTGACAAAAATTTTTTCGCCGCTAAGATACCATTCCACACGATTCCTCTGTAGTTCAGTCGGTAGAACGGCGGACTGTTAATCCGTATGTCACTGGTTCGAGTCCAGTCAGAGGAGCCAATTTTAAGAAAAGCAGACGTTCAGCGACGTCTGCTTTTTTGCTTTCTACCCTCTTCTGTTCCACAGACATCAAACATAACGACAAAATCGGCTGAGCAAAGTCGAAATGAATATTGCCTGGTGCGTTTCCGCGCCAACAGGAATAGCAAGGTTTACTGTCTTCGTGGTAGCATAGAATCAAGTTAGTCTGAAATATTTAGATGCTTTGAGAAAACATTGTTAACACATACATACCAGGATTAAATACATGGATAGATCATTATTATTTTTTTATTGCCTGGCTGGATTTTTCCTGACTTATTTCTTATTCAAATTAGCAAAAGACAAATATAAATTACAAAGCTTAATGTTTATCGTTTCGCTCATAATAAGTTTAGTTATCGCATCTTCCTTTTCGGCTTTATCAACAGGACTATGGTTTTTAGTAGTAATAGCATCGACATTTACCATTTTATTTTTAACAGGACTCTTCACAGAACTACTAAAACAATTTGTAATGCATCGATACATTCTGCGTTGTGTTGATAACTTGAAACGTCTATCTCCTACCGAAATGGTTGAATCTTTAATTAAAGACCATAACAAAACACAGTGGTATGTTTTATATTACCCTGTAGACGGCGCCATGGAAATTGGCGTTAATTTATTCGACGAAAACCCTATTATTGGCAAAAGATTATACATTAGAACCATGACAAACCGCCAAATGTACTTTATTCCTGAAGATATCTCCAGCACTATAGATTTACAATCTAATATAGCTTGTACGTTATATGAATTTTATACCCTCACCCCGCAAACCAAGAGTTTAATTGAAGATTATTTGACCAGAATTAAAAATGGTCATTTGCAGCCCTGGCTGCTAAATGCAGAACCCGATGAAAAATAATCCATTCACTTCTAAAGTTACACCTGCGTTGTAAACAGGTGTAACCGGATGACGATTGTACATTCACCGTTCAAATGACTCTTTGCAGCAAGCACTGAAGGCAGAGTTTTTCGGATCTGCTAGTGCTCCCCTCACCTTTTTATTGCTTAAATTTTCGCTTCAGTGCTGAAAAAACCTCTACTACTGATGATTTTACCAGCGAACAATCGCAAATGGCGCAATCTCCTTTGACATCCCGTTACTCACTCGCTAACATGCGCCCCGTTCACACGATTCCTCTGTAGTTCAGTCGGTAGAACGGCGGACTGTTAATCCGTATGTCACTGGTTCGAGTCCAGTCAGAGGAGCCAGATTTAGAAAAGCCTGCTTACGAGCAGGCTTTTTGCTTTTCTATTATGACAAGCCGGGTACCGGCGTCGCTCTAAACGCATTGACCGCTTTATCAAGCACAACCTGAGCGTCGCTTCCGGAATCAAGTATGATATTACGTTGAGATGCTGCGTCGACCTGTACGGTCGTCACGTCGAGAACTTCCAACCCCTCTAATGCCAGCAGCGCTCTAACTTGTGCAGAGAAACAAGATTCTGCATGACCTTTTAACAATGATGTATCGGTGGTAGCAACAATATGATTGTCAGAAATATAGTTACTATCTCCTGATGCCAACCGTATTATGACAGGTGTCGCGCCAGCAGGAACGATATACTGTTTATCAATCGATTCAGAAATATGGTTAGCAATAATCGAATTATTCTCACCTTCTATATATAGCAACCCATACAAGTCATCTAAACCATTACTATACGACTGCATAGGTTCCCAAGGTTCATGTTCACGGAAAAAGTGGTTTGCCGTCACCAGGTTTTCTGAACAGCTATTCTCAAAAACCAGCATCCCTGGATAGAATGAATGAAATCTGTTGCTGCTAACTGCAGAACGGAGGACACCAGAAAAGTGAATACTGCTTTTACCGCGGGGAAAAATGTTGTTTGCTGTAACCAGAAGGCCACCAAAGTTCTCTGCATAAATGGAATATCCTCTATAACCGGCACCTATCAAATTATCGGTTATTTTTGAAGCCTGTCCCGACCCACGGAGTTCTATACAATTACCGCACTCAGCAATAAAGTTATTATGTATCGCCAATGCATCGGCATTATATATAGTGATGCCGTGTTCAAGATATACGAATCCCATTCCACTAATGCGGAATGAGTCCTGCGCACTGGCAATATAAATACCCGTTTTACCATTGAGATAGGTGTTTTCAGGATCGTTACTTCCCGAACCGTCATCCAAAAAATGTAACCCATCAATGCAAAAATCCGCGAACTCAACTGAGCTTATTCTTGGGTCACCGCTACGCTCAATATAAAAAGCCGCCCCTTCCGCTTCCGGAATCGTAGATGATGGTGTTATATCAACAAGTATACGACTACCGCCTGGCCACAATTCATGCAAGCTTGCCCAATCACTTTCCGGAGTATTAAAACGGATACTTGAAGAGGTAAACCCATGTCCGTCTCCTTTAACTTTCAAGTAACTGATGTCTATTACTACCTGAGTGAGCAAATGATAGTCTCCAGGCGGGATATAGATAACAGCCCCCGGTTTTCCACCATCATTGACATCTGTGTCTGTTTGCCGATTTTTAATATCGGCAATAATACTATTAATCACTAAACCGATATCTTCAAAAGGATTACCTTCACTCCACTCTGTTACATCATAATAATTTTCACTCGACATGCGTTATTTTCCTCTACATTATTAGGATAGGTAGATATTACGGTTCTATTGACCTCTGAATATTATAATAATTAATAATACCCCTAATTTCTTTCAGAGGAATTTTAACTAATGATTAACCACTGCGGTCCTATCTCGCTCGATGTCATGATGCGATGAAGAACCGTTATTGAGTTCACGCTTAGCGAGTTCCACTTTAATTTGTTCAAGAAAGTGGTTATTCAATTTAAAGTATCTAACTACGAATGCGCTAATAAAATAGGTAATCATTGGCAGTAAAGAAAACATAATAATGATACCTTCGATAGTCTCTGTGTTTTGTTGAGGTTTATTAGCGATGTAACCCGTCAATGATAATATCCACGCAACAATCGCACCAGCAACTGCCAAACCCATTTTTAACATAAACAAATTACCAGCAAATGAAATACCGGTAAGGCGTTTACCGTATTTCCAGTCTCCGTAGTCATCAACGTCGGACATCATGGCCCATAATATTGGCCCTGATTGAATCAAATGCAGGATGTTAATGATGATAAAAAGTGTAAGTAGTGGTAGCAAAGACCTGGGATCGACAAACCATAGAGCTAAAGAAAGGAAGCCAAGAACGATATTAATCGAACGGAACAGCTTAATTTTATCAAAACGATCGGTGAGTGGTTTCGCTATAACACTACCTAGCATGTTACATGCAACGCCAAGAGCCAAAAAAAACGTAGTAAATCCGACGGAGGCTTGCATAACATAGGTAGCATAATAAATAGTCACTGCACCACGAATAAATGCCGGAAAAACATTAAGGAAAGTAATAAAAATCATCAATAACCATTGATCGTTTTTGATGATATCTTTTAGATCATTTGTTAAAGAGTCATTAACTTTAATTGCAGTAACACGTTCTTTGATACTGGCAAAACAAAAGAAGAACATTAGTGTCGCAGCACCTCCCATGATTACCATAGTCAACTGAAAACCAGCCGCTCTGTTACCGTTACCTAACCAGTCTGTTAAGGGTAAAATTGAAGAAGAGACAATTAGCGTCGCCAATCCATTGAGGAAAAATCGCCATGACAAACAGCCTAAACGCTCTTTCTGATTTAGCGTGATCACACCGGCTACTGAGCAATATGGAATATTGATAGCAGTATAGATTAATGACATAACCAGATATGTCACCCAGGCATAAACAATTTTTCCATTCATGCTTAAATCGGGCGTTGTGAACATTAGTACTGCTCCCAAACCAAATGGCAATGCCATCCATAATAACCATGGTCGGAATTTACCCCATCGGCTACGAGTACGATCGCAAATCGCCCCCATAACCGGGTCGCTAAAGGCATCAAAAATACGAATGACCAGAAACAAGGTACCGACAACACCGGGAGCTAAACCATAAACATCCGTGTAGAACCATGTTAGATATAACGCCAGTACACTCCAAATCATACAAGAACCAGCATCTCCCATTCCATAACCAATTTTTTCTTTTAAACGCAGTTTGACGTAAACACCTTGCCTTTCGATTGAGTTTGCAGACATAGAAGACCTCTAGAGTATACAGTCATAAGTGTTCAACAGAGGTTAGTAAACCAATGTTAGTTTATATTTATAAGTTGATAACGGCGTATGTAGATTAAAGCAAAGTAATATTAATACTCACGCTACTCTCCCGTATAATTAACCGAGAGACAATTTCGTGCATTTCAATACTTTCTTGTTTTGTTTCGTTGTTAATCATTTGAAATGCCAGATGGGCGATTTCACTTATCGGTTGCGCCACACTAGTGATTTTTTTAGTTTGTGCCAGTAAAGTATTATCAAAACTAGCGATGGCAATATCTTTAGGCACAGATATTCCTTTTTCTTTCAAGCCATCAATAATATAACTAGCAGCCACATCGTTATAGACCCAGAGAGATGAACAATGATTTATTCTCTCGGCTAGCCTGACAATAATATCATCGAGTATACTAATATGCCCTGATGTTTTCTCACCCTCGCCTTTCGCTATCCAAAACTGATTCTCTTTATCTATAGTCAATCCCTGAGCGGTAATTCGTTTTGCCCATGAAAAAACCTTTCGGTTATCCGCGCCTTCCTGCGCTACAAATCCAAACGTGGTATGACCGGTCTGAATAAAATGCTCGGCTATAACTTCCGCCCCTTTACTTTGATCGATAGAAACAGAATTGAAAAATCGCGATACCAGCGTAACCACTGCAACGGGGATATTAGTCGCGATGAGCCATTCTGCAAGTTCGCTTTCGGTTTCTGTTGGCACCCATAGCAAACTGTCAATACCCATACTAATAAGCGTATATATTATTTGCTTATCTAGCTGCGGTTGATTCTGATGAGTTTTGACGATAACCGTTTTACCGATGTATCTTGCCTCTTCTTCAAATGTCGCCAGCAGTTCACAAAAATGTGGGTTGACAAGGTTTGGAAGAACAACTGCAATCAGCCCAGAACATTTCCCACTCAATTGAAACGCACTCTTGCTAGGCACATAGCATAAGAAATCCATTGCCTCACGAACTGCTTTGCGAGTTTCTGGCGCCACGCTGGGATGATTATTCAGCACGCGTGAGACCGTAGCGGTAGATACTCCAGCTTTTATTGCTACGTCTTTAATGGATGCCATAGTAAATAACTGCGACGACCAAGAATGACGTAACTATAAAGTGTGATGGAAGTCAAAAATGTAAGCCACTTCACATGTTGCCGCGTTACATAAAACCCCGCTTTTTCTCTCAATTCTGCTGTCACTAAAATAACTAAGCGTTCACGATAATATTTAATGGATTCACTGACAAACAGAGGATAACGGGCGCCACGCCAGAACCAAAGTCGTCGTGGTGTTACGCTTGCGTAGATGATAGGTAGGATTTGCTATGGTAAATAACGGGCCGATTTACGACATTTCCTGCTGTCTAATTTTCACCAGCACCGCTCCCAGCAATGCCAGATCTACCAGGACCGCCAGTGCGTAGACAAAACCTCCCTTTCCCGAATCCGCATAGTGATTGGTTAGCAGAGTCGCCAGGATAATAATAACGATACCTGCTGTCATCGGGATGTTCGCCATCATGCCCGACGAGTATCTTGCTGTAGCATTGTTTTTCCAGACAATACCCGCACCTAATCCACCAAAGGCGATCCCCGGAATTTGAGATAGCCAACCGTGTCCGCTATTCCACAGCACCAGTAACATTAACCAGCCCATAGCGGACAGCACAAAGGCGTAGCACGATACCCTAACGCTATAATGCGCTGGCCACGGCTGCCAACGCGCGATTGCATAGCCAACAGCAAAAGCTCCCGTCAGCGTCAGCAGCAACGCCAGAGTACCGATAGCGCCAATCATGGAGGAAACGCTCAATAGCAGCGCCCCCGCCGCGAATACGCCACTTAGCGCGATAGTTTGCGTGAGCGGGGCCTCGCAAGTGGTTGCCCCACCAGCTCGCTGATTACGGTAGATATTCATTATTCACTCCTGATAATCGCAAACACTGATGAATTTAATTCAGTGTCTATTTCACATATCAGTAGGCTATCCTCTGTATAATAAGTACGGCAAACGCATAAATTTCAGCAATAGATGAGAAAAACTCAGCCATGAGAAAAACCCGCCTCCCGCCGCTGGGCGCGCTACGCGCCTTTCATGCCGTTGCCCGCTGTCGCAGTTTTAAACGCGCCGCCGATATGCTTGGGGTGAGCGCTACCGCAGTAAGCCACCAGATAAAACTACTGGAATCTGTGCTGGAGTGCCGCGTCTGTGAACGCAATGCCCTGGGAGTCAGCCTTACCGACAGCGGTGAAATTCTCTATGCAGGGACTCAACGCGCCTTTAGCGCGCTGGAAGAAGCGACTACACAAATTGTTCGCTCACACCAGCCGCCGTCACTCACCGTCACCACCACCTCCAACTTTCTAACTCACTGGCTGGTACCACGGCTGGCAGCATTTAAAGCGGAATTCCCCGCTATTGACCTGCGGCTGCATACCAGCGTCGAGCGGGTGGATCTCAACCAGCGCAGCGTTGACGTCGCGATTCGCTATCGTGAAACACCGGAGCGCGAACTGCACTGTACCTTGCTACATGAAGACCGCTTTATCGTCGTCGCTAGCCCAACGCTGGGTATTACACGGCTGGAGGATTTGCATCACGCAACCCTGTTCCACGTTGAACATCGTCACGTTCCGGCTGATTCGCCGGGCTGGGAAAACTGGCAGCGTCGCTACGGGCCACCGCAGCTGAATATCGATGCTGGGTTAACCTTCAGCGATGAGACGCATGCGCTACAGGCGGCGGTAGCAGGACAAGGCGTAGTGATTGCCAGCGAACTGCTGGCGCGCGATCTGTTGCAACGCGGAGTATTAGCGGCGCCATTTGAAATGTTCTTACCGGGAGCAAACTATTATCTGGTGGCGACACAAGAGTTAGCCCAGCGCGCCGATATCAGCGCCTTGCGGGACTGGTTACTGCAGCAGATAGCGATGAGTTGAAACCGGAGAAAGAGGCAGATATCGGACGATATCTGCCTGACTGAATTCTTACCAACCGCAGACGTTAGTCTCTTCGTCAGACTCATAACCGCGCACAATATTGATGAGCTCTTTCACCGCGTCAGCGGCATGCAGTGGATCCTGAAGCGCCTCGATTGAGGCGAAATCTTTATCTACCGATACACCATTATTATTGTTAGTCACCATCAGGCTGAACCCTTTGCCCTGTGCGTTATCGGCAGAAAGATCCTGAAGCAATTCCGCTACTGCCTGAACCGCAATATCAGGGACATAAAGCGCCATCGGTTTCAGATAAATTTTCTCTTTTTTTTCATTATTGTTGTTATTGGCTATCGCTAATGAGTAACCTTTATTTTCACTGTTCATAGACTCAGCTTATCCCTCAATCAGAATTTTAGGGTCGACGTAAAAATCGACATTAAATACGGTATCGTCAGTTAATGCCTCAATGCAGTGCCATTTTTCCGCAGGGAAGACACCAAACTGCCCCGCTTCAATAGTCATCGTTTCAACAGGGTCTGGGCTCGTTTCATCGGCATAACCATAATAGCGTATTGCACCCTGCATCACCGATAAACGCGGATAGACGCCCTGTCGCGTACCGGCATCAAGATGGCGCTTCCAGATGGACGCGGGCGCGGTCTCCTTGGTCCACATGGGGGTGGAGCGGGTCTGAACATAATGGGTAGGTATAATGATTCGCTGCATGATTTGCCTCTCTTTCCGCGCCGTGAAATAGCGCCGCGAATGAAACGATATATTGCATATCATATACCCCTTTTAATTGCTAAGGGTATTATTTTTTTGATCCTATTTTATCTACCACTATTTATACCCATTACGGATTAGCTTTATTTAAAATATAAAAAAGCGCCTGTGATAGTTCACAGGCGAGACTTTAAAGACCGAAGATTATCTTTTTTCAGTTGTTATTTAAAAGCCCCGGCTTCCCGATTAAATATCCCTGAACGAGATCGCAACCTAATTGTTGCAGCGAAGTTAACTGTTCCTCAGTTTCAACACCTTCGGCGACAATGCGCATATGTAAACTTTTCCCCATACTGATGATCAGGCGCACGATATCGAGGTCATCTTTTTGCATAGGTATATTGACCACAAACGAGCGGTCAATTTTGATCTTATCAAAAGGGAAATAACTCAGCCGTGACAATGACGAATAGCCGGTACCAAAATCGTCAATTGAGATCTGAATCCCCTGCTCGCGCAACTGGCTGAGGATCTCCAGCGAGCGCGTATTCTCGTTAAATACATCAGATTCCGTAATCTCAAGATCAAGGCGCCGCGGGTCGAGACCGGTCTTCTTTAGCACCGCCGCCACCGTGTCTGTGAGTGAGGTATTGATAAGTTGAATCGGTGAGACGTTTACCGAAACCTTCAGCGGTTGCTCCCAGCGGGCCGCCTCCTCGCAGGCAGTCTTCAGCACCCACTCGCCAAGTGGGTTAATCAGGCCGGTTTTCTCCGCCACTGGGATAAATTCTGTAGGCGGCACCATACCGCGCAGTGGATGAAACCAGCGCACCAACGCTTCGTAACCGTAGATTTCACGCGATACCGTGTCGGCGATCGGCTGGTAGTAAACCTTGAACTGGTCGTTTTCCAGTGCATGTAGCAGATCGTCCTCAAAGGATTTGTTTTCCTGTAAACGTTGTAACATGCCGGGACGAAAAATCTCCACGTTGCCCGCGCCCGACTTTTTCGCTTCATACAGCGCCAGATCGGCACATTTGTATAAGTAATCGGTACGACTTTCACCATCGGAGATAACGATGCCGATGCAAGCGCCGATGTTAATCAATGAATCGTAGATATAGTAGGGCTGGCTGATTTTCTCGCGGATCACATCCGCCCGTTCCAGCGCCATTTCTTCGCTCAGGTCCTGCGATACCAGGGCAAACTCGTCGCCGCCAAGCCGGTACAGCGTCTCTGATGTTTTACGAAAGAACGACAGACGGCTGGCGAGCTCCTGAAGCAACTTATCGCCGGCATCATGTCCTAAGGTATCATTAACATCTTTAAAATTATCGAGGTCAAACAACATAACCACTGCGCAACCATTATAAGGTTTCACGTGATTAACCACTTCCTGTAGCCTCTGCCAGAAAGAGAGGCGATTAGGCATACCTGTTAACGAATCGTGATAAGCGTCATACTGCAAACGGCGGTTCTGTACCTGAAGTTTCTCTTTCGACAGCTGTAAATCATTAGCTAACAGCTTCATGCGCACATGCGCGCGACGCAAGTTGTTATTTTGTCGAAGCATCAATAGGCCAAGAGTGATACACATCGTAATCAGCAAGATTGAAATCACCGAATAGATGTAATAGAGATGCTGAATCTTATCATGCGTAAGATTAACGACATCAAAGTCCTGCGCCAGGGTCATGGAGGCCAGTGAGGTCATTGGGCCATCCAACTTACTCATCGTGTATAGCAGAGTCATCATCTGCTCAGGCGTCATGGAATCCAGTTGCCTGTCGAGTTGATCGAGGATCTGAATCAGACTGGTGACCGTCGCCTGCCGCTGCTCGCTTTTTCTGATGAACTGACCAAGATCGCCCTGCTGCAGCAATTCAATCTGGCTCATCATTATTTCCAGGCGCAGGCGTACCTCATCACGGTCGGTCCCCTTCACGTTCAGCGCCAGGGCGCTTAAACGAGCCTCCAGACGCATGTATTCAGAGACCATCTGGGACACAGACCACGAGTCGGTATAACGTGTTAATTTTTGCAGCTCACTCTGCCGCTCATGCACCAGATAGGTAATGTATCCGGTGACGATAAAAAGCGACAAAATAATGGCAGTGAGTATTCGATTCAAGATCAGAGCCTTACTCAATTATAATCTTTGAAACCTGCCATGCCGAGCGGGAATAATAGATTTGGTTCTGTAACTCCGCGCTACTATCGTAGGGATAAACAATAAAAAGGGGCCCTTTGTCACGAATGCGCATATATTCACCATTCATCTTCAGCGCGAGGATCACCGGGAATTTATGAAAATCATCCACCGGCACCTCGGTCGTATAATCGTTAAGGGCCATCACCTTCGCCGTCTTACCTTGCGCACCCACTAAGTCCATAAGTTTGCTAAGTGAAATACCATCAAAGCGCACTTTTCCTGAATACCAGGGAGTGGTTGTGATCACTGTCTCATTGCCCAACTTTTCTAACGCGGCGACGTCAAATACGGCAGTATCGCCTTCGTTTGTATTGGTAATCTTTCCTGAAATGGTTAAAACGGGTTTGCCCGTTGGCGCAGGCAGTTTTTCTGCGAAAGCATTAGGTAAAACTAAAACATAAAATAAAACTGCAAAAATTAGACGCATATCACCCACCATATCCAGCGTTGGAGATAGTAATTGTAAACCATTTACGTGAATTCTTAAAAGCCGTCCCAATGGGGCAACAAAAATAAAATAGCAGTAATGGTCAACAGTTAACCCACGCCAGTGGTGAAAATTAAATGTTCGATTTAGACATTTTTTACTTTATTGTCTTTCCGGCAGGTAAAAAACTTTTCAGTTGCGCTTATGCACGGTAATCTCCCTAACGGCGCGTAGATAAGAAAGCGTCTCATTCAAATAATAACAAGTTAGCAACAAACAGGACAGGCATGGACTCAACGCTTATTTCTCCCGACTCCGGCAACGGGGTTGCCTCTCTTCATCGCGCTCGTCGTGCGGCATGGGGCAGCTTTGCCGGCGCCGTCGTCGACTGGTACGATTTTCTGCTGTACGGCATTACCGCCGCACTGGTGTTCAACCGCGAATTTTTCCCACAAATTGGCCCGGCAATGGGCACGCTGGCAGCCTTCGCGACCTTCGGCGTCGGCTTCCTCTTCCGCCCGCTCGGCGGCGTGATCTTCGGCCATTTCGGCGACCGCTTAGGTCGTAAGCGCATGCTGATGATGACCGTGTGGATGATGGGGATCGCCACCGCCTGTATCGGGCTCCTGCCTTCCTTTAACCAGATTGGCTGGTGGGCGCCGGTTTTGCTGGTGATTTTGCGCGCATTACAGGGCTTCGCCGTCGGCGGCGAATGGGGCGGCGCGGCGTTGCTGTCGGTTGAAAGCGCGCCGAAAAACAAAAAAGCGTTCTATAGCAGCGGCGTGCAGGTGGGTTACGGCGTCGGGCTGCTGCTCTCTACTGGGCTGGTATCGCTTATCAGCAGTTTCACCACCGATGAGCAGTTCCTTAGTTGGGGCTGGCGCCTGCCGTTCCTGTTTAGCGTAGTGCTGGTACTGGCGGCATTGTGGATCCGCAACGGCATGGCCGAGTCGGCAGAGTTTGAGCAGCAGGTGCAGAAAACGCCCGCCGCGGTGAAAAAACGCCTGCCGGTACTGGAAGCGTTGGTACGCCATCCGGGTGCCTTCTTATTAATCATCGCCCTGCGCCTGTGTGAACTGTTAACGATGTATATCGTGACCGCATTCGCCCTCAACTACTCGACACAAAACCTCGGCCTGCCGCGTGAACTGTTCCTCAATATTGGGTTGCTGGTGGGCGGCATTAGCTGTTTTACCATTCCCTGCTTTGCTTGGCTGGCAGATAGGTTTGGCCGCCGACGTATCTATATTACCGGGGCGCTGATCGGAACATTAAGCGGCTTCCCCTTCTTTATGGCGCTGGAGCAGCACTCGCTGTTCTGGATCCTATTTTTTGCCCTGATGCTGGCCAACATCGCCCATGATATGGTGGTTTGCGTGCAGCAACCGATGTTTACCGAAATGTTTGGCGCCAGCTATCGCTACAGCGGCGCAGGCGTCGGATACCAGGTGGCCAGCGTGGTCGGCGGCGGTTTTACGCCATTTATCGCCGCCGCGCTGGTCACCTTCTCTGGCGGCTCGTGGCACAGCGTGGCGATTTATCTGACGGTCGGCTGCCTGATCTCTGCCGTCACGGCGATGTTGATGAAAAACCGGCATCCGACATAACAAGGGAGGCTTCGTGATAACACAACAGAACACAGACTGCTGGCCTGCCGGGTTCAACGCCGACGAATTACCGATTGTCCGCTGCGATGATCCCACGCTTGCCGAACTGCCTCTGTTCGAGCGCGCGCGCCGAGGTGAAGCCGTCGCTCAGCTCTGGCAGGCGCCGCAAGGGTTCGTGGTGCCCGGCAGTTACCGGAAATTCGCCAATCTGGCCGCCGTCAGTGAATCCTTTGCCGCCCGCGGCTGGCCGGTGTGGATGCGTCGCTCCGGCGGTGGGCTGGTGCCGCAGGGGCCGGGGATCCTCAACCTGAGTCTTGCCTGGCCGGTAACCCAGCCGTTAGGCGAAGCCGCCGAACCTATCTATCTGTTGTTGTGTGGAATATTGCAACGCACGCTGGCGACCCTTGGCGTCGAAAGCCATTTTCAGGCCGTCAGCGGTTCTTTCTGCGACGGGCGCTATAACCTCGCCTGCGGCGAGGGGGAAGACGCCCGCAAGATTGCCGGTACCGCTCAATACTGGCGGCCCATAGCCGAAAGCCAGGTGCACATCGTCCTGGCTCACGCCGTGATATTACTGGATGCCGATCTGCAGGCCGCACATCAGGTGGCCAATGATATTGAGGCGCTGCTCAGCAGCGGTAAGGTCTACCGCGCGGACAAAACGATTACGCTCGCCGAATTATTGCCTGGTGAACCCGACCTCATCGAGCGATTCAGGCTGGCGCTAGCTAAGGCATTGCAACGGGTGCCTTAATAGCATCACTGGCGCGCTTTTTGACCGGCGGCGAGACGCAGCCGGGCCTGCTGTTCAATATTCTCCAGTAGTTCCTGCACATCGTCCTCGCCGATATCAAGGAACTGCCCTTCCATCAGCGCGGCGTGAATATCTTCGCGAGTGACTGCAATCCCCATCGGCACTACATTCGGCTTCACCTCTTCCGCCGCCAGCGGATGCGGATAGCGGCGCCCGACCAGATTGTTGAAGACGATCGCCAGCAGCGCCAACATCATGGAGTTCAATAATACCGGCGTCAGCACAAACTGGTAGCCTTCACTGTGTACGCTGGCGCCGCCAAGAATGGCCGTGAGCGCCACCGCGCCGCCTGGTGGATGCAGACAACGCAAAAAGTACATCCCGGCAATCGCCAGAGCCGCCGCCAGGCCGCAGGCGATTGCCGTATCCGGCACCAGTAGTCCGACAGTGACGCCGATCAGCGCCGAAAGCACGTTGCCGCCAACGATAGACCAGGGCTGAGCAAGCGGGCTGCTGGGCACGCCGAATAGCAATACCGCCGAGGCCCCCATCGGCGCAATAAACCACAGATTCACCTCGCCCAGCAGCCAGTGGCTGAACATACTGGTCACCGCAAGTCCCGTTCCGGCGCCGATTGAGCCCAATAAAATATGCTTTTTAGCAACGGGTAAGGCATGAGGTTTTAAACGGCCGAGAAAAATACGCGCGCGGGAAAATAGCGGGCGCTGTAAAACGCGTAACATCGAACGAATCGCTCACATCATAGGAATAAATGATGTTTCATTGTCTTTATTTAACCATTCATTAACAACCATGTATTTATGATGCCTATTATTTGCAACTTTACCGGGCAGTGTGGGTTATGTGATTTATACACCCTGCGTTAGAATCATCTTCCCCACTGGGGTTAAACCCACTCTACGGATTAAAGGTCACAATACGGTGAATAATAAGACAAATTTAACGAAAGAAGTGGCATGGGCTAGCCAGAATATGCCGCGCACCCTGCGTCAGGTGGCGGCCCTTCCCGACCTCAGCGAAGTGCGCCTGGCCTGCTGTATGCATCTCGATATGAAAATGATCCCGCTGGTGCAGGGGCTCCTTGAGAAAGGGGCGAAAGTCTTTTTGACCACCTGTAATCCAACCACCGTACAGGATGAGGTTGTTTCCTGGCTGGTGGAGCGCGGCGCGGAAGCCTGCGCCTGGCGCAATATGAGTGACGCCGACTGGCAACAATCATGGGAAAAAGCCATCGCCTGGCAACCAACCCACCTGTGCGAGATGGGCGCGGATATTACCACCCTGCTCCACCAGCGCGGCGAGTTCGGCAATGTCGTCGCCGGCCTTGAAGCCACCGGCTCCGGCGTCAATCGCCTCGGTGATATTCGCCCCGGCTACCCTATCTTTAACTGGGATGATCTGCCGGTCAAAGAAGGGCTACATAACCGCCATATGGTCGGCCTGACGGCCTGGCACACTTTCTTCCAGACCACTCACCTTACCCTACATGAGAAAAAAGTACTGGTGATCGGCTACGGTCTGGTCGGGCAAGGCGTTGCCGCGGCGGCAAAAGCCTTCGGCGGCCAGGTTATGGTGGCGGAAATCGATCCGGCGCGCCGTTTACAGGCCGCTTATGACGGCTGGCATGTCGTAGATTTACAGGATGCAATCGCATCAGCCGATGTCGTCGCCACCGCCACCGGCGGCAAGAAAGTGGTCAACAGCCTGGCGCTGGATAGCGCTAAAGATGGCGTGTTTATTCTCAACGTCGGACACGTGGCGGAAGAGATTGATTGCGAACACCTGCGCCAGTTCCCGCATGAAGAGGTTATGCCCTATATCAATGCTTATCGGATGCCGGGGAAAACAATCTATCTGATGGCCGATGGCTCAATGCTCAACCTTACCGCCGGTTTTGGCGATAGCCTGAATGCGTTTGATGTCACCCTTGCGGTGATGGCCAGCGGCATTCGTCATATCGTTACCGACGGTATGCAGGCTAAAGCGGATGTTTATCTGCTGCCGCAAAGCGTGTGGCAGCAGGCGCTGTAAGCACTATTTCGGGGGGCCGGTCGGCGCCCCGAAGCCGGTTAACGGTTTTCCGGCAGCACGATATTGCTCTCAGCCAGCGTCCCCATGTCGTTGAACATCGCTCCTGCCGCCTCCACCAGATGCATGGCTAACGCCGCGCCGCTGCCCTCGCCTAAGCGCATGCCCATCTCCAGATAAGGTTGCAACTGCAGGTGCTCCAGCGCAATACGTGCCCCCTTCTCCGCCGACAGATGCGACGGAATCAGGTACGGATGCAACTGTGGCGCGATCCGGCAGGCCGCCAGTGCCGACGCGTACGATAAAAAGCCATCGAGTATTACCGGCAATCCGCAGGAAGCGGCGCCCAGCATGACCCCGGCCATCCCGAGCAAGTCAAAACCGCCCACTTTTGCCAGCACGTCGAGGCCATCTTCGGGTGAAGGCTGGTTGACCGCTATCGCCCGGCGTACCACTTCCGCCTTGTGCGCCAGCTGCGATATTGGAAGGTTCGCGCCGATGCCCACAACATCGCCGGCATCATGATCGGTCAGCACGCTGACTACTGCCGCAGCGGGGGTCGTGTTAGCCATTCCTAATTCGCCCACGCCGAACAGACGCACGCCCTGCTCCGCAAGCTGACGGGTGTAGCGCATGCTCGCCAGCAGCAGCGTTTCAGCCTGCTCGCGACTCATCGCCGCGGTACAGGCAATATTACCGCTGCCGCGCGCCACTTTCATATTTACCAGCCCAGGGATCGGTTCGGCGTCAATACCGATGTCAACTACCTGAACATCAGCCCCGGCCTGAGCTGCCAGCACGCAAACGCCGGTATTCTTACGGGTCATATTGACCGCCTGAATCGCGGTCACCGCCTGTGGCGAGACGGTAACACCTTCATGCCAGACGCCGTGGTCGGCGCACATGACCACGATAGTTTTGCGTGGAAAACGTAATGCGCCCTGTAGCCCCGGCATACCGGCCAGCTGAATCGCCAGCGATTCCAGACGCCCCAGGCTGCCGGGCGGTTTCAACAAGCCGTCAATATGCTGACGAGCCCGCGACATCGCGCTTTCGTCCGGCCGCGGGATGGCCGCTAACCATTCACTTATTGTATCCATATGCTTCCTGTCAGCGCGGTGTGTGCTCTATAGCAACGCCAGTAAAAAGATAACTTCGCCCAGTTCAATGGCCGCTCCCAGCGTATCGCCGGTTTGCCCGCCCAGCGTGCGCTTCAGCGCCTGACCAAGCGCCGACACCACCAGCAGCGTTATAACCGCAGCCAGCAGGCCCTGCACGCCCAGCAGCAGCGTTGCCAGCGCCAAGGATAGCGCCAGGGTAATGACGGTCTGCCGGAAAGTCACCTTGCCAATAAATACGTTACCAAGCCCCTGCTCCCGGGCATAACGCTGGCGGTACATTAGCAGCACCGACATCCCACGCGCCACAGCGCAGGCGGCAGCCAGCGCCGCTAGCATCGAGGTACCGCGCAGCGCCAGTTCGCTAATGACCAATACCTTTGCCACCAGCACAAAGATCAGCGCCAGCCCGCCGTGCGTCCCCAGCCGACTATCACGCATGATCTCCAGCATCCGCTCGCGGCGACGGGCTGAGAAGATCCCATCGCAGGTATCCGCCAGGCCATCAAGATGAAAACCGCCGGTCAGCAGCGCCAGCGCCAGTACGGCGAACAGCGCGGCCAACGGCAGGCCGCACCAGGCATGAAGCGCCAGCATCACCAGCCCGGCAATCGCGCCAAGTAGTAACCCCACCAGTGGGAAAGTCACGATCCCGCGCTCATATTGATCGATTTCCAGCCCCTGCGACCAGCGGGCCGGAACCGGTATGCGGCTCATAAAGGAAAGCGTGGCAAAGAACGATTTAATCATTTGATTTTGACTCCTATCCCTGAAACAACCAGCCACACCTCATCGGCAGCCGCGGCCAGCATCTGATTCACACGCCCGGCAATATCGCGAAAATGCCGGGCCAGCCGGTTGTCCGGCACGATTCCCAGCCCCACCTCATTGGTGACCAGCAGCACCGGCGACGGGCAGGCACGGCAGGCAGCAATCAGCTGAGTGATTTCTTGCGTGACTATCCTTTCCAACGCAGCGTAATCCCATTCATCAGGATCCGTTTCCCCACCTTCAGCGAACAGAATATTGGTGACCAGTGTAGTGACGCACTCAAGCAAAATGGCTTCATCGGGTGCGTTATCGGGGGTAATGAGTGGCGTCAGGTCACGGCTGCGCTCCGCTGTACGCCAGTGCGGCAGGCGGCTATTGCGGTGATGTTGAATGCGTGCGGCCATTTCATCGTCAATAACGGCTGAAGTGGCGATATAGAGCACCGACGTGCAGGATTGGAGTAAAGATTCGGCGTGACGGCTTTTGCCGCTACGCGCGCCGCCGGTAATCAGTATCATCGCGGCGGTACCTGAATCTGGGACAGCATGTGATAAACCCTTCCGGTATCAATAAGTTCACGGCGGCAGTATAACAAACTGTCGGCTTAAAGGGCGATGCTTATACGGAGGTTTAAGGCAGGAAGACGGAAAAGCCCGGCGGCCAGCAATGCCGCCGGAACTAATGAGTGGTTTATTCGCCGACTTTGGCTTCACCCATCACTTTGAGTTTTTTAGAGATGTCGCGACGCTCTTTCGACAGCTCGGCGTTTTTGATGATGTAATCGTCAACGCGGTCTTCATAATCGGTTTTCATGCTGGCGATGATACCCTGAATGGCTTCAACGCTCATACCCGGCTTGATGTAGTCGCTGAGGTTGTCCAGCAGCAGGACACGCTTCTGGTTATCACGGATCTTTTTCTCAACGTCCTGAATTTCACGCTGCAGCTTGTTCTTACGACGGAACAGACGAACAAACTCCAGAACGTCCTGGAAAGAAGGCTTAGTTGTTTCCATTTTTACACCCCTAATATTTGAGATTCGGATTCGCTAAAGCGACTGCCCTATAGGGCTAACATAACTGCTAGCAGTCGCTGATGACAATGTTTTTTCCTTTGCGTTTATCATAACCCTAAATGCTGCTGAATCGAAGCAACCTGTTCACTTCGCGCACGTATCTGTCTTTTATTTGCGCAGCGCGCGGCAAATAAGGTGCGACAGCAGCTCAAGCTGGCGCGCCAGCTCAATGGTCAGCCAAACATAGCCGTGAATCGGCGTTTCCGACAGATTATCGCCCTGATGCTCTTTGATAAGCTGTCGCAACTCGACCACAATCTCGTTGAGCTTCTCGGTGTTGGCGCGTACCGGCTGCGGGTTTCCCTCATACAGGGCATGGGCGATAGTCAGCAACGTTTGCTGGGTCATCCGTTGGGTTTCGCGCAATGTCTGGGCGTTGAGCATCACAAAATGGCCCTGACGAGAGGCCCAATAAGCGTTGATTTGCAGTTCCAGCATGCATACCAGATTACGGCTGACGGTCTGGATGGCTTCGAAGATTGCTTTCTGAATATGCGTTTCTTTGCTGGCCGGGGTTATCAACCCGCGCATTTTCACCACGTCATTGAGCGCTTTCTGAAGATGTTTTTCCAACCGCGGGCGCTCAACCAGATTCGGCGAAAAACCGGCCTGATACAGCCGATTAAACGTTGTGACGTAATTCGCCATCTGGATGCGCCAGTGCAAAAACGCCCGCTGCGGCCAGATACCGGTAAACAGCATCGCCAACAGTGAGCCGAAAATGACATCGCCGCTTCGCCACAGCGCGGTGTTCATATCACCCGGCGGCGCGCCGACCACCACCGCCAGCGTAATGCCAATCAGCAGCGCCTGGTAGGGCCGCTTGCCGAGCGCCAGCCAGCCGCAAAGGAACATCGCCACCGCGCACCACAGCACCATGATTGGCAGTGAGATAAGTTCGAGTTTGAGCGCCACCAGCCCCAGTACCGAACCGAGGATAGTGCCGCCAATACGTTCGAAGGCCCGCGGCACCACATTGCCCCAGAAAGAGATAGGCCCCATCACCACCACCAGGGTGATCAGAGGCCAGGTGCCCTCCGGCACGTTCAGCAGACGCACCAGCAGGAAGGTCAGGACAAAAGCCAGCGCGATGCGGATACCGTGCACAATTCGGTAATGACGATACAGACGGATCTCAAATGGCTTAAGTGATTTATCAGCGCGCACGGCCTGCTCCGGCAAACAGAAAAGGCCAATTGTAGCCGCTTTTTTCACGAGCGCACTGCGCTAATGTAAAAAACCTTGTCAAGATAAGGGATAACGACTTACGAGCCGATACGGTTCACCGCCACATACATCTCAATATCCCAGTGACCATCCTGGTTGCCATCGTTAAGATAAATTTCAAAACAGGGCTTATCCGCGATTTCGAACTCGCTGCTCTGCAGCAGGCTGTCAAAGAACTGCAGCCAGGGCGTGGAGAAATCATGGTTAATGACCCGCGCGCTGGCGCAGGCGTAGTCGCCACCGGCAATTGCGGTGAGGATCACCCCTTCGCTATTAGGCGGGATGACGTAATCATCGGCCACGGTAACAACGGTGTCACAACGCAGTTTTTCCGCCGGTACCTGCTGCGGATTATCGTAATAAACCGCGACCCACTCCTGCGCCGGCACCTGGTGGTGACTGACCCACGCCGCCAGTTGTTCAAACCCCTGTTTTACGGTCTGCTCCCAGGGGCCAACCATATGAAACCCGGCAATCTTGCGGGGAGAGAGAGATTGAATGCTGTAGTTCATAGCGCCTCCAGTGTTGATAAAATACTGTATAAATATACACTAAATTTAGCAGCCAGATGAACAACAGTATGTGCGCGGATTCACAGAGTCGCCACAAGCGCGAAATGAATGAAGCCCGCCGCGGAGTGCGGCGGGCCAGAGGGTAACGAGATTAAATGCCGTGATGCAGATAATCGCTCAGGCGGGAAAACATCCCGCCCTTGCCTACGCTTTCCAGGGTCACCAGCGGCCAATGCCCGACCACTTTGTCGCCATCGTAAAGCGAGATTTCGCCCACGCGTTGGTTAGCGGTGAGCGGCGCTTCCAGATCCTTAGTATCCAGTACATATTTTGCTTTGATACGCGGAACTTCTGATTTCGGGATCGCGAGCCAGAAGTCCCGATCGGTGCCGAGCTTGATCTGCTCTTTGTCGCCATACCAGATATGTTCGACGCCGACCTGCTTACCTTTTTGCAACACTTGCACGGTGTCAAAGTTCTGTTGACCCCAGTGCAACAGCTTAGCCGCCTGCTCTTCTCGCCCTTTTGGACTATCGGCTCCCATCACCACGGCAATCAAACGACGCTGCCCATCGACCGCCGAGGCAATAAGGTTGAAGCCCGCTCCGGAGGTATGGCCGGTTTTCAGACCATCGACATTCATGGTTTTGTCCCACAGCAAACCGTTACGGTTCTGCTGGGTAATGCCGTTCCACGTCAGGCTTTTTTCGCTATACATATGATAGACATCCGGCTCGCCGTGAATGATGGCCCGCGACAACACCGCTAAATCATAGGCGGAGCTATGCTGGCCTGGCGCGTCGAGTCCATGAACGGTTTCAAAATGGGTATCTTTCAAATGCAATTTTTCAACGTAGCTATTCATCAACGCGACAAATTGCGGTTGGCCGCCGGCAACATAGTCAGCGAGCGCGACGCAGGCGTCATTACCGGAGTCGACGATCAGACCGCGGCTAAGATCGCGAACGCTGACGCGATCGCCCGCTTTAAGGAACATCAGCGAAGAACCGTTAAACACCGGATTGCCCTTGGCCCAGGCATCCTTACCGACGGTGACCATATCATCAAAGGTAATGCGGTGGCTGTCTATGGCCCGGTCGACGACGTAACCGGTCATCAGTTTGGTTAGGCTGGCGGGGTTACGCTGTTGGTGTTCGTTACCGGCGGTCAGGATTTGACCGGTAGTGTAGTCCATCAGCACCCAGGAACCGGCCTGGATCGAGGGCGGCGTCACGGTGACGGGCAAATCAGCGGCAGCAAATGCGCAAGAAACGCTCGAAGCGAGCAAAGTTACAGCAAATAAAAAACGGCCTTTCAACGGCATATCCTCAAGATTTACAGATTCGCCGTCCTTTTTACGGAAGTTCGCCTGAGAGATCAGGGTTAAATTGCAAGAAAATATGACATGATCTTTTTATCTAATGTTATTCAAAGACGCCATGCACAGAAGCTAGTCTCTATTGTTGTTAATAGAGCAATAAAGCGCCAACAATCACCATGCAATCAATAAGGATAAATTATTGTCTTTTTATTGAATAAAAAGCTTTCATGAAAGAAATCGGAAAGAAGTACGAATGTATTACCTACTAAAATTTTGGATCACAACCATTACTCAGTGAACTCCTAAAATCATGTACAAGCCATACTGGCGTTAGACATTTGTTTCATATTATAGTAGGTATTGGAAGATCTTTTACATGTTATTACTCAATGATGGTGGAAAAATGCATCAAAATAAAAACTGGTCTCCTGAGCTTGATGGCTTGCGAGGCTATGCTTCCTTGTGGGTCCTGCTCGGTCACATTTGTATTTTGACACGATGCAACATCCCTATCCTGAGTAACCCGGATTTTGGTGTCGATCTTTTCATTTTGCTGTCCGGCTACCTGATGGCCAAGAATTACATAGAGAGGCAGCATGTCGAACCCTGGGCGTCCGTGAAAACGGTAACTTCATTTTGGACAAGGCGCTTTTTCCGAATCGCCCCGCTTTACTATGTCCTTCTAATTGTGGCATTTATTTTCGGTGAAACCTTTGGCCATTACCGGGATGCTATCGCGCTGGCATGGCCTGAAACGCAAACGGAGACCGCGAGATATACCGACTCTTCAATGGCGAACGTGTTAACGCACATCTCATTCACCTTTGGTTTCCTTCCTTATTATTCATTCAGGACAGTTCTTCCTGACTGGAGTATTGGGCTTGAAATGCAATACTATGCCCTGTTCCCGTTTATCATGATGCTGGTTTTGGGGATTGGTTTCATTAGGACTTGCCTGGCAGTGATTGTAATGTGCGTAATGGCAGCATTTATTTTTCCTGGATATTTCGCCGCATTCCCTATGCCCTCAATGATTTTATTCAAACTACCTTTATTTATATCAGGAATGTTGCTCTATAAAGCCGTAGCAGAGAACAGTAAGATTTATGTTATGGTTGCATTGCTTTCCCCACTCGCTGCATTTTTAATGGGTTACTTTACTTCACCTATCCGGATGTTCATTGAGATTATGATAATCCTTGGGATGTCGACTCTTCTGATGCCACATAGTGAGAAATCGCCTCTAAAAGGTATTGTCTTCCTGGGCAGGAAGCTACTTTCCGCCCGCTTCAGCCAGTTCCTCGGCGACGTATCTTATTCGGTATATCTGTTGCATTTAATGATTGTTATTCCGTTGATCGGATGGCTTGTTCAACATCAGACCTATGTCCAACTTCCTGCATTGATCCGTTTTGTTATTGCTGCAGTGATAATTTTACCAATAACTTATATCATTGCTATAAACCTATACAAATACATTGAAAAAAGAGGCATTGCATTGGGGCGTAAAATTATAAAACCTAATAGCATTAAGGTTAACGAAACGGCTTAAACAATACCTATAGCCAAAGAGAGTACGTGGCGATATTATTTTAAAATAATATCGCCACGACATTAAAATCCAATACAAACTTTAGTTGCGCCTTCAATGCTTATAGGTGAAAATTAGCCTATCAAATAGATTATCAAAGCGATTACATTTCAATTATGGCTGACGGCGAACAACAATCCTTCCTCTTCCACGACTACGAAACCTTCGGTACCAGCCCTTCGCTCGACCGGCCGGCGCAGTTCGCCGCCATCCGCACCGATAGCGATCTGAATGTCATTGGCGAACCGGAAGTCTTCTACTGCAAGCCTGCCGACGACTATCTGCCGCAACCGCAGGCGGTGATGATTACCGGTATTACGCCACAGGAAGCGCTGGCCAAAGGCGACAACGAGGCCGCTTTCGCCCGCCGCATCAACGATCTGTTCACGGTGCCGAAAACCTGTATCGTCGGCTACAACAATGTCCGCTTTGATGATGAAGTCAGCCGTAATATTTTTTACCGCAACTTCTACGATCCGTACGCCTGGAGCTGGCAGCATGATAATTCGCGCTGGGACCTGCTGGATGTGATGCGCGCCTGCTATGCCCTGCGCCCGGAAGGTATCAACTGGCCGGAAAATGAAGACGGTCTGCCAAGCTTCCGCCTTGAGCATCTGACCGTCGCGAATGGCATTGAGCATAGCAATGCCCACGATGCAATGGCCGATGTGTACGCCACTATCGCGATGGCGAAACTGGTGAAGGCCCATCAGCCGCGCCTGTTTGAATATCTGTACAGTCATCGTAATAAACGCAAGCTGGCGACGTTGATTGACGTGCCGCAGTTGAAACCACTGGTCCACGTTTCCGGGATGTTCGGCGCCGCCCGCGGCAACACTAGCCTGGTCGCGCCGCTGGCCTGGCATCCGGATAACCGCAATGCGGTGATAATGGTTGATCTGGCGGGGGATATGTCACCGCTACTGGAGCTTGAGGCTGATACTCTGCGCGAGCGTTTGTACACCCCGAAAGACGAACTCGGCGATTTACCGGCAGTGCCGATTAAGCTCGTTCATTTAAATAAATGCCCGGTGCTGGCGCAGGCCAATACGTTGCGTCCGCAGGATGCCGACCGTTTAGGTATCAATATTCAGCGCTGCCTGGAGAACGCCCAACTGCTGCGCGCAAATCCGCAGGTTCGTGAGAAAGTGGTGGCCCTGTATGCCGAAGCCGAGCCGTTCGTGCCATCGGATAATGTTGACGCCCAACTGTACAACGGATTCTTTAGCGATGCCGATCGCGCGGCGATGAAGATTGTGCTGGAAACCGAACCCCGTAATCTGCCGGCGCTGGATATTACCTTTGCTGATAAACGCATTGAACGCCTGCTGTTTAACTACCGCGCGCGTAACTTCCCCGGTACGCTTGATGAAAACGAACAGCAGCGCTGGTTAGAGCACCGCCGTAACGTCTTTACGCCGGAATTTTTGCAGGCCTATGCCGATGAACTGCAGGTGATGTATCAACAGTATGCTGACGATAGTGAAAAACAGGCCCTGTTGAAGGCGCTGTGGCAATATGCGCAGGAAATCGTTTAACCCGGGCCAGGCCGTCACCGTAGCCCGGGAGTACTGACTTAACTTTTCGCGCGGCTGGCGATGATGTCGTCGGCCACGTTACGCGGCGCTTCCGCGTAATGATGGAACTCCATGCTATAGGTCGCACGGCCCTGCGACATCGAGCGCAGCGTGGTGGAATAACCGAACATTTCGGCCAGCGGCACATCGGCACGAATAATCTGGCTACCGAAACGCTCCTCCATCCCCTGCACCATTCCGCGACGGGAAGAGAGATCGCCCATAATATTGCCGGCGTACTCTTCCGGCGTCTCCACTTCGACGTGCATCACCGGCTCCAGGATCACCGGGTCCGCTTTTCGCGCCCCTTCCTTAAAGCCGAAAATCGCCGCCATACGGAAAGCCATCTCGGACGAATCGACGTCATGATACGAACCAAACGTCAGGGTCGCTTTAACGTCGACAACCGGATAGCCCGCCAGCACGCCGGCGCCCATCGCTTCACGCAGCCCTTTTTCCACAGAAGGGATGTATTCACGCGGTACCACCCCGCCTTTGGTGGCATCTTCAAACACAAAGCCGCTACCCGCAGCCAGAGGCTCCAGGGTCAGCACGACGTGCCCATACTGCCCCTTACCGCCGGACTGCCGCACAAATTTCCCTTCCACATCCTTCACCGTTTTACGGATGGTTTCCCGATAGGTAACCTGCGGACGGCCAATATTTGCCTCAACGCCAAACTCGCGTTTCATACGGTCGACGATAATCTCCAGATGCAACTCCCCCATCCCGGAGATAATCGTCTGCCCGGACTCTTCATCGGTATGCAGGCGGAAGGACGGATCCTCGGAAGCCAACCGCTGTAGCGCAATGCCCATTTTCTCCTGGTCGGCCTTGGTCTTCGGTTCAATCGCCAGCGAAATAACCGGTTCCGGGAACTCCATACGCTCGAGAGTGATGACCGCATCCGGATCGCACAGCGTATCACCCGTCGTGACATCTTTTAAACCAACGCAGGCGGCAATATCACCGGCATGCAGCTCGTCGACTTCGTGGCGATCGTTGGCATGCATCAGCACGATGCGCCCGATACGCTCTTTCTTGCCCTTCACCGGGTTAAAGACCGCATCGCCTTTTTTCAACGTTCCGGAATAGACGCGAATAAAGGTCAACTGGCCGACGTAGGGATCGGTCATGAGTTTAAACGCCAGCGCCGACAGCGGCTCATCGTCGCTCGGGTGACGTTCCGCCGGTTGCCCCTTGTCATCAATGCCCTGAATCGCCGGAATATCCAGCGGCGACGGCATTAACTCAACGACCGCATCGAGCATCCGCTGCACGCCTTTATTTTTAAAGGCGCTGCCGCAGAGCACCGGCTGGATTTCGCCGTCGACCGTGCGTTTACGTAGCCCGGCCACAATTTCCGCTTCGCTCAGTTCGCCGCTTTCGAGATATTTATCCATCAGCTCATCACTGGCTTCCGCCGCGGCCGAAACCATTTTTTCCCGCCACTGCCGGGCCGTCGCCAGCAGGTCATCAGGCACAGGCGCATAGCTGAACGTCATCCCCTGCGTGGCATCATCCCACAGAATGGCCCGCATCTTTATCAGGTCAACGACGCCGGTGAAATGCTCTTCGGCGCCAATTGGGATCACAATCGGCACCGGGTTGGCCTTCAGGCGATCGATCATCATTTGCACCACACGGAAGAAATCGGCGCCCGGGCGGTCCATTTTGTTCACGAACGCCAGTCGCGGAACGTGATACTTGTTGGCCTGCCGCCAGACGGTCTCTGACTGCGGCTGTACGCCGCCGACCGAGTCATAGACCATCACCGCGCCGTCCAGCACGCGCATCGAGCGTTCTACTTCGATGGTAAAGTCCACGTGCCCCGGGGTATCAATGATATTGATACGATGGGGCTCAAAGCTGCGGTCCATCCCGGGCCAGAAGCAGCTTACCGCTGCGGAAGTAATGGTAATCCCACGCTCCTGCTCCTGCGCCATCCAGTCGGTAGTTGCCGCGCCATCGTGTACTTCACCCAGCTTATGGCTCATCCCGGTGTAAAACAGAATGCGCTCAGTGGTGGTGGTTTTGCCGGCATCGATATGCGCGGAGATACCGATGTTGCGATAACGTTCGAGGAGGATGGGTCGGGGCATGATGCGTCCTTAGTCATTTTGACTGTCAATGAGCGGCTAAATCTGCCGCGGTTAGGTTTACGGCATCTATAATAGTACAATTGTACGAGTATATTCGAACTATTTTCACTATCACTGCTATCGGACAGCTTGCGACGGCGCGCGTGGCGCAAGAAAAGGAGTTTGGGTATAGTAGCCGCCAGCCGCCGATACGGGTTGCTGTTCGCGTGAACAGCACAACCGCCGACACAGGAATATTATGATCGCCAATCACCCCGAACGTGAACAAATTCGCCTCGAAAATGTTCTTTTTGCCCTCGGCAACCCCTTGCGGCTGGAAATCATTCGCACGCTCTCCGACGGCAGCGAGCAGAGCTGTAACGCGCTGCGCAAAGAAGATATCGCTAAATCCACCATGACTCACCACTGGCGGGTGCTGCGCGACAGCGGCGTGATCTGGCAGCGGCCACAGGGGCGTGAAAATCTCATTTCGCTACGCCGCGACGATTTGGATGCCCGTTTTCCAGGACTGTTGGATACACTGCTTAATGTGATGCGACAGGAGAAGTAAGCCATCCCTGTCCCCCCGGTAAGGCGACCGCCGCCAGCGGGGGAAAAACCAGCGGACGCCAGAAACAAAAAAGCCGGAGGTCTCCCTCCGGCTTTTCTTATCATAAAGCGTAATTACGCAACGTCTTCGTACTGCGGTACCGGGTTGCGGAAGCTTTTGGTTACGCACGCCAGGTAAATCAGACCGATACCGGCCCAGATCAGACCCAGGATCATCGAGCTCTCTTCCAGGTTAACCCACAGCGCGCCAACGGTCAGAGCGCCGCACATCGGCAGGAACAGATACTGGAAGTGGTCCTTCAGCGTCTTGTTGCGTTTCTCGCGGATCCAGAACTGGGAGATAACCGACAGGTTAACGAAGGTAAACGCCACCAGCGCGCCAAAGTTAATCAGCGCAGTCGCCATCACCAGGTCAAAGTTAATCGCCAGCAGCGCGATCGCGCCAACCAGGATGATGTTCATCGCCGGGGTGCGCCAGGTCGGGTGAACGTAGCCGAAGAAGCTTTTCGGGAATACGCCATCACGGCCCATCACGTACATCAGACGCGCAACGCCAGCGTGCGCCGCCATACCGGAAGCCAGCACGGTGATGGTGGAGAAGATCAGCGCGCCTACCTGGAAGGCTTTACCTGCCACATACAGCATAATTTCAGGCTGTGAGGCATCCGGATCCTTAAAGCGCGAGATATCCGGGAAGTACAGCTGCAGGAAGTAGGTGGCAAAAATGAAGATCAGGCCGCCAATCAGCGCAGTCAGGAAGATAGCGCGCGGAATAACGCGTTCAGCATCCTTGGTCTCTTCAGACAGATTGCTGATGCCGTCAAAGCCGGTAAATGAGAAGCAGAGTATCGTCGCCCCGGTAATCATCGGGATAACGTGCGCATCGCCGGACCAAAACGGACGGCTGCTGGCCAGCGTACCGGCGCCCTCGCCTTCAAATACGCCATACACCACCATGCCGAGGATCACGGCAATCAGCACCACCTGCAACACCACGATAACGGTATTGAAGTTGGCGACGGACTTGATGCTGCGCAGGTTAAAGGCGGTCATGAACGCGACCAGCGCGATAACAAACACCCACGATGGAATCGAAGGCACCAGCGCTTCAAAGTAGATTTTCGCCAGCAGGATGTTGATCATCGGCGCGAACAGGTAGTCGAGCAGAGAGGACCAACCCACCATGAAGCCTACGGTCGGGCTAATGGATTTCTGGGCGTAGGTATACGCGGAACCCGCGGAAGGATAACGGCGTACCAGCTTCCCGTAGCTCAGCGCAGTAAAAAGAATAGCGATTAACGCAAAGGCGTAGGCCGTCGGCACGTGACCGTCGGTCATACCAGAGACGATACCAAACGTATCGAACAGCGTCATCGGCTGCATATAGGCCAGGCCCATCATTACAACCGGAACTAACGTAAGCGTTTTACGTAATTCCACGCGAGAGGTATTTGGAGTAGCGTTATGCGACATAGTTATCCCCTTTTACGGTGAAGGCCAGCGCGTAAGCAAAAAATTGCCCCATTTCTTTCTATTCCTCAGCGACAACGACTGTCGGTTTTTAGTAAATATCTATCCGGTACGAAGCCCGGCCTCTTGGTATTGAATGATGTGTCTTTCGACCAAAAAAATAACCGACACTTTAAAAAAAGCGTCGGCTAGTCTCTGGTTTTCAGGCTGCGTATTTTGCAACAACTTCTGGCTTAATGACAAGATGTTGTAGGGTTTATTAATAGGCTAAGAATTCTAACCGACTAATATTCATACTATTTTAGTATTGTAGATCTGACGAATAGCACTATTTGCTAATATCGCTTGTAACCACCATTGCGCGGCAAGGCCAAAAACGTCTTCATTCCAGCCAATCCATGCCCGATGCAACCGCGCGGGTGTGGTAATGCGTTTCTCGACCAATTTTCCCTTCTCAAGCCAGGGCTCAGCCAGATAACGCGGCAGGTAGGCCCAGCCCATGCCGGCGCATACCAGCTCCAACAGGCCGTTCATATCAAAAACCGTCACCGTCTCCTGCTTTTCGCCCGGCGGTAAAGCGGCAGCGCAAATAATCGTCCGGTATCGCTGTAACACTCGCAAACTCAACGGTTCCTTAGCCTGCGCCAACGGATGATTAACCTCGACTACAAAACACAGATCCAGTTCGCCAAGCAGACGAAAACCATAACCCACCAGCGTTGGCGGCTCGTTAAGCGCGCCCAGCACCATGTCGACCTCGCCTGCCGCCAGAGCATCCCAACCGCCAGCAGCGGTGAACTGCAAACGGGTCACGTTGTGCTGTTGATAAAACTGTTCCATCAAGGAAGATAAAAGAGAGAAAGGGAAAGTCATATCGACACTGATGGTCAGAGTATTTTCCCAGCCCTGATGTAGCCTGATGGCCTGCAGCTCAAGTTCGCGAGCGGTATGGAGTAGCTCACGCCCCTTCTCCAGCAGCATCTGCCCGGTGCAAGTAAAGCGCGCCCGATGACCGCTGCGATCCAGCAGTTGGATATTCAGATCGCTTTCTAATTTATGGATGGTATAGCTCAGCGCCGAAGGGGTTTTATAGAGCTTTGCCGAGGCCGCGGCAAAGCTCCCCTCTTTATCTAAGGCATCAAGAATAACGAGAACATCCAGCAGTGGTTTCATCGCCCCCCCTTACGGTACGCGATCGTCTGCTGGCGGTTACTCCATCGGCATCACCAGCGGATCGGGGTACTGGTATTCAAAGCCAAGCTCATAGCATATCCGGTTGCCATCAATGATTTTGCCTTTACCCCCCTCCGGGTTATCGGTAAATACCGGTAACGGCAGCCCAAGTTCACGGGCCATCTGCGGATAAAAGACGCCGCGCGCCGGATGCTGCGGCGCACATATATTATAGATGTGTCCGCCTTTCGGAGCCTGAAGCAATAACTCAATTGCGGCAATAACGTCCTGCAGATGCACCAGATTGACCCCGTGCTGGCCATCCGGGGCCGATTTACCGGCAAAGAAACGGCCCGGATGGCGCGATGGTCCAACCAGTCCGGCAAGACGCAGAATATCCACCGAGGTCCCCGGCAACGCATGCAGCCAGTCCTCCAGCTCTTTCAGAACCCTGCCGCTGGCGGTTTGTGGATTGCGTGGCGAATTTTCCTTCATCGTCCCTTCGGTATTGCCATAAACCGAAGTCGAACTGGTAAAAATAATGCGTGGAATATGCCGCGAGAGCGCGGTATCGACAATCTCCTGCACCGCCTGTAGATAAAAATCTTCCCCGGGCCCCGTGCGCCGCGCAGGTAACGTGATGACCAGCGCATCGACGTTCATCATCGCGTCCAGATCCTCTGCATCACAGATCAACTGGGGTTCAAGGCGCAGCGGATACCCTTCAATTCCGCACATCCGCGCCGCCTCTACGCCGTCCTGCGTCGTTTTACTGCCGGTGACATGCCAACCGCGCGCCCGCAATGACAACGCAAGCGGCATGCCCAGCCATCCTAACCCGACAATCGCGACCTTTTTCATACCCTGGCTCCTGACTCATTCGCTGTGCTGATACTAGGCTACGCTAGCCTGCGAGACCTGACAATTTGTTCGGCGAATATGAAATGAATTAATGATGGAAAAAAGGGCTTGCTTTATGCGCCGCAACTGGTTTAGGTTAAAAGACATCAAATGCATAGTCATTCAAAGAGAATTTTATGAACAGCGTTCAATTTAAAAACCACCACCATCACCATCATCCTGACTAGTCTTTCAGGCGATGTGTGCTGGAAGACGTTTGGATCTTCCAGTGGTGCATGAACGCAAAGAGAGCCCCCGGAAGATTCACTTCCGGGGGCTTTTTTTTGGACCGAATTCGGACAGATTCAGACAGGTATTCAGAGGAAAACAACAATGTTAGACAACACCCGTTTACGCATAGCTATTCAGAAATCCGGCCGTTTGAGTGAAGATTCACGCGAACTGCTCGGCCGCTGCGGCATTAAAGTCAACCTGCACACCCAGCGTCTGATCGCCCTTGCGGAAAACATGCCGATCGATATTCTGCGCGTTCGCGATGACGATATTCCGGGGCTGGTGATGGACGGCGTTGTCGACCTTGGCATTATCGGCGAGAACGTGCTGGAAGAAGAGCTACTGAGCCGCCGCGCGCAGGGCGAGGACCCGCGCTATTTCACCCTGCGCCGTCTCGATTTTGGCGGATGCCGCCTGTCGCTGGCGACACCGGTGGATGAAAACTGGAATGGCCCGGCGGCGCTGGACGGCAAGCGCATCGCCACCTCTTACCCGCACCTGTTAAAACGCTATCTCGATCAGAAAGGTATCTCCTTTAAATCCTGTCTGCTGAACGGTTCTGTCGAAGTCGCGCCGCGCGCTGGCCTTGCCGATGCCATCTGCGATCTCGTTTCTACCGGCGCAACCCTTGAAGCCAACGGTCTGCGCGAAGTTGAAGTTATTTATCGTTCCAAAGCCTGCCTGATCCAGCGCGACGGTGAGATGGACGATGCGAAACAGCAGCTGATCGACCGTCTGCTGACCCGTATTCAGGGGGTTATCCAGGCCCGCGAATCGAAATACATCATGATGCACGCGCCGACCGAACGGCTGGAAGAAGTGGTGGCACTGCTGCCGGGCGCCGAGCGGCCAACTATTCTGCCGCTGGCGGGCGACAAACAGCGGGTAGCGATGCACATGGTCAGCAGCGAAACCCTGTTTTGGGAAACCATGGAAAAACTGAAAGCGCTGGGCGCCAGCTCCATCCTGGTGCTGCCGATCGAGAAGATGATGGAGTAATCCAGCAATCCGCATACGGGACAAACAGGGGAAATGACCATGAGCTTCAATACCATTATCGACTGGAATAGCTGCAGCGCCGCACAACAGCAACAACTATTAATGCGCCCGGCGATTTCAGCTTCCGAGAGCATCAGCAAAACGGTAGCCGGGATCCTCGGCAACGTTAAAGAGAATGGCGATGCCGCTTTACGCGAATTTAGCGCCAAATTCGATAAAACCACCGTCACGGCGCTGAAAGTGTCTGACGAAGAAATTGCCGCTGCCGGCGCGCGTCTCAGCGACGAACTCAAACAAGCGATGGCGGTAGCGGTCAACAATATCGAGACCTTTCATAACGCCCAGCAGTTGCAGGTTGTCGATGTTGAAACCCAGCCCGGCGTACGCTGCCAGCAGCTTACCCGCCCTATCGCCTCCGTCGGCTTATATATTCCGGGCGGCTCGGCGCCGCTGTTTTCAACGGTGCTGATGCTGGCAACGCCAGCGCGCATTGCCGGCTGTCAGGAAGTGGTACTGTGTTCGCCGCCGCCGATTGCCGATGAAATCCTTTATGCGGCGCAGCTGTGCGGCGTGCGTAATATCTTTAACGTCGGCGGCGCGCAGGCTATCGCGGCAATGGCCTTCGGTACCGAATCGGTGGCAAAAGTCGCTAAAATCTTTGGCCCCGGCAACGCCTTCGTCACCGAGGCCAAACGCCAGGTCAGCCAGCGCCTCGACGGCGCGGCTATCGATATGCCTGCCGGCCCGTCGGAAGTTCTGGTGATCGCCGACGGCGGCGCGACGCCGGATTTCGTCGCCTCCGATTTACTCTCCCAGGCGGAACATGGCCCGGATTCCCAGGTTATCTTGCTGACCCCTGACGCCGACATGGGCTCCCGGGTCGCCGCAGCGGTTGAACGTCAGCTAGCTGCCCTGCCGCGTGCCGAAACCGCACGTGAAGCGCTTTCCGCCAGCCGTATCATTGTCGCCCGCGATCTCGCGCAATGTGTAGAGATCTCAAATCAGTACGGGCCGGAGCACCTGATTATCCAGACCCGCAACGCCCGTGAACTGGTTGACGGTATCACCAGCGCCGGTTCGGTATTCCTCGGCGACTGGTCGCCAGAATCGGCAGGTGATTACGCCTCCGGCACCAACCACGTGCTGCCAACTTATGGGTACACCGCGACCTGTTCCAGCCTCGGTCTGGCGGATTTCCAGAAACGAATGACCGTACAGGAACTGACGCGTGAAGGCTTTGCCGCCCTCGCCCCGACTATCGAGATCCTGGCTGCAGCCGAACTGCTGACCGCCCACAAAAACGCCGTGACGCTACGCGTGGCCGCCCTTAAGGAGCAAGCATGAGCATTGAAGACTTAGCCCGCGCCAATATTCGCGCGCTGACGCCGTATCAATCCGCCCGCCGTCTTGGGGGAAAAGGCGACGTGTGGCTGAACGCCAACGAATTCCCCACCGCTGTGGAATTCCAGTTGACCGAACAGACGTTAAACCGCTACCCGGAACCACAGCCGAAAGCGGTTATCGAAAACTACGCGCAATATGCTGGCGTAAAACCAGAGCAGGTACTGGTGAGCCGCGGTGCTGACGAAGGTATCGAGTTATTAATCCGAGCTTTTTGCGAACCCGGCGAAGACGCGGTCCTTTATTGCCCGCCTACCTACGGCATGTATAGCGTCAGCGCCGAAACCATCGGCGTTGAGTGCCGCACGGTGCCGACGCTCGCCGACTGGCAGCTCGATTTGTCTGGTATCGAAGCGAATCTCATCGGCGTGAAAGTGGTGTTTGTCTGCAGCCCAAATAATCCAACCGGGCAGATAATCAATCCACAAGATTTCCGCGCCCTGTTGGAAATGACGCGCGGTAAAGCGATCGTGGTAGCGGATGAAGCCTATATTGAGTTCTGTCCGCAGGCGTCGCTCGCCGGTTGGCTAAATGAATACCCGAACCTGGTTATCCTGCGCACCTTATCGAAGGCTTTTGCGCTGGCCGGACTGCGCTGCGGTTTTACGCTGGCGAATGCAGAGGTGATTAATGTCCTGCTGAAAGTCATCGCGCCTTATCCGCTTTCGACGCCGGTCGCCGATATCGCCGCCCAGGCGTTGAGCCCGGCAGGCATCGCCGCCATGCGCGCGCGCGTGGCGCAGATCCTTGATGAGCGCGCTTACCTGGTCAATGCGCTGCGTGGCATCGCCTGCATCGAGCAGGTGTTCGATTCCGAGACCAACTACCTGCTAGCGCGGATAACCGCCTCCAGCGCGGTGTTTAAATCTTTGTGGGATCAGGGCATTATCTTACGTGACCAAAATAAACAACCCTCATTAAGCGGCTGTTTGCGTATCACTATCGGTACCCGTGCAGAGAGCCAGCGCGTGATTGACGCTTTGACTGCGGAGAATGTATGACCCAGAAGTTTCTCTTTATTGACCGTGACGGTACGCTTATCTCCGAACCGCCGGTTGATTTTCAGGTAGACCGGTTTGAAAAACTGGCCTTCGAGCCGCAGGTGATCCCGGCGCTGCTTAAGCTGCAGCAGGAAGGCTACAAGCTGGTGATGATCACCAACCAGGACGGGCTTGGTACCGATAGCCTGCCGCAAAATGAGTTCGACGGCCCGCACAACCTGATGATGCAGGTCTTCTCCTCGCAGGGCGTTAACTTTGAATCCGTCCTGATCTGCCCGCACATGCCTGGCGATAACTGCGACTGCCGCAAGCCGAAGACCCAGCTGGTATTGCCGTGGCTGGAAGACGGCGTGATGGATAAAGCCCACAGTTACGTCATCGGCGATCGCGCCACTGATATAGAGTTAGCGGATAACATGGGCATCACCGGCCTGCGCTATAACAGTGAAACGCTAAACTGGCCGACCATCTGCGAACAGCTGACCCGTCGCGATCGCTACGCTCACGTTGAACGTATCACCAAAGAGACTCAGGTTGACGTTAAAGTCTGGCTGGACCGTGAAGGCGGCAGCAAGATCCACACCGGCGTTGGTTTCTTCGACCACATGCTCGATCAGATTGCCACCCACGGCGGCTTTCGCCTGGAGATTAACGTCGGCGGCGATCTTTACATCGACGATCACCACACCGTAGAAGATACCGGCCTGGCGTTAGGCGAAGCGCTGAAGCTGGCGCTGGGTGATAAGCGCGGCATTAACCGCTTTGGCTTTGTGCTGCCGATGGATGAGTGCCTGGCGCGCTGTGCGCTGGATATCTCTGGCCGTCCGCACCTCGAATATAAAGCTGACTTCACCTATCAGCGCGTCGGCGACCTGAGCACCGAGATGGTCGAACACTTCTTCCGCTCGCTCTCCTATACCATGGCGGTGACGCTGCACCTGAAAACCAAAGGTAAAAACGATCATCACCGCGTCGAGAGCCTGTTCAAAGCCTTCGGTCGTACACTGCGCCAGGCCATTCAGGTCCAGGGCGACACCTTGCCATCTTCAAAAGGGGTATTGTGATGAACGTGGTGATCCTCGATACCGGGTGCGCCAACCTCAACTCGGTGAAATCTGCGGTGAGCCGCCACGGCTATGAGCCAGTGGTCAGCCGCGAGCCGGATGTTGTTCTGCGCGCCGATAAACTTTTTCTGCCCGGCGTCGGCACAGCGCAGGCTGCGATGGATCAGCTGCGCGAACGCGAGCTCATTGACTTAATTAAAGCCTGTACCCAGCCGGTGCTGGGGATCTGTCTCGGCATGCAGTTACTCGGTGCGCGCAGCGAAGAGAATAACGGCGTTGAGTTACTGGGCATTATTGATGAAGACGTGCCGAAAATGACCGACCACGGATTGCCGCTGCCGCATATGGGATGGAACCGGGTGTATGCCAAAGCCGGCGATCGTCTGTTCCGCGGCATTGAAGAAGGCGCCTATTTCTATTTCGTCCATAGCTACGCCATGCCGGTCAATCCGTACACTATCGCCCAATGCAACTACGGCGAGGCCTTCACCGCGGCGGTACAGAAAGATAACTTCTTTGGCGTACAGTTCCACCCTGAGCGCTCAGGTAGCGCCGGTGCGCAGCTGCTGAAAAATTTCCTGGAGATGTAATGATCATTCCAGCTTTAGATTTAATTGACGGTACCGTGGTGCGCCTGCATCAGGGCGACTACGGCCAGCAGCGCGACTATGGCAACGATCCGTTACCACGCCTGCAATCCTATGCAGACCAGGGCGCGGAAGTATTGCACCTGGTTGATCTGACCGGGGCAAAAGACCCGGCAAAACGTCAGATTCCGCTGCTTAAGACCCTGGTCGCCGGCGTTACGGTACCGGTGCAGGTCGGCGGCGGCGTACGTACGGAAGAAGACGTTGCCGCACTGCTTGACGCCGGCGTGGCGCGCGTGGTGGTCGGTTCAACGGCGGTAAAATCGCCGGAGGTGGTCAAAACCTGGTTTAAACGCTTTGGCCCCGAGCATCTGGTACTGGCGCTGGACGTACGCATTGATGCCGATGGCAATAAACAGGTGGCGGTGAGCGGCTGGCAGGAAAACTCTGGCGTCACTCTGGAAGAGCTGGTGGAAAGCTATCTGCCGGTCGGCTTGCAACATGTGCTGTGTACCGATATCTCCCGCGATGGCACTCTCGCGGGTTCCAACGTCTCACTGTATGAAGAAGTCTGCGCGCGTTATCCGCAGGTGGCGTTCCAGTCTTCCGGCGGGATCGGCGGTCTCAACGATATTGCCGCGCTGCGCGGAACCGGCGTTCGCGGCGTGATCGTCGGCCGCGCGCTGCTGGAAGGTAAATTCAACGTAACGGAGGCTATCCAATGCTGGCAAAACGGATAATCCCCTGCCTCGACGTCCGCGACGGCCAGGTAGTGAAAGGCGTACAGTTCCGCAATCACGAAATTATCGGTGATATTGTGCCGCTGGCAAAACGCTATGCCGATGAAGGCGCGGATGAACTGGTGTTCTACGATATCACCGCCTCCAGCGATGGCCGGGTAGTCGATAAAAGTTGGGTTTCGCGCGTGGCGGAAGTCATTGATATTCCCTTCTGCGTCGCCGGCGGGATTAAGTCGCTGGAAGACGCGGCGCAGATCCTCTCCTTCGGCGCCGACAAAATTTCAATTAACTCGCCTGCGCTTGCGGATCCAACGTTAATCACCCGCCTCGCCGATCGCTTTGGCGTGCAGTGCATCGTGGTAGGTATCGATACCTGGTTTGATGAACAAACCGGTAAATATCACGTTAATCAGTACACCGGCGATGAGAGCCGAACTCGCGTCACCCAATGGGAGACGCTGGATTGGGTGCAGGAAGTACAAAAGCGCGGAGCAGGAGAAATCGTCCTCAACATGATGAACCAGGACGGCGTGCGCAACGGTTACGATCTGGATCAGCTCAGAAAGGTCCGTGAAGTATGTAACGTTCCGTTAATTGCCTCCGGCGGCGCCGGAACCATGGAGCACTTCCTTGAGGCCTTCCGCGACGCCAACGTCGATGGCGCCCTCGCCGCTTCCGTGTTCCATAAACAGATTATTAATATTGGCGAATTAAAAACGTTCCTGGCAGCCCAGGGCGTGGAGATCAGGGTATGTTGAGTGAACAGCTCGATTGGCAAAAAACCGACGGCATGATGCCGGCCATCATACAGCACGCTGAATCTGGCGAAGTGTTAATGCTGGGATATATGAATGAAGACGCGCTGGCGAAAACGCAAGAAAGCGGCAAAGTGACCTTCTACTCGCGCACCAAACAGCGCCTGTGGACAAAGGGTGAAACCTCCGGCAACTTTCTTAATGTGGTCAGCATTACCCCCGATTGCGATAACGATACCCTATTAGTGTTGGTCAACCCGATAGGCCCGACCTGCCACAAAGGGACTTCAAGCTGCTTTGGGGAAACCGGACACCGATGGCTGTTCCTCTATCAACTGGAACAACTGCTGGCCGAACGCAAACATGCTGACCCGGAGAGCTCATACACCGCGAAACTGTATGCCAGCGGCACCAAACGTATTGCGCAAAAAGTAGGTGAAGAAGGCGTGGAGACCGCGCTTGCAGCAACGGTGCATGATACGTTTGAGCTGAAGAATGAGGCTTCTGACCTGATGTATCACCTGCTGGTGCTGCTGCAGGATCAGGGACTGAATTTAGGGGAAGTGATCGATAATCTTAAGTCTCGACATTAGTAAAACATTACCTGCATAAAAGAGACTCTGGTTTAATATGATGACCATTTAAACCAGAGTCAATGTTTTAACCGTCTATTAAGGATGTTGCGGTAAGGGCACATCCCTTAATTCAGAGAAACGAATAGCGTCTTCTTTTTCATTCAGCACGAAATCAGAATTTTTCACCGCGTCTTTCATATGCTCATCAGAAACAGCATAGCCCATCATTTCTAACACCAGAAATTTGGTTAAATCAGATGAGAAGTAGTGGTTGTTGCTGCGCAATTTTTCAGCCTTCGCACACCAGGAGGTATCATTCATTAACAATGGAATTTTATACATCTCATTATCGCTGGATGGGAAACCATGCCCCTGACCAACAACTTCCCCATGGTCTGATACATAAACCAACTTGTAATCTTTAAGATAGGTATCAGCAAGGGTAAAAATACTCTTTAAGGTATCATCGACGCTATAAATAGACGCATCATAGTCATCAACCATTGGGTTGTCCTCTTCCCCCCTACGGTCAGAATAAGGCAAATGGTTACCCATCAAATGAATGACGTAAAAATTTCTCTCTTGCGATTGCTTAAAATAATGCTTGATTGCCGGTAATAACTTTTCATCCTGCCCCTCGTTAACTGGGAAACGGGTATTATTATCTTCCGGAGTTTGCAGTACTTCAGCATATTTTGCCAGATAACCGAAAGGCTTGTTCCACATGTTGTTTTGCATCTGAGAGTCAAACCAGTACGTGTGGTAGCCCTGCAATTGTGCCATCTCGATAAGATTCTTAAATTTAAACAAGTTGCCGCGCTGCAAGGGCGTTTCAAAAGAAACCAGCATCGGTACTGCAAGTCGTGTTTGCGCAGCCGGTGAGTGAACGTTATTAACGACACATATTTGTCCATCTCTATCCATCTGCGATAAGTTTGGCGTAGTATCTTTTCCATAGCCATAAATGCCATAGCGTCCAGGGTTCGATGATTCGCCGATGACATAAATAATGTTCTTGCTACCTTCCGTCTCTTTTTTAATATAAGCAGGATATTCTGTATGCTCTATCTTTTTGTATTTAACATCATCAACTATATTTTCAGCGATAATCGACACTGAGGAAACAAGAGGTCCAAAAAAAATCTTGTACTGATCGATGTATGGCTGAGAAATAAAAGTTGGTGAATATTCGAGATTGTTAATAAAGAATTTTGTACCCCAAAAACTAACACCATCGATCACGGGCTTTGAAAGAATAAGAATAAGACTAATAGTCAAAACAACGCGCTCTTTAACGGAGTAGCGTGCCTTCGGTATCTTAATCGATAACAGTGAGAGCGCAAAAAGTATGAAAAGGAAACCCACAAGGAATTTGAGACCAAACGTTTGCACTGTACCTAATGAAACGGATAGGCCTACCCCGAAGGTTGACATAACCATACTGGTAGATAGTCCACCATATTTTTGATAGATAAAATAAGTCAGAAATGTGATCAATGAAACAAAAACAACCAGACTATTTCTAATTATTTTATTACGAATACAAAAAATCAAACGCAAGAAAATAAAGACAGAGAAAAAAGTGGTAAAAAATATGTTTGTAGGTTCAAACCAACACAATACAAGGGACAGAAAAAACAGTATAAAATATAAAAAACGTCTGGTTTTTATATACTCTAAACATCTAAGAAAAGCGCTCATGCAAACTCCGAAATAAAGCAACTTATTATTGTGCATTGTAATGTTGCTATTTTAACACACTGAATCTCACTGACAAATATCACTCCATTGATCCTGGATAATGAAAGCGTTTAAAAATAATTTATTCGGCATGATGGGAGCTGCACTCCGGGCTTAATTTCACATACTTAAGCAAATTTAATGTTAAATCCACAATCGTGAAACCGATCACAACAACAAAAAAATAACTACCAGTTAACATCAGTGTGGTAATATAAACAAATACCGTCAGGTTCTCCTACTTGACGCGTTGATTATGGAACACAACAAAAATAAAGCCAAACAGGCTACGGGGTCTCACTTGCAACATTATAAACATCTCGACGGACTCCGCGGAGTCGCGTCGCTTGTCGTCGTGCTTTACCATATGGATGTATTTATGGGGGTGCTGGTATCGCCAAATGGATTATATTCGCAAAACTCAGTATGGTGGCAGATATATCGAAGAATATTGGATGGAAACTTCTCAGTTTGTCTATTTTTCGTGATGAGTGGCTATGTGTTGCTCATTGGCTTTTATAAGCGGCAAAACGACATTTCTTATCTTAAAGAAAGTTTTATAAAAAGATACTTTAGACTTACCCCACTGGTACTCGCTTCAGTCATTCTGGCTGTTGTTTTACAAAATACGATTGGCTTCCATAATGTCGACATGGCGGCCATCGTAGGTGGACACGAGTGGTTAAAATCTAACTATCAATCAGAACTCACACTAACTGGCGCTATATACAATGGTCTGTATTCTGCTTACATAGGTGATACATCCTATAATGGCCCCCTCTGGACGATTAAAATAGAGTTAATGGGATCACTCTTTTTGTATCTCTATGCCGCATTATTTTTTGTCAAAAAAAAAGGTGCCCACATCATTATATCAGCAATACTTATCTATCTGATTGAACCGACACTTGGCTGCTATTTGATACTATTTATCATTGGCGGTACTATTTTGGTATATAACATAAAGCTTGAACCTAAGTTTTTTCTTCCAGCCAGTATATTGACAATTATTCTTGCAACAGAAAATCCGTGGACAATTGAAATTAACTTCTTAAATGAACTCACTGGTTTTAGTAAAGAAGGTTTAGCCACATTCTGTCATTCAATCGCAGCAGTAGTTTTATTATTAATAGCAAATACATCATCAATACTTTCAAATTATCTGTCCAGACCTGTATTTACTTTTCTGGGTAAGATATCATTTTCCTTATATGTGTTTCATATCCCTATTATCATGAGTATTGGAACGGCATTATTTGTTTATTTACATGATGCAGGTATTACTAACCAATTTTCCAGTATAATAAGCACATTAGTCAGTTTATTATGTTGCGTGCTTATCTCATGGCTGGGCTATACATTTGTTGATAAACCTTCAACCAAAATCGCATCCTTAGTTGGCGACAAGTTGAATATGAGAGCCAGCGAATTGTAAAAAAAAACCGCGAAAGAAATCTTTCGCGGCTTTTAGTAAAACAGAAAAGTTAAAATGTTTTAGCTTTTAGTAGCTTTAAATAAAACATAAACCTTTCTCTTCCTTTATTTTTAGCTATTACCAGCATATCAAATTTTGACAGAATCTTTTTGGATACGAAAATTTGTGCCAGGACCTGTTTAAAATACTCATCCTTGAATTTGGCTTCAATCACACTCCACGCCCAGAAATGGACATCGAGTTCTAACTCAAATAATTTACGTTCTTCATCATAGTTGAACGTATCTGAGTTACGACTGTAGATCCAATCAAAAATAGGGAAATGAACATAAAGTCGGTCATCCCGCACAGAAATATCCTGACCTAAGCGCCCTTGACGATAATAGTAATAATCAAAAGGTATATTAGCAATAATCTTAGCGTTTAAAAAAGTCTCAAACTGGAAAGGTAAATCATCAAACCGGCGAATATGCTCAGGGAAAGAAATGCCTTTGTTTTTCAGCATGTCGGCAGAGTAAATACGACGCCACATCGTTGGGCGTTCGCGTAACAAATCCAGGCGAGTGAGATTGATGTCCAGTGGGAACTTGACTATTTCGCCAGTCTCGTAAGCTTCTTTATAGCCACACTGGGAAATATCAGCATTTTTCATCACCGCAGCACGGAACAAATCTTCATACATCTGAAGATCGCACCAATCATCACCGTCAACAAAACCAATATATTGACCTTTGGCCTGGCTAACGCCGGCATTTCGCGCTGTCGCGCAACCACCGTTTACTTTATGGATGACTTTCACTCTACCTGGGTATTTCGCCGCCCAGGCGTCAGCTTTCTCACCGGAATCATCCGGCGTACCATCATCGACGACTAAAATCTCAATATTCTCAATTGACTGATTCGCCAGTGACTCTATGCACTGGTCGATATAGGCGCTGATATTATATGCAGGTACGACGACTGAAACTTCATACTCATACTTCTGGCGGCTACCCGTAAGAGGTTGGTGTTGATCCTGGATACGCCAGTAAAAAGTATCCGCCGCACGCGCGCATTGGCGATAAACAATCAATGGATCAATATCATATTGGTTGAATTCACCACAAATATGGTCAAGTTTCCACTGCGCAGTGACATATTCCAAAGCTGCCCGACTAAAGGCCGGAAGAGAAATACGTACACTAACGTGCCGCTCTCCAATCAATTCATTAATTTCGGGGTTCGAGAAATTATCAAACAGGTAGACACGATCTTTCAGTTCAGGGTTTTTGTTTAATAGTTCCTGAATACGCTTAAATTTGCTTGCATTAGATTCAACAACAATAATCGCGCGCGGCTTGCTGTTATAAAATGCGACCAGAATTTCAAGACCAGTATAAGTCCCCACAAAAGCCAGAACATCACTTTCGCAAGAAAAGAAATCTACGCCAAAAAAACTGCGCTCGATAATATGCTTATGTTGTGCTAGCTCATCATGGCTAATTGCTGAAGGTAGTTTATTTAGATATGCATTCAATTGTGTTCTATTGATCATTTTGTTAACCCACTACCCGTTTTCCGAACTTGTTTTTTGCAAAACGCAAAGCTTTTTTGAAGATCAATTTATTGACATCAATGTTTGCAGTTGAAATAGCCTTCAACAATTTAAATTTTGTTGACAGCGTTTGCTTACCAGTACTGTACTCAGTGAGGAAATCCGTAGCACCATTGAAAAACGCCAACATGAGAATGAACTCTCTGTTACGTTCCGCAAAGCCTAAGGATGTTTTTAAACGCGAACGCACAACCGGATTCGATGCCGAAAATAGATCCACACCTTGCTGGAAGTAACGTCGTCTGTCGCTCAGAGTTGTATATCGTCCACACCAGAAAATCATTTTGAATATTAGCGACATCACACAATATTGCTGATAAGCATTGAGCCCCGTAACTTCAGGCTTTTGCAATAACTCTTTCGCTGTCTTAATGATATCAAATCGCTTTTCGCTTTTTTGATCTGTAATCTTCCCTTCGCGATTAACTCGGTAAAAATAGCCGACAGTATCTATCATGCCAATTTTTGTTGCGTTAACCAGACTTACAATATGCGGGGTAACATCTTCAAAATGAATACCCACTGGGAAGATAGTTATATACTTGTCAAAAAACTCTTTCTTAAGGATACGGTTGTTCGTATTTGGTTCAAGGCTGAGAATTTGCGGATATGCTGCAATATTAACAGTCTTCTTAAGTTCACCTCCTAAAATATAATCCCACGTCGCCGCATCATAGAATGGGTAGGAGTCTTTAGTTTGGTTGTCATACACGTATGAACGATATAATACCATATCAAGATCTTCGGACTCAGCAAACTTCAGCGAATCCAGAACGGCTTTTTCATTTAACCAATCATCGCTATCGCAGAAAGAAATATATTGGCCATTCGCATAGCGTAAGGCCGTGTTTCTGGCCTCTGATAGTCCTTTATTTTCCTGCGATATGAAAACTGCATTACCTTTATAGGTATCAAGCCACTGCTGAACAACTTCGACACTATTGTCAGTACTACCATCATTTACAATGATAATTTCTATTTGATCATTACCATTTTTATCAAATGAAGATAAAGTCTTCTCCACAAAACCAGAGGTATTATAGACTGGTACAATAATAGACAATTTTGGTATAACCTTCGATTGTCGAGTATCACAAACTATCATGTCGCTCATTACTGTCTCTTGTATGAATATATTTAACTTCAGGCTAGATTTTATAACCTAACCAAATCAAAATTTATATCTTTCGTATAAATACAACTCTGATTCTTACCCGTAAGAAGAAATAATTAACTGTAACAACATTATCATTAAGAATAAAGACCAAAGCAGTCAATATTTAAATAAAGTATTTCTTCCAAAAAGTCTCAGATGTAAAGTATGAAATCTTATTTCCATACTCTTCTGCAACAGCATTATAAGCAAAGTACCCTTTGCTAATGACCCATAGTGTTTTAATTATCAATCTAGCGCAGCGTAATTTATTTTGTTTCAGTACGATAAAACTACCGTCAGTAGTTTCATAGTAAACTTCAGTATTCAAAAAAACCTGTTTTGTCGGATGAATTTCTGTGTTCGGTATTCGTACACTATTTCCAGACGTGATAAAGTTAGGAACCAAATGACCATTGAGAAGAAACAGCCTGAGTATCTTAGCCCATTTAGGTTCAGGTCCATTACGGTCCGTTTTTTTCACGGCCTTGCCATCCGCTACTTCTCCAGCGCGTTCATCTTTCGACAACTCACTAATCCGTCTACGAGCTTTTTCAGCATCAGGATCGTCAATCCAAAAATCACCACCTTTCATCACATCTAAATAAGCTTCGATGATAGCCTCGGCCGAAGAATATCGGTAGGAAAAGCATAGTAAAAGCACTTTTGCTAATATCCAAAAAGCTATCTGTCTTCTTTTCTTTGGCGACGGGTATACAAACGCCGGAACCAGCAACCCTCTGACGCTTAAATATTCAACTAATGCACTATATTTTTGATTAAAATTCATCTGCCAAGATGCAATGCCATTGAGAGTCACGATCGGGTAGGCGTGCATTACCCCGAATAAAATGTCATCGCCACGGACAAAGAACGGAAAAGCATAGTGTTTTGCCGCTGATACTTTAAAAGCGCAGAACCACCATGCGGCATAATTGGCCTGTCCGTCCTCTTGATTAAACACATCAAGCCCGCCTGGTGTTGAAACATCAACACCGTTTTTTAAGGGCCGCATTCGTATCTGCTTGTAAGGATAAATAGCGCCGGCCTCATATACTGTCTGAGGTTTATCCTCATATAGCATACTGCCTGCAATCATCTGTTCATCGTTTTTTGAAAAACACATGAACCAATATGCTCTTTTGATACTTTCAATTTCACAGGATGCGTCATCATCCATAAAGATACAATAAGTTTCTTTATTGTTCTTTTTCACCTCAAATAAACCGCGGGTGAAACCACCGGCCCCCCCCATGTTTTTATTTTTTATATAGGTAACATTAGGTCCTGGCTCTAAATCTAAATTGCACCCATTATCTATAACATATACATGAAATTTTGACTGACCGACACTATCGGCAAATAAGTTCTCCTCAAATCTCGACAATGTCGATAATAATGCTGCCTGTCGATTATAAGTAGTGATGACAATCGCTAACTTACCAAAATCCTCTACTGCCCCATATGTAGTAAAAGAAAAACTCCTGATTTCACTATCATCAATTGACGACCAGTAAAAATAAAGTCTACCGTCAAGACATTCACTTAATTCTAGATTATCTATTGTGACTGCCCCTTCAACTTCGCGCTGAAAGACTTTCTTTAATACATCATGGTTTTTGAAGAAAATAGTGGCAATACCTCTACCAACAACATCAATTTTAAAACCAAGCTGATTAACCGTTGTGTATTTAGACCATTTTTGGAGATCAAATGAATTATAAAAAGTATCAAAACAAACTTCTTGATTTTTAAATACCCTAACGTACCCTGCATCATTAACACATGTAGATACATTATCAGATAAAAAATACAGAGCGCTAATTTCACGGTGGTGTATATCAGGGAATACTGATGACTGTAACGAAATACTATTATTCATAGACCTAACCGTATCTTTATTTTTCAGCGCTGGAACAGTTCTTCATATACTTGTAATGTTTTATCAATAACAATTTCTGATGTATAATGATTGACAATATTTTCCCTGGCATTGATACCCATTTTCTGTCTGTCATCATCTTCATTTATCAATGCTTTAATTCTCGCGGCCAGTTCTTTGACATTTTTGCGTTCAACTATATAACCATTATAGCCGTCTTTAATTAGTGAGTTACACCCACCATTATCATAGACAACACAAGCTCTACCCACGGCACCAGCCTCAAGCAGAATTCGTGGTACACCTTCGGGATATACAGAAGGAAGAGCAACAATATTTGCCCCAGCAATCAATTCTCTAATATCATCTCGAGTACCTAACCAGACAATATCTCCCGCTGCGTGCCATTTTTCTATTTGCCCCAAGGTAATTCCATCGTCGTCATTCTCAACGATAATACCTGCTACGTGGATGGTACAATCTATCCCTTCTAACTTTAGGATTCTTTTCGCCTTAATGAGGTCAAGTAATCCTTTACTGTGTAGCATGCGGCTGGCAAAAAGTATTGTTCCATGTGTCAATTTCGGCTCTTGCTGGTAAGAAAAATAACTGGTATTAACACCAGCGCCGTCAATGACCTTTGCCTTCTCCTCTTTGATTCCTAGCAGAGAAAGTATTTTTCTTTTATCTTCTCGGTGTTCAAATATGATTTTACAATCGACATTTGAGAACAAGTATCGATACAATCTAAGCACCAGCCAACGTAGTATTTTAAAAATGAGTTGCTCACTTTCAAATACCCGCCCTAAACCTACAAAACTATAAACAAGTTTAGTTTTATGATATTTTGCCCACAGGCAACTTATAATACCGGGTTTAATCGTAATACAATGAAGGATATCAGGATTAATCGTTTTCAATATCTTCGAGGCATTTAAAAAGCCTTTGATAAAAGCAAATGGATTGATGCTTTTCTCATTAATTTGACTATTGATACAGTGAAATCCTAATGCAGAAAGTCTATCTGAAATTGCATCATCTAAAAAATTAGCAATAACATAGACATCATATCCATTATCTAAAGCAGCAATTCCTCTTTCTAGCCAATGAAGCTCAAAATACCAGGCAGAGTTTACAAAATAGCATAACTTCTTCTTCATAGCGGATTATGCACCTCTACCTTTTGGCTTCCAGAAACCATCCTTGATTCCATTATAGACATTAATCATACATTCTTTCCGCTTGTCATGTTTCAATGCTGTGAATATATACTTCAATAATCTTAATGAAACATCAAACAAGGTGAAAGGCGAATCATCCTGGAATATTTTACGGGACAAGATAAGGTTTCTGCTTAAATAATATAATTTCCATGGCGCAATTAATTTATTCGTAGTATCAATATCATGGACAATACATAATTCAGGAAGGTATATAATAGGTGTATGCTGTAGAACCAGATGATGACCAAAGTAAACATCGTCATAATAGATAAAAAGCTCATCATATATAAACGATATAGATTTCTTTAGTGTTTCCTGACTAATCAACATCCCTACAAATGAAACACTCACCACGGTCTCTTGTTTATGGCCGTCAGGAATAAAACGTGCAGGATTAGTTCTGTAAGCTATATTACCCAAAATGCCATTAGGAATTTTCTTCCAGGGTATATTCATTTTACAGTAATTGCCTGAAGTATCCACCACCGTGCAGACATAAACATTTTCAATTGATAGGTCAAGGGTCTGAAACGCAACGCCAAAATTATGATTCGGATATGCATCGTCATCGTAAAACAGAACCCAATCAGTGTTCAAATTTTGCGTTATCCATTGCGCTCCGTATTTAAAACCGCCAGCCCCGCCATCATTCACCTCTCGATGTAAAACTTTAACTCGCTCATCGCAAACAGAATCAAGATAGGCTTGAGTATCATCGGTTGATGCATTGTTAACCACAACTATATACTGAAAAGGCAACGCCAGCGTTGCCTCAATTGTTGTTTTTAACTTTTCTAACCGATTATAAGTGACGATTAGAGCAGCTACATTCATCTGACTTTAACCGTAAATACAGGCATCACTGAATTCTGTTCTAATGACTTAAGATAAGTTCTCCCCGTTTCCAGAGCTTCAGCAATAGTTACGTCCATATCAAGATAGCGGTATGTCCCCAGACGACCAACAAAGGTAATATTTGCTTCTTTTTCAGCGCGATCGAGATAATTTTGCAGCATGGCCATCTCACCTACCTGTCGAATTGGGTAGTATGGAATATCCTCAGGCTCACATGCTCGACTAAATTCGCGGTAGCAGATTGATTTCTCGTGACTCTCCCATGGAGCAAAGTATTTATGCTCAGTAATACGGGTGTAAGGCACTTTTTGCTCACCATAATTCATTACCGCACATCCCTGATAATCACCTTCGGTTCGGAAAGCATCGAAATCCAGGGTACGATAGCCCAGGCGCCCCATATCGTATTTATAAAAACCATCCAGCGCGCCACTATAAAATACATGATCATATTCGCCACGAGTGGTCTCATCATACTGGGTGTTTAAAGCCACAGTAATATTTTTGTGATCTAATATCTTATCAACGATTACCGTATAGCCGTCTTTTGGCATTCCCTGATATTTATGATTAAAGTAGTTATCATCATAATTGAATCGTACAGGCAGACGCTTAAGAATTGAAGCCGGGAGCTCCGACGGAGACATTCCCCACTGTTTGATGGTGTAACCTTTAAAAAAGGCTTCATATAGTTCTTTGCCGACAAAACGCAGTGCCTGCTCTTCAAATGTTGCAGGTTCTTCTATCGTTTTATCACTCTTCTCATCAATTAATTTACGCGCTTCGGTTGGGGAGCACGTAGTATGGAAGAACTGATTAATTGTGTGTAAGTTGATTGGTAAGGAAAAGACTTGCCCATTGACCGTCGTCTTCACCCGGTTCACATACGGCATCATTTCCGTGTATTGGTTGATGTACTCCCAAACTTCAGCATTGTCAGTATGGAAAATATGAGGGCCATAAGTATGAACCATAACATTGGTTTCACTATCCCGCTCACTATAGCAGTTACCAGCAACATGCGGCCGGCTGTCAATAATCGTCACCTGATGACCAGCTTCAGCCAATAAGCGACCAATAACCGCGCCTGAAAATCCTGCGCCGACAATAAGTACATTCTTCTGCATTAGTTTTTCCATCAAGCCATTGAGGCTACATATTCATCAACAATTGAGCTTGCCTCACCGATCGCTTTCAACCGATGATTTTCAACCCACACAACTTTATCGCAAATCTGCATGACATCTTTCATGCTGTGGCTAACAAACAGGATTGTTACCCCACGTTTTCTGAACTCATTGATTGTTTCAATGCATTTGCGTTGGAATGCGATATCACCAACCGCAAGGACTTCGTCGATAATCAATACATCTGGATCAACCTGACTAATTACTGAAAAGCCCAGTTTCGCCAGCATTCCACTGGAGTATACGCGAATAGGCTCATCAATAAACTCGCCTAGCTCTGAGAACTCGATAATTTTATCAAGCCGCTTGTTTACTTCTGCTCTGCGTAACCCCAGTAAGGTGGCATTAAGTTTGATATTTTCGCGCCCGGTCAGTTCCGGATGAAAACCGCCTCCCAACTCCAGCATCGAAGCCACGCGTCCGACAACTTTAACCTCGCCCTTACTTGGCTTTAGCACACCAGCAACGAGACCAAGGGTAGTACTTTTGCCTGCGCCATTGCGTCCAATCAATGCAACTGATTCACCCTTATTAACGGTGAATGACACGTTTTCGATCGCCAGATATTTGCGACCTTTTAGCAAATTAAAGGCCCGACGCGGATGAAAAAACAGATCTTTAATGCCAGAGCCAATATGATGATATAGAGGATACTCTTTTGTTACATTGCAAAATTCAATAACAGCTGTCATCACAAAATCTCTGCAAATCGATATTTTAATTTATTAAAGACCCACACCCCTAGCAGCAATACAACCATGCCTGATGAGTATAGATAAGTGATATGCACATAATCCAGGTTGCCATTCATAAGCAGATCTCGCCAGGCCATAATCATGCTAGCCAGTGGATTATAATCAATGATCCAGGTAAATTGTTGCGGGATCATATCGGAATTATAGAGTATCGGGGTACAGTAGAACATCAACATGATACCTAAAGCGACAAATCGCTCCAGGTCACGGAAGAACAAATTTAGCGTTGAGAAAATTAGAGCAAATCCAAATGTAAAAATAATTTGACCGATCGCCAGTAGCGGAATGCCCCAGAACCAACTAAGCGATGGCGACATACCATAAATATAAAGAAATACTGCAATTACAGGAATTGTACACAAGAAATGTAACCCTTCCATCATTACATTGCTCAAAGGGATAACCGAGCGTGGAAATACTGTTTTCTTAATAATCTGCGCGTTGGAGATAAATGAATACAATGAATTGGTTGCTGAACTTGCAAACCATTGCCATGGGAACAATCCAGTGATTAGAAAAACGGTATAATTTGGAATTTGTACTCTCATTACCATTTTAAAAATAAAATAGTAAATCATCGCAAATAATAAAGGGTTTGCAATAGACCATAAATATCCAAAGATGCTACTTTTATAGCGAACTTTTAAATCTTTATTAGTTATCACAACAAGTAGATCAAATAAATATCCTAATTTAAACTTCATTATTTGCACTCATTTTTTTGAAATCGACCACGCAACCATACTCACCTTTATTACCTCGGAGAAAATAGTGCATAGCTATAATATCAACATAATTATTATATAGTCACCAAAAGCGGCCGTTGCCTTTTAACCCACTGTATGGATAAACCCTTCTCAGCAACCATACGCAGTTCCACATAATAGCGTACTATACACCATCATTTAGAGTATGTTACGGGGGGAACTATACGGCCACAAATGATTAGCTTTCTCATTTTGACCTGCTTCAGCCATCTACCTCACCAATCAGAGACACGCTACCGCCATTGGCTATCGCAACCAAAGCGCGCAGAACAAGTCTATAATTTTATAAATCTTCATAAACTTCAATGCATTGCAATCTAAATGCTACCGCAAGAGCCTATGATCTCGCTCTATCTCAAGCATCATTCTTGAGCTCAATCTGAGTGCGGTCACTCTCTCTGCTTTAGAGGCAACTTGCCATCAGGTTAGTCTCATTTCAGACAACGGACCTGGCAACGGAGATGCTTAACTTTAAGTGAGTTGCCCCATTCGGCAGCATCATTAATGTTAGTGGTATACTTGTCTATTATGGTAATAAAATCAGAAAGTTGCAATGTGAGCTTCTCAAGCGAATACCATATGAATGAAACAGCAGCATAGTATACTCCCGGCCTATAAGATTAAAAGCGAAAAAGCAGGATTGACTGGCAAAGAAGATTCATACACCAGGTAAGTACAATGCCATTTAAACGTTTGTTACAACTTAGAAAACTTGCTCACCAATGAGAATAATTTTCACTCTCATAATTGGACATGGCGTGCGCTTTACCGGGCGGTTTAGCTTTAAATGTTATTCTCCCCATCCTTTCCAAGCCAACCAGTAAACAAGATGATCGTTACCTCCCCCCTGTGTAAAATAGTCGCCTATAAGTAGTGGGACATCATGATCCTGGAGGATATAAATGAAATTTTTAGTCACTGGCGCTGCTGGCTTCATCGGCTTCCATGTATGTAAACGCCTGCTGGAAGCTGGTCATGAGGTTGTCGGGATCGACAACATGAATGACTACTACGATGTGAGCCTCAAACAAGCCCGCCTGGATCTTCTGAAAACGCCTTTGTTCAGTTTTCACAAAATTGATCTCGCCGATCGGGTTAACATGGAGCAGCTTTTTTCTAGAGAGAAATTTAATCGCGTAATCCACCTTGCCGCGCAAGCCGGCGTACGCTACTCACTGGAAAACCCGCACGCTTATGCTGACGCCAACCTGATGGGGTTCCTGAATATCCTTGAGGGGTGTCGCCATACTAAAATCGAGCATCTGGTCTACGCGTCATCCAGTTCCGTTTATGGTTTAAATCGTAAGATGCCGTTCTCAACCGATGATTCGGTAGATCACCCAGTATCGCTTTACGCGGCAACCAAAAAAGCTAATGAATTGATGGCGCATACTTATGCGCATCTCTATGGAATTCCAACAACCGGTCTGCGGTTTTTTACCGTCTATGGCCCATGGGGACGTCCGGATATGGCATTATTCAAGTTCACAAAAGCCATGCTCGAAGGTCAAAGCATCGACGTGTACAACTACGGAAAAATGAAAAGAGACTTCACCTATATTGACGATATAGTTGAAGCTGTTGTTCGTGTTCAGGATGTCATTCCGCAGCCAAATCCGGACTGGACGGTAGAAACCGGATCTCCGGCCACCAGTTCTGCCCCCTATCGGGTCTATAACATTGGCAATAGCTCGCCGGTTGAACTAATGGACTACATCACCGCGCTTGAAGAAGCTATGGGTATGGAAGCTAAGAAAAACATGATGCCGATGCAGCCAGGCGATGTTCTGGAAACAAGCGCTGAAACTCAACCGCTGTATGATCTGGTTGGTTTCAGGCCGCAAACTACGGTCAAGCAAGGCGTGAAAAACTTCGTGGAGTGGTATAAAGACTACTACGCAATTTGATAATTTCTTATCTTCTGTTTTTACCGCAATCCACCGATTGCGGTATATTAACAGCCCATAGTGTAATCAGAGTAGTAGTTTCCTCAACGTTATATACTTCTAATTCGACAGGGATATCTTTCGATGTAGAATACAGAGATAGTCTCGTAAATGCCACGGTAGCATTAGTATTTTATTTCAGCACATAATGATGCTGCGTTTTTCTCATCATAAAAATTAAGGCAGGTAATTTTGCAAACCACCTGCCGTTATTAGAATTTAATCGTTACCAAATAGGTCTCGCGTATACACTTTATCTTTCACATCCGCCAATTCTTCTGCCATGCGGTTAGAGATAATTACATCCGACTCCTGCTTAAAAACATCAAGGTCGCGAATAACACGCGAGTTAAAAAATTCATCTTCCTTCATCACTGGCTCGTAAATAATTACAGGTATACCTTTCGCTTTTATTCTTTTCATTATACCTTGAATAGAGGAAGCACGGAAATTATCAGAGCCGCTCTTCATAATTAACCGATACACACCAACAACCTTCGGATTTTTCGCCAGGATGGAGTCTGCAATAAAATCTTTCCGCGTGCGATTTGCATCAACAATTGCCGAAATAATATTATTGGGTACCGACTCATAATTCGCCAGCAACTGTTTGGTATCTTTCGGTAAGCAGTACCCACCATAGCCAAAAGAGGGATTGTTGTAATGATTACCAATTCGCGGATCCAGACATACACCCTCAATAATTTGTTTACTGTTTAGCCCCTGGCTTTCAGCGTAGCTGTCTAACTCATTAAAATAGGCAACACGTAGTGCTAAGTAAGTATTAGCAAAGAGCTTAATAGCTTCAGCTTCAGTTGAATCAGTAAAAAGGGTCGGAATGTCTTTCTTAATCGCACCTTCTTTCAATAGGTCTGCGAATCGCTCAGCACGAGCAGAACGCTCACCAATGACAATTCGCGATGGATATAAATTATCGTACAAAGCCCGTCCCTCGCGGAGAAACTCCGGCGAGAAAATGATATTTTCAATTCCAAGGCGCTCTTTTATGCCGCGAGTGAAACCAACTGGGACCGTTGATTTTATAACCATAACAGCTTTCGGATTGATAGCAGTCACATCACGGATGACAGCCTCAACAGAAGACGTATTGAAGTAATTTGTCTTGGGATCATAATCTGTCGGCGTAGCTATAATAACGTAATCAGCGTCATGATACGCATCGAGTTTGTCTGTTGTTGCACGAAAATTAAGCTTTTTTTCCGTTAAATATTGTTGGATCTCATTATCTGCTATAGGTGAAATTTTCTGGTTAAGCAAATCTACTTTGGCCTGAATGATATCCAAAGCGACCACTTCATGGTTCTGGGCAATCAGAACACCATTCGATAAACCAACATAGCCTGTACCGGAAATAGTAATTTTCATAGAGCAACACTTCTACAGTTAACGGGTGATGGCAAATCGCCACAGTAATGATGGATACTGCTGGCGTTTTACTCTTTGCGAATAGTGAAGTCAAGACGGGGACGGGTCTTAAAAGTCCCCTTCATGTGAGCATACAGATTGAAGCGTAGTATCGATACGGGTTTCGGAGATGCAAAAAACAAACTATTTTACACTCTTTCTGTTTCGAACTTCACAGTTTCACTCAAGAACGATGGAAGTACCCCGCAACTTGCATAATATCTTTTTCGCTCAGCGTACCTGAATCTCCAAGCAACGTAATCCAGGCCTTAATATAAGTGTATTTAGCTTCTGCTAAATCTCGCTGTGCAGCATAGAGTTGCTGCTCCGCATTAAGCACATCAACGTTCACCCTCTGCCCGGCGAGCACACTTTGCCGTGTAGCCTCTACCTGCGTCGTCGCAGATTTTACAGCCAATTCATAGGCCCTGAGCTTAGCCTGGCTACTAATACACTGATTAAACTGTTTACGAAGGTCGTTCATAATCGAACCGACCTGGGCGTCCAGTTCATACTTAGCCTGCCCATAACGCGCCGCAGCCTGCCTCGTCGAGGCTGCAACTCCCCCGCCAGAATAAATTGGCATTGATACCTGAACCCCAACACTGTCGGTTCGATATTTCTGATTTACCGTATTGTCGCTGCTTGAATCATTTTCCGAGTGTGATGCATATAGCTGAACTTGTGGCATAAAACCAGCCCGGTTACGTTCAACATCATAACGCGCGGCATCCACGCCATGTCGTGATGAAGCTAGTTGTGGATTTCGTTCCATGGCTAGCTTTTGCCAATCATCGAATGCTGTAAAACGTAGCGGTGAGACCTGGAATTTACCCTGCCGTAACGTCTGCAATGCATCTAACTGATCGAGAGGAATTCCGATGATGACTTCAAGCTCCCGCTGAGCTGAGTCTAAGACATCTCGAGCCTCGATGACCTGAGCTTCAGCAAGACTATACCGTGCCTGAGTCTCAGCAACGTCCGTCACAGTGCCCTCACCAGCGGACATCAGGCGATCATTCAACGCAAGTTGTTCTTTATAGGCTGCCTTTTGCGCCTCAGCTAGTGCAATTTGATCTTTGGCGTATGCAACACTGACGTAAGCCGAAATGACCCGGACTGCAAGATCGAGGTATTTACTGCGATATTTTTCGTCAGCCATCAAACTTTGTGCGACTCCGGTTTTATATTTCGCATAAGCCTCATAATCAAATAGAGGTTGCGTTAGGGTCACGGAACCCGCATAACTGCGGTACTGCTGTCGTTTAGTCACATCGCTAACATTGCCAAAAATATCACTCGTCTGATATTTTTGAGTCTGCCAATTACGTGGCGCATTCTGATAATTGAGAGAGACTTTTGGTAATAACCCTGCTCGTCCAATATTTTTTGCTTCATCCCCGGCTTCCTTTTCTTTAATCGCCGCCTGAAATGTCGGGTCTTTTTCCAGCGCTAGCGAATAGGCGTCCAGAATGCCCAATGCATACACCGGTGAGGATACCACCCACACTATCGAACTAAGGGTGAGATTAATCATCTTCCTTTTCATGAAAATCACGATTATTCCTCGGTCAATGAAGTACGCGCACGATCCAAAATTGGTTTAAACAGATAACTTAACAGCGAACGGGACCCCGTCCTTACGAACACCTCAACTGGCATCCCTGGTTTGATTTCCTCACCCTGGAGCATTTTGATTCCTTCCGGAGTGACCGTTACCTGCATCTGATAATAAGCTTCCCCATTTGCTTTATCGATTAAACGGTCGGCAGAAACAAGCGTCACCGTACCAGGTATTTTAGGCGTCCTGTTTTGGTTAAAAGCAGTAAACATAAGCTCAACGGGGAGCCCGGTATATACTTTATCGATTAGTTGTACTTTCAATTGAGCATCAACAACCAACGCAGCTTCACTGGGTACCACATCCATAAGGTGATCTCCAGCCCCCACCACGCCGCCTTGGGTAAATATATTCAGTCCAACAACGGTACCATCAACTGGCGAAATAATTTCGGTATTCCCTAGCTCAAAATTAGCCATATCCAGTTTGTTTTTATAATCATTTACATCCATTTGCGTTTGCGCTAACTGTGTTCTCACTTCACGCTGATAGTCCGCATACCGCTGGTCGATACGCTGCTGCGACTCCAACAGTTGCTTTTGTAGCTGTCCGATCCTGCCTATCGTCTCATCGATACTGCTACTGATCTCTGCAAACTGACGTTGAGCCTCCAGATAACGGTTGCGCGGCAAATACCCTTCCGCAGAAAGCTGTTTCATACTTGTCATCTGCTCACGGATGCTGTTTAGTTGAATCTGTTTGTTCGCCCGGGAATCCTGTAATCCCTTGAGCTGGAAACGGATACCGTCAATTGACTGCCTAAAACCATCGACTTCACTACGTAATGCCTGTCGGCGAGAAATAAAAAGCTGTTGCTGCAAGGCAATTATTTCCGCTGCACGAGGCTTATCTTTGATAGCATTGAAAACGTCAGAGAATTTAATTGCATCCAGATTATCTCTTTCAGCTAACAAACGCCCCTCTGTTGCCAGTGTTGTGTAATATTGGATCTTCAGGGAGTCCACCTGCGCCTGTGCCTGCACCTGGCTCATTTGAACCAGTACCTGCCCGGCCTTGACCTTATCCCCTTCTTTAACCGCGATATTGCTGATAATACCACTGGTTGGAGATTGAATAGTTTTACGGTTTCCTGAAACAGTTACCGACCCTTGAGAGGCAACGCCTTTATCCAGAGGAGCGAAAGCTGCCCATAACAGGAAACCGCATAAACCAATCGCGATCACCAACCAACCAAAGCGCGTATATTTCCGCTCATCAGTAGAATCTGATGGCACATCGCCACTAAAAGACTGATTCATTTGAGAAGACATATTCCCCCCTTTAACAACAGATAGTTGCAGCTTTTATCTGGCAAGCCGTTATTTAGTTTATTTGTGTTTTAGGGGTAACCCCGTTGCCGTCATGCGATTCACTATTAACTGCATGCATTGCCTGTTGCTGTGCTGCCTGAGTCCTCTGAGCATTATTCAAAGCCTGAAGTACCTGTTGTGTGGTACCAAACGCGTTAACCTTACCATTGACCAATAGTAACAACTTACTGGTCATTGAAAGCAAATTAGTTCGATGCGTAATCAGTACCACCGTTTTTTGCCGCTCCCGAAGAAAGGCAATAGCCTTATTAAGGGCCAATTCGCCAGCGTCATCCAGATTAGAATTCGGTTCATCAAGAACAATCAACGAGGGATCGCCATACAAGGCCCTTGCAAGCCCAATACGTTGCTTTTGACCTCCAGAAAGTCCGCTCCCGCCGTTGCCAATCACTGAGTCATAGCCATGTGGGAAACGTAAAATCAGTTCGTGTACCCCTGCCAGTTTCGCGGCAGCAATCACTTTCTCAGCATCGACGTCATTAAATCTCGCTATGTTCTCCGCTATGGTTCCAGCGAACAATTCAATGTCTTGAGGTAAATAGCCAATATGCGGCCCCAGTTCATCTTTATTCCACTGATAAATATCAGCGCCATCCAACCGAACAATTCCTTCACTTACCGGCCAAATCCCAACTAATAATCGTGCCAGGGTCGATTTTCCGGATGCACTAGGGCCAATAATGCCAAGCACATCACCCGCCTGTAAATTAAATGACACAGTGTGCAATACCGGTTCACCCTGTGCGCCCGGCGGTTTCGCCGATACATTTTCTACGCTCAGTACCCCTTCAGGTTTCGGCAGAGACATCCCGGTGCCACGGGGTGGGTTACTATCCAGTAATTTAACCAACCGGCGATAAGATAGTTTTGCCGAGCTCCAGCTTTTCCAGACGTTAATCACTTGTTCTATCGGAGCAAGCGTCCTCCCCATCAAAATAGAACCGGCGATCATCATTCCAGGAGTAATATGACCATCGATAGCCAGCCAGCCCCCCAGCCCGAGCACCAAAGATTGCAAGGAAAGACGCACAAATTTCGTAATAGAATTGATACGGGAAGCTCGTTCACTCGCGACTCGCTGACTGTTCAGAAATCGTTGATGTAAACTAAACCATCGTCCCTTGATATTTGGCAACATTCCTAATGCTTCTATAACTTCCGCATTGCGCAAGTTAGTACTGGCAAGACTTCCTGATTGCAACGCAAGCTTACTCGCTTCAGCCAATGGTTCTTTTGATACTATTTCATTCACCACGGCCAGCGCTATCAATATTAATGAGCCAATTAATGCAAACAACCCTAACCAGGGATTAAACAGAAAAATGACCAACAAATAGATCGGGAACCAGGGCGCATCAAAAAAAGCAAAAAGCGCGCTGCCGGTCAAAAACTGACGCATATTAGTAAGATCGTTAAGCATTTGCCCGGCATCAGCAGATTTATTTTTGAGATTATCTTCGTATGCTGCGGTATAAACACGTGTATTTAAACGCATATCTAGCTGCGCGCCAATCCGTATGACCACCATGCTACGGACATACTCCAGCAATGCCATCATACCAAACATGGCCAGCATGATAAGGGTTAGCATCAGCAGAGTGATTTCATTACCAGAGGGTAGCACCCGGTCATAAACCTGGAGCATATAAATCGAAGGTACTAACATTAAGATATTAATGAATGCGGTAAAAACACCGACTGTCCAGAATATTTTACTGCGAGTGCGTATTACGTCCGCAATTTCATTGCGCGGTAAATAGTGCTCCACTGCTTTTTCCCTTATTTTTGTGTACCTTCAGCCACACCTCTACCGACAGTAGAGCAATCAGATCCCAACAACTCAGGCTGGAGATATTTATAATATATAGATAGGAAAACACTAAAATATCAAGCTACCAAAAAAAATATTTTTTCATAATCCATGCAAAAATTAATGTTAATAAAAATACGACAAAGATCACAATAAAAAGGGGGAAGAGCATCCTCCCCCCTTTTTTTATAAAACAGCCATCACATCACGCTACTCAAGCGTAGTGCAAAGTATCAACCAACTGCTGATGGGTTTGCCCGTTGAGATACACTACTGTATCGTTCGCATCCAGAGTATGGTTGTTGTTGTTATCAACAATCAGGTAGTTACTAGCCTCGTGGGAGTTATCAGTCCAGACAACCGACGCGACACCCACCTTAGCAGTGAGATCACCGTTACCACCGATACCAAGGATTTGCCCTAACAGACCGACAACGCCGCCAACCACACCACCAACCAATGTACCTAACAACGCGTCAACAACATCAGTCGTACGTACACCATAATCAGCTACCTGGGTATGCGTGGCATCATTGTTAATAGTCAGACCTGAAGCAGTGTCAAAAATGCTATCTTTACCGCTATTAAAATCTGAAATGGTCACACCAGAGTTGACGGTGCTTGCTTTCAATTGGTAAAGGTTCGCACCGTCACCACCTGAAACAATGGTGTTACCGAGAACCTTAAAGGTATCCGCAACGCTAGTTCCTTGAACCGATAAGTTATGCCCACCACCTAACCCCAACAGATTAATAATCGTTGTTGTCACACCAGCAGCAGGAAGAATAGTCAGAAGTTGATAAAGGATTCCTTTACCAGTTCCCCCCACATTAGCATCCAGATTCAATCCTGCGGAATTTGCCGAAGCATTGATAGTCTCCAGGTTGCCGTAACCTGTGCCTACCGTCAGATTAAGCAAATGATCGCCGGTGACATTGATAGTTTGTAGTTGGCTACCGGTTCCCGCCAAGCTGATAGCGTTAGCGAAACTACCGGTACCACCCGAGCCGACATTCAGGGTTGTCAACGCAGTGGCGCCACTGCTGTTTAGGGCCAGCGAGCCTGCGTTGATATCGCTATTACTGGTTGCGGTGAAGTTAACATTGAAATGATCGGTGATACCTGGACGGAACGTAATATCGACACTACTTGCCGCAGTCGCGTTACCTGTGACTTCAAGTTGCGCGGAATTGCCACCTGCCGCATTGATCACATGGACATTACTTGCCAGGCCCGATAACACAAATCCCTGCGAGCCGACTGTTGAAGTTCCGGCCTGGGTGATATTTGTCCCAAGAGTACCAGTCAAACTCGATTCGGTGGATGCATTACCCGTTAATACGCCAAAGTCAAATGTATGGGCCTGAGCGGTAGAACTTGCACTAACAGTTGCCTGCCCTACATAGCCAGCAAGGTCCAGCTTTTCGAAATTACTGAACTGCGAAGAGTTGGAAGTGATAACTGCAGTTCGGGTAACAATATTCCCACCCATAACGACATTTTTCGTAATAAAGTTAGCCGAAATGGTATCAATCCCAGCTCCACCATCAGCGGTGACAGACGTGCTCACTGTATTTGCCCCGCCAGTAGAGTTACCGGCCCACTTCAGCGTATCGTTACCCGTTCCGAGGTTAAACTTAGCCGTGGCGGTGGTCATATTAACAAGGTTACTCACAATAACATCATCAGCGCCGGAACTGGCATTGAGGATCACGCTACCGTTGTTAACAACGATGTCTACCCCAGGGTTCACCCCATTATCGGACAGGTTAACAGTGGCTGCGCTTGAACCATTAATTTCTAGATTTGCCAAATGATCGGCGAATTTGAGGTTAACGGTGCTCGCCACGTTAGCATTGAGTTGCGCGTTAGTCAGAACCGCAGTTTCAGCATTAGTGAGCTGATGGCTAGCATTGGTATTGACTGTACCAGTGGCGTTGCCGCCTGTAGCGCTGGCGCTGAGGACAGCGCTAGTTTTATAAAGTAACCCGGTACCAATCTGATATTCAAAGGCATGCTGATTGGTTACAGTTGCCGCATCTGTAGCCGTAGAACCGCGTAAATCGTTGATAATTGCCTGGGTAATGGTTGCCTTATTGGTGCCGAGAGCGCTGTATTGCGCTAAAACCGCTGCACTAGGGGCGACGCCGTAAATTCCCTGGTAAACATGCGTGATAAAGGCATCGCCAGTTAAATTAGAACCTTTGCTTTGAAACTCAGAAGAAGCAATTAATTTTGTCAGTAATGAACTATATGTATTACCACCGGTGGCAAGATAATTAGTCCAGTCACCAAGCCCGCCCATGTCAACTGAACGTCCCACTAACGAAATGTACGCAGCTTCGACTTGCTCCTTACTACTTAGAGCAACGCTCCATGTATTCCAGTTCGCTGAGCCATAATCTTTGTACATGGCTTTATTCAGCGCATTATCAAAGCTATTTTGTGCCGTTAGCGTCGCAGAATCGAATCCTGTATAATTCAGAACACCATTAATTACATTATTAAGAGCCGCGTTTAAATTTGAGCCTGTTAAAAAAGTTTGGGCGACACTATCTGCTGGGGTGCTTCCCCAAATGGACGCATAGACAAGTTTAACTATCTCAAGATCGGTTTTGCCAGAATACAAAGTCTGACCCGCTGTGGATGCTAACAGGTTAGAAATATATTGTTCTTGGCTAATCGCCCCCGTACGAAACTGGCCTGCTACGGCATCATAGGTGGAAGCCGTCGTATAGGTGTTTTTCCCAAGAATTGCAAATTGTATAGCTGCAACTGCTTTTTGTGTGAGTAGCACTTGAGTAACCATTTAAGAATCCTCAAAATTTCGTATCAGGAGCAATCCAGGCCCAGAGTTATTGGGAGTTCATTGGAAGCGTTTGCATCAGCATAGATGCACCTTCCCCTTAATAAGAAAAGTCTAAAAAAATCACACCGTCAACACGCTAGAATAAAAAAATAAATTACGAATAGTTTCCATAAGTTATGTAGGTATGAATTAAAATCTCACTGCCCCACTCCCCACTAAATTCAGTAGGTAAAAAGACAAAAAGATAAATGTGTATTAGCAACGGCAGATACCATTACATAAAACAAGGACATTATAGATATTGATAGAATAACGGAAATTTTAAGGGTACCGTCAAAAGCAGGTGTGGTAAAAGTAAAAAACGGGGCAGAATTAGCAAATGCTGGCAGTTTGAGGTCAAAGCAAGTGGAGTTAACAATAAATGTTAATTAGCTAAAACAATTAACATTATCATGAGTAAAATAAATTTGTTGGCAGTTAATTAAGTTTAATGCGAACCATAGTGTATAATTAATAAATTTTAGCAATAAGTATATTCAGCTTTTCAGCAGAACGTTCCCATGAATACCTCTCTACATTAGACTTACCCTTATCAATCAACAGGTTGCGTTCGTCAGCGTTATTATTTAATTTAATGATCGCTTTGATAAGCTCATATTTTGAGTCTGGGTCAAAGTACAACACACTATCCCCCAAAGTCTCTTTAAGAGACGCTCTATTTGAGGAAATAACCGGACAAGAGCATGACTGGGCTTCAAGTGGAGGTATACCGAACCCTTCATAATATGATGGAAAAATAAAAGCCTTTGCGCCTCTATATAAAGCAATTAATTCTTCATCAGGTACACGCCCCAAAAAATCTATTCTTGGGTCATCAGTTTTGATATTTACACAATTAAATACCGTGTTCCTGTCACCTATTATCTTCAAATTTATATTTAAATCTGCAGATAGTAAAGTTTCAATAAGACCATGAATATTTTTATGATGATTAACCGAAGATACGGTCAAAAAGTAATCACCTTCACATATTTCATTGACCCTAACCATACTATCATCTGGTTTAAAAAAAACATTACTTACAGCATTCGGGATAATGTGAATTTTACTCGCATCACAATTATAATAATTTAATAGCTCACTTTTCGAAAAATCACTGACAGTCACTATTAATTTTGAATTCTTTAGTAAAACAGGAGTGAACAATGAGTATAACAGCCTGAAACCGAATGAAAAACTTTCAGGATAACGTATATAAGTAATATCATGTTGCGTTACAATCTGCCTTTTGAAAAACAAAGGGCCACTATTGCATAAATTGACTAGCACGCAATCTTTTTGTTTTTTTAGAAAAAGCGGTAATGTAAATTGTTCCCAAAAATGACCTCTCCCCCCCTTGATTTCTTTAATACTAAAACTTGAAATGTTATAGCTTTTATCAATGGCTGACATATCAGGCACCAATACCACAACATCATGTCTCAATTTTGATAACCTAAGACTCATTTCATAAGCAAATCGCTGCACACCGGTAAGTTTTTGAGTAAGAAAACGACCATTAACATAAATCATTAGCGACCTACTTGAGGTTTATTATTATAAGAAACTTATTATGACAGGATTATAAATTTAAAAAAACCATTTTCGAAGAAAATGTAATATCTGATTAGTCATAGGTAAAAAAAAAGCCCTGTAAAAACAGGGCTTAGAAAGTAAAACTTTACTGGCTTAGTTAATCCATTCAGTATGGAACACACCGTCTTTGTCAATGCGCTTATAAGTATGTGCGCCGAAGTAATCACGCTGAGCCTGAATTAGATTTGCTGGCAATACTGCAGAGCGATAACTGTCATAATAAGCGATGGCGGCTGAGAATGTCGGAACAGGGATACCATTTTGCACCGCATAAGCGACAACATCACGTAATGCCTGCTGATAATCATCAGCAATCTGTTTGAAGTAAGGAGCTAATAACAGATTAGCAATTTTTGCATCCTGATTATATGCATCGGTGATCTTCTGGAGGAACTGAGCGCGGATGATGCACCCTGCACGGAAAATTTTAGCAATTTCTCCGTAGTTAAGATCCCAATGATACTCATTCGAGGCTGCTCGCAACTGAGAAAAACCTTGAGCATAAGAAACGATCTTACCTAAATATAATGCTCTACGGACTTTCTCAACAAATGCTGTTTTATCACCAGCAAGTTTAGCTTGTGGGCCCGTCAATACTTTAGACGCTGCAACACGCTGCTCTTTAAGGGACGAGATATAGCGAGCGAAAACTGATTCCGTAATAAGGGACAATGGTTCACCTAAATCAAGAGAGCTCTGGCTTGTCCACTTACCAGTGCCTTTATTCGCGGCCTCGTCAAGAATGACATCAACCAAATAGTTACCTGCCTCATCTTTCTTGGTGAAGATATCTTTAGTAATATCAATGAGATAACTACTTAATTCACCTTCATTCCATTTGGTGAAAGTTTCCGCCAATTCCTGGTTGGAAAGATTTAAACCACCCTTCAACAATGCATAGGCTTCAGCGATTAGTTGCATATCGCCGTATTCGATACCATTGTGAACCATCTTAACATAATGGCCCGCGCCATCAGCCCCGATGTAGGTCACGCAAGGCTCACCGTCTTCCGCTACAGCCGCAATTTGTTTAAGAATTGGCGCAACCAGTTCATAAGCTTCTTTTTGACCACCAGGCATAATTGAAGGACCTTTCAATGCCCCTTCTTCTCCGCCGGATACACCTGTCCCGATAAAGTTGAACCCTTCAGCAGAGAGTTCGCGATTACGGCGAATAGTATCCTGGAAGAATGTATTACCCCCATCAATTATGATGTCACCTTTTTCCAGGTATGGCTTCAGCGATTCAATTGCACTATCAGTGCCGGCACCGGCTTTAACCATCAACAGGATACGTCGAGGGGTTTCCAGAGATTCAACAAACTCTTTCACTGTGAAATAAGGGACTAATTTTTTGCCTGGATTTTCAGCAATAACTTCTTCAGTCTTTTCACGGGAGCGGTTGAAAACAGAGACGGTATAGCCACGACTTTCGATGTTGAGCGCAAGGTTTCGGCCCATCACCGCCATACCAACAACCCCTATCTGTTGCTTGGACATTACTTACTCCTGTCTGGTGTGGTCACTGCGACACGTTCGCAGTTTAAATGTGATGTTTATATTAGCTCAAAGCCCGTATGACGTATAGTGTAAAAATGTTAACAAATGAAGAATAAAAAACATAACCCATTGAAAAATATGGCATTCTACTCTTACATACAGCACCATTAACGCAATAAAAGCCAACCGATATGAAATTGTTTAGTTTTTCTGCATTTATTAATAATTGATTTTTTTAGTTTCAATAAACTCCGAATATTTAGAATTAACGTATTCAGCAATTTCCTGGTTAAAGCGCTCGGTAGAAAATTTTAACGCATGTGCGCGGCAATCATTTGGAAGAATTTGATCTTGCATCGTTTCAAACTTTTGCACAGCATCAATGACAGAAGCTACATCCTGTTTGTCAAAAAGGATACCTGTTGGATTATCTACACCAAATGGTCTTACTGTTTCAAGTGAACCACCTTTTCCAAACGCAATTACAGGCGTCCCACAAGACTGTGCTTCAACTGGAGTAATTCCAAAATCTTCTTCTGCAGCAAAAACAAATGCTTTAGCATTCCTCATATGCTCTTGCATGACCTCATTTGATTGATAACCCAGAATTTCAATGTTAGCCGTGGCTTTAGACTTTATCTTTTGCATCTCCGGGCCATCACCAACGACGACGAGTTTACGATCTGGCATGTGACTGAAAGCCTCAACAATCAGATCAATACGCTTATAAGGGACAAGCCGTGATGCTGTAAAGAAATAATCTTCTTTATCTTCATTCAGAAGGAAGCGATTGACGTCAACAGGCGGATAAATGACATCAGCTTCACGCCCATAAACTTTTTTAATCCGGCGCGCGATGAATTGAGAGTTAGCAATGAAATGATCAACGCCATTTGCAGTTCGATAATCCCACATACGCATTTTATGCAGAATCAATTTTGCAATCATTCCCTTTAAGCCATGATCTAAACCTGCTTCTCGAAGATACTGATGCTGAAGATCCCAAGCATATCTTATAGGGGAATGAACATAACTAATATGGAGTTGATCAGGACCAGTTAAAACCCCTTTAGCAACAGCATGGCTGCTTGAAAGAATGACATCGTGCTTTGATACATCAAGTTGCTCAATTGCTATTGGCATCAAAGGAAGATATGTTTGATATTTTTTCTTCGCTTTCGGTAGGCGTTGAATGAATGTTGTGGTTATTTCTTTATTCTGAAAGTGTTTTTTATTTTCAGAGGAGAGAAAATCCACAACAGAATACAAGTGCGATTCTGGATAGGATTTAATAAGTTCAGCTACAACTTTTTCTGAACCAGCATAAGTTATAAACCAATCAGCAACAATACCAACATTTAAATCGCGCATAAAAACCCATCGTATATTTATAATTCAACATGCAAAATATATAAGGTGCTCCATAATTGCAAAGCACCTTTAGGAATTTAAATTTAAGCCCTTAATAATGCCAAAATCTCTGCAGTTTTGTTTTCCATTAAAGTAACATCACCTCTGGACTCTACATTTAGGCGAACTACAGGCTCAGTGTTAGAACTACGTAGATTGAAGCGCCATTCCGCAAACTCAAGGCTTATACCATCAGTATGGTTGATATCAAGGGCTTCCCCCTGATAGCGTTCAAGAACCCGTTTGATCGCAGACTGTGGATCGCTAAGGGAGCTGTTGATTTCTCCAGAAGCTGGGTAAGCTTGCATCCGCGTATTAACTAATTGGTTCAGCGTTTTATCTTTGATACATAGCAACTCGGCAACAAGGAGCCATGGGATCATCCCGCTATCGCAATAGGCAAAATCGCGGAAATAATGGTGAGCACTCATTTCGCCACCGTATATCGCATCTTCTGCGCGCATACGTTCTTTAATGAAAGCATGACCTGTTTTGGACATCACGGGAATGCCGCCCGCTTTATTTACAATATCAATTGTATTCCAGCTTAAACGCGGATCATGAATAATACGAGATCCTGGATTCTTTTCAAGGAATGCATCAGCCAAAAGACCAACAATATAGTATCCTTCAATAAAGTTACCCATATTATCGAATAGGAAGCATCGATCGAAATCACCATCAAATGCAATCCCCATATCAGCTTTATTCTTTATGACAGCGTCAGTGGTATCTTTTCTGCACTCAGGTAATAATGGATTAGGTATACCATTTGGAAAGGTACCATCAGGTTCATGATGCACCTTTATAAATTCAACAGGAACATTCTGTTTTATAAATCGCTTCTCAAGGGCATCAATAACGTGGCCAGCTGCGCCGTTTCCAGAATTAACAACTAATTTTAGCGTTCTATTAATATTATTAAGATTAATATAGCTCAATAATTTATCAATATATGCATCTAATACTGAAATCGATTGATAAGTACCTTTAGGCTGTGATGAGTTTATAGCAAAATTATTCTCTTCGGCCAGACGCTGGATCTCCCTTAGCCCAGTATCACCACTGATTGGCTTTGAGTTCTCACGCACGAGTTTCATGCCATTATAATCAATTGGGTTATGACTGGCTGTTACTTCCACTCCCCCATCAACACCGAGATAGGATGTAGCAAAGTAGATCTCCTCTGTACCTGATAATCCGATGTCAAGAACATCAGTACCAGCGTCCTGTAATCCTTTGGCAAGGGAAAGTTTAAGGGATTCACTAGTTAGTCTAACATCGCCTCCAACAACCATTTTTTTAGGCTTAAGATACTCACCATAGGCACGACCAATACGATATGCGATGTCCTCCGTAAGTTCAGAGCCTAACTTGCCGCGAATGTCATACGCTTTAAAGCAGGTTAATAATTCCATCATTTTCCCCAATTAATCAAATTCCATAATGATCTTTTAGACGAACAATATCATCTTCACCTAAATATGAACCAGACTGAATCTCAAGGATTTCAAGAGCTATTTTTCCTGGATTTTCCAGCATATGAGTCGAACCTGCAGGAATAAATGTTGACTGGTTTTCAGTAAGTAAAAACTCACGATCGTTTAAGGTAATCTTCGCTGTTCCTGATAATATAATCCAGTGCTCGGCACGGTGATGATGCATTTGTAATGAAAACTTACCGCCCGGTTTAACTGTGACTTTGTTAATATGATATTTAGTTGTATTAACAACTTTATCACTATGCCCCCAAGGGCTATAGGATTCGCGGTGGATTCTATACTCACGGCGCGAAGTCATTTTAAGATGTTCAACTACGCGTTTAACGTCCTGCACTTGGGATTTATCAATAACGAGCACAGCATCTTTGGTACTAACTACTACCAGATTATTAACCCCAACCGCAGCTACAAGTTGTTCTTCGCTGTTTATATAACAATTAGAAGAATCATGGACAAAAACATCCCCTGATAGTGAATTCCCTTTACCATCCTTGTCGTTAACTTCCCACAATGCGGACCATGAACCCACATCATTCCAACCAGCATCCAATGGTACCACAGATGCAGACTGCGTTTTTTCCATCACTGCATAATCAACTGACTCATCAGGACAAGCAGAGAAAGCATCTTTGTCAACACGAATAAAGTCACGTAAAGAATCGGTATGCACAGTCTGCATTGCCTGTTTACATGAACTGAGAATATCTGGACGGAACTCATCCAACTCTTGTAGAAAGCGACTTGCTCGAAACATGAACATGCCGCTATTCCAGTAATATTCACCGCTGTCTAGATATTCCTGTGCTGTAGGCAAATTGGGTTTTTCAACGAAACGTTTTACATCATAAGCTACATGATCATCAAAATGTTCTTCGCTACCCCGCTGGATATAACCATAACCCGTTTCGGGACCAGTAGGAACAATCCCAAATGTTACAAGCTTTCCTTGATTTGCATAAACTACAGCACTGTTGATTGCAGCTTGAAAAGCTTCATTATTCTCAATAACGTGGTCTGCAGCCAAAACAAGGAGCAATGGGTCATCATCATGTGCAACTGCGTGTAACGCGGCAAGAGCTATAGCTGGAGCCGTATTACGCCCAATGGGCTCAAGAATAATATTATTAGAGAGCTTCTCGATTTGACGTAGTTGTTCAGCGACTAAAAAACGATGTTGTTCGTTACAAATTACAATAGGTTCTTTAGTCTCTAAACCATTAAGGCGAGTAATAGTCTCCTGAAGCATCGATAGCTCGCCGTGTAAACGTAAAAACTGTTTCGGATATAGCTCTCGCGACATCGGCCATAAACGACTTCCAGTACCTCCAGCCATTATCACTGGGAGAATCATGACTTAACCTCATTTAGTATATTAACAGTTCGACATAGAGACATTAAGAATTAAATTAAACAACAAAACTTTTGCATTTATCAGCTAATTCATTAGCATATTGCTCATGCAAAGTTTTATTTTTAATAATGGTATTCATTCCAATTTTCTTACCATCAAATTCAAAATTAGCAGTCGCATTGGCGTTCATATCGACGTCAATTCTATTAAAGAAGTCAAACAATCCATCGAAACGGCAGTTATCAACTTTATTTTTAAAGCCACCATTTACAAAAATAACTGGAGTCCCCATAGCCAGGCACGGAAGAGCTGTATGGATCCTGGATGTTACAACCAGTTTTGCATTAGCTAATTTCCTAAGAAATTCATCAGCTAATTTAAAACCTTCATCCGCAGAAAGGTACGGGATGATCTGTTTTTCATATTTAGCATGCTTAAGTAATTCACTATCAAAAAACTGATTAAGGACTTTACTTCTATGATTAAATTCAAATGCACGACCATTTAGTAAGCGCTTACCAAAACGTAACGGTTGGCTAATTAACTCTGGTAATGACATTGAGTCATACATTACATCAATAAAATAAACATCATCCGTTACATTATCTCGTTTATATTTATTCCCCAAAGTAAGGGTCATGCAACCTGAATAATATGCATCAATTCCTTTTGAAATAAGCAAGTCACGTGTGTAAAAATCACGGCAACCTATAGGTGCATGCTTTTTAAAATGCTCGATACTCGCAGGTGTGAAAATTTTGTCTACAATAGTAGAGTTAATATGGATTGATACATATAAAGGAGTTATATCTTCAGATGGTGGAAAGTTTTCTGGTATATCCATGTACCACGCATTCATGATCATTTTTACTTTATTACCACTATAAGTATTCATATGATCTCGTGGTATATACTCATTCACGCAAGGTAAAAACTGGCGTGCTGCTGTACTTTGTACATAATCACCCAGATTGATCCAGTTTCTTTTGACATAGATGTCACTTTCGTATGTCAGGACGCCATATTGAGTATTGTTTACTTGCATGTTATTTCCTACCTAATTTTTTCTTTATTAAAGATATTAAATATTTTCTTTCTGAACTAATTAGCACCAAATAGAAAAAGAGTATAGTCACTGCAATTGTGTTTAAGGATATTAGAAGCAGTAATCCTAAAAAACCTACAGGAAGAACGGTGTTGATATAAAATGAAATTGCAAATGATATTAAAGAAACAGATAATAATCGCGGAAAAATATTAAGAAAAAATATTTTACTATTTAATCCTGTTACCTTTTCCACATACAGAACCCTGAATATAAGCATTGCAACTGCACAAAGTATACGACTCGAAACCGCCACGACCAATGCAAACCCTAATGAGTAAAGAGCATATGTAACTACTAAAGTTAAAAGCATTATCAATGATGCTATTAATTGATAGTTACGCAATTTCCCCACTGCATATGCTACTGTAACGAAAGGTCCTGAAAGAGAATCAACGATGACATACAGTATGACAATTCTTACCAACACCACCAAATGTTCTGGAACTTGTTTCAACCATAGGTTAATAACAAAAGGCGCATCTACAAAAGCAGGTACCGCTGCAATGAGTACGATAAAGCCAGTCAACTTACATGATAAAGACAGAAGAGAGGAAACCTCTTCATGATTTCCAGTTGAATGCTGCTTTATCAGTTGAGGATTAAATGCGGTTTGCAAAGTACCTATGACACGGTTAAATGCAATCAATACCTGCTCCGCTAACCAAACAGAACCATTCGCCACTACACCTACAAAGAAATATGTCAGCAGAGCGATACCTTGAGAAAGCCCAACTAAACTCAATGAGCCCATCATGGACCAACTCGAGAAGGTTAATATTTCTTTAAGCAGTTCTTTATTTTCTTTGAAACTCACCTTTACAGTGCATATATCTATTTTTCTAATACAGTTAACAAAATAGACAAAATACACTGAAATATATCCAAAAAGCAAGAACGCAGCATACCATATCAATTTCGAGTCGAAATCAAATAAGGTAAATAAATACACCATCCCCCAACGCTGAATGGCATCAAATATCCCTATTTTTGCAAACAAATCCATTTTTTCAGTAGCGATTAAAGCTGCGATAAATGGTGTTTGCATTATCTGAACGAGGAGAGATACGACAGATAGTTGATACACCCAAAATATTTCTGTCATACGCTCAGCAGGAACTCTTAATTTATAGATTAAGAACCATAAGCCAATTGTTTCAGCGAGGAATAAAACAGCACCGCATATTATAAAATGGACCAATATACTTGTCGAAAATACTCTTTTAGTCCAGGAAAAATCCCTTCTACCTAAACCAACTGACAAGAACCTTTGAGTTGCCAAAGCCGACACGTTTTGAATGAACGAAAATAAAACGATAATACTGCCAATGACACTGTAAAGCCCAAAGTCATAAACCCCAAGCGCATTTAAAACCAAGCGTGAGGTATAAAAAGTTGCAAACATTATCAGTAGCATCCTGCCATAAAGCATGAATGTGTTCTTTGCAACTATTTTTTTATTTGTAGCGTATTTTTCACTCATTTTTACCAACATTATCGTCAACACAGAAAAATTAATTCTTGTTTTACGATTTCTATACTCTTAATTACTTGTTAGATACGTATTAACAAGTTCAGCGGTAGCACTCCACGAATATTTACCGACCTGTTTAGAGCCTTTTCTAATAAGTTGGTTTTTAAGTTCAATATCAGAATGTAATTTAGATATTGCTGTTGCTATTTGCTGTATATTCTCAGGGTCGACCACCAGTGCTGCATCGCCAGCGACCTCTCCGAGGGAGGTTGTTTTGGAAGTAATAACGGGCACACCACTGGCCATTGCCTCAATGACCGGAAGACCAAAACCTTCATAGAAGGAGACAAAAATCAGTCCTTCTGCACCACGGTATAACTCAGGTAATTCTTCGGTTTTAACGAATCCAGTAAATACAACTCTATCAGTAAGTTCATTGATTTCAATGAGAGTCGCTAACTCATCTGTTTTCTTCCCAGTAAAAACAAGTTTTACGCTTTTAGGGATATCTGCTCTGGCAAAGGCCTGAATCGTTCCAACCTCATTCTTATGGCTTTTTCTGTTGCTGACACATAAATAATAAGGATAGCCAAACTCTTTCTTTTTCCCATCAGGTCTGAAATCGTTGGATACTCCATTACCGACATTTACAACCTTTTCAGCAGGAACTCCGGACCATTGAATGATTTTTTGTCGAGAAAACTCGGAAACAGTAAAAATATACTTAGCTTTTTGACACCCTCTTTTTATGACAACCTTATAAAATATTTTTTTTAACAAGCTGGAGTTTTCAGGACGTTCCAAATGATTCAAATCATGGATTGTAAATACATATGGTACCCTGGTAAATAACGGGGGAATATAACCTGGAAAAAAAACAATACCATCACGCATCTTCAACATCTTTAATGATGTTTTTATGCAATCAACAGGGCTGAATGGTTTGCCAGTGAAACCCGCACTTTTATAATTTGTTATTTTATTAATTTCTTCAGCAAATGTTCCGATTCCGCCTGAACCTGACCATCGGTCATCAATTAGAATGTTTTTCATAAATATCCATTGGTTAGTTGCTACTTATAATTTCTTTTAACTTTTGCGATAATGCTTCTATTTCTTCTTCTTCACTACCAGTTTTATATAAATAACCCTGAGGTATATAATCACGCATACCATCACGAGCAGGAGCTATAATGGAGACATTTGCCTTAATTGCTTCAAGCATTACAAGCGGTACCCCTTCATACAATGAAGGTAAAACTAATGCATCCACATCTTTGGTATGGTCCCATATATTATTCTTCCAGCCCATGTATTCAAAAGTCACATTAGAACTCAATGCGTCTGACATCTCTTTCATTTTGTTAAGGTCTGGACCATCACCAATAACCTTAACTCTTATATTTTTCTTGACATTAATTTTTTTTAAAGCGCCAACTAGTAAGTGTTGTCCTTTTTGCCGAAAATAGACCCTTCCAGCCATAAGCAAAACAAATTCATTTTCCTTGGGACGGTAAGTGTAACCACTCCCTCTTATATTTTCAGGGTTAAAATTAACTATAACATTACGCAACACTCTAACAGCAGCATTTGGGTTTCTTTTTGTAAGCTCACTAGCAAATATATTACTAATAGAGATATATTTGTCGCATTTTTTATAAACACTTCTTGATAGAATATCTTTAATCAAGGAAAGCTTACTTCCCATTAAAGAAAAACTATGTGTGTAAGGGATATAGCTAATTATTTGTTCCCTACAAACCCTAACCCCTTCATTTAAGAAAACAGACCCTAACTCAATATCACCTTGAACAATGATAATATAGTCATAATCAGTACTTATTTTTTTTAAGAAATTCCTTGCCAGTGTTCTATATTTGAGATTAAAAAAAGAGTGAAGGATTTCTAATCTTTTATGACAAATCGCATGCGTATTATATTCCACACCTTGATTCGCAAGGATTTTTTTTAATTGTGAATTATCATCTGGTACAAAACATGATAAATCAATCCCTTTATTAAGGAATCTTTTTATATGAGCTATGGTCATTAATTCATGACCACCCACGATTGATGCAGTAAATACAACCGCTGTTTTAAATTTATTAATCATTTGCACCTTCAGTTTTATTTTTATAATCTTGGTTAAACCAAACCGTACACAACCCCATCATGATAAATAGATTTGTTGCAGTCGGGGGCAGCCAAAAAGCACCATCTGATAATGCAGCGCAAAAATATGCGACAAATGGCAGAATATAAGGCGATCTTAACAACGGTTTTAATTTAAGAAAAATAAAACTCAAGAAATATAACATCATTGGCACACCAAAAATTTGCGCTATTGAAGCTGGGAGAACTTCATAAATCTCATAAAACGTTCTGTTGTAAGATAACATACCATTTAGCAGTATTAATGGGTGCTCTGTAATAATATCGATATAATATATAATCTTTTCAATTCTTCCGCTCCCTTGACTTAGGTCACGGTTAACCAATCTTTCATAAATTATTTTTGAAAAAATATTATCGGTATTTAATAAAATTAAAAACATGACTACCGAGGCTACGATTACAAGTAGCATTATTATCAATGCCATTGGTGATTTTTTTTCTGCGGTAAAAAACATCCATAAAAGCGCGCCAATCATACCAAGATATATAGATGCTGAGGCTGTCAATAATACGACTATTCCAAGTAAAGCCAATGGGACAATTGTCCCCTTTAACTCATTTCTTAAATTTGCAATAACAGCGAAACCAATTAATAATAGATTGGCGCCAAATACATTACCGTTTTGATATGTGGATGTGGCTTTTAGATAATGTATCCCCCAAATCATATTGTTTTTGTCTGCAAGAAAGTTTGGCGTTACTGCATCCTGGAAATTGGCTGTAATACCAGGAATAACCACAGTATAGTCACCAATTATCTTTTGCATTAAAGCATAAATAACAAGGATGTAAAAAATTAATTTTAAATAACGTTTCCAATTGTCAGCATTGTTGATACCAAGAGCGCCATAATAACAAAAAAAAGCAAACATCGAACTAATATATGCTATTTGAGATGACAATGGTAAAAATGGTGACCCCGAAAAAAACAATGCATTGTATGAAGATTGATTTATTAAAAATGAAAGCAATAATAATATTAATGGTATTAATGCGAGTAAAAGTTCTTTCGGTCTTGTCAGTGCATGCAGGGCTCCCATGAACATAAAATACATACTACTCAACAGGGAAATATATAGTGGGAACCCTCCGATTTTAGCACCTGCTTTGGGGATCGCAAATGTTATGAAAAGCAGTGCATCTTTTAACCTACTCATATTTCTTATCCATTTTTATATTCTTAATTTCAAAAAATCAATTTTGATATGATATTTGCTCTTTATTTATTAAAATATCATTTAATACATTGTTATTCGTTTTTACACTCAATTTCTTATTTATCTCAGTCTTAAAAAACTGTATAGCTTTAAAATTTTTTGATGGAACATTTATGAACGAATTATTAGCAATTGTTATGCTTGCATTCGGCTTCTTAACATTTCCAACCTTGATTGTGCTAGCCAGTTCATCAATTACAGTATCATATTTAAACTTATTATCGGAAATGTCAATATCGCCATTATTATTGCTAGTAAAATCAACAACCACATTGCCAAAATAATTATTTCTAACATTTAAATAATCAGCCGCACCATTTTGTTTGAAATACGAAATCAAACCTTCACTAACAAACACATTACCGATAAAGTTAATATTTTTATTAAGAGGTCTTTGACTAGCATTAAATATGGCAGCAATCGATTTGCCATAAACACCAGTGTTAAGTGCAAGATTATTTTTAAATATAATATTATCGCATATAAAAAAAGTAGCTAAACAGCCATGCTTAAAATTTTTGACAATATTATTTTTAGCAATGCTATTGTTACAACCTTCAAAATCGATACCCACATCACCGCCGTTTTCTACATAATTTGCAGCAATGTTTACACGATCCCCCATTGACCCCCAAATTCCCCCTAATCTAACATCACGAATTATATTATTATTAATTACTAATTCCGTACATTTTCTTTCATTATTCGGCTCACCATCTTTAACGGGATCCGAATCCCCCCCCCAGAACATAACTCCATGATAGAAAGCTGAGATTATATTATTACTACACCGCCCTCCATTTATATAACTAAGTTCAATACAGGCATGATTAGTTTTTATTTGTTTTGCATTAGCGCTACAAGATGACACATTTATATCCTGACTTATTTTTCCGATAAGAATATCAGAATATCTTTGTGTCATTTTGGAAGCAAAAATCCTACACCCTATACATTTGATTTTTTTTACAGTGATATCTTTAACATAGTCTATACACTGTACTACTACCATCATATCGTCTTCAGCAATGAAGGTCCCTCCTGAAATCTGTATATTTTTAGCATCTTTAATATTAAATATCGCAGTGCTATTATTACTTTTTTGTGTATTAATATAAATATTAGCCCCATCTGAGAAAATTATTTCTGACATCGAGCTAATGTTAATAGATGTTCCATCAAAGTAATAATCTCCAGAAGGGATTACAATTTTCTTACTATTTTGACCTTTAAATAATTCTGATAAATTTTTTTTAGTATTATTTATTGTTACTGCGCGTGCAAACTGACTGCTTAATGCTACACTAGAAATTGTTGATAACAAGAATGCTCTTCTATTCATGTTCACACCCACAGTAATTATTAATAAGCACCATCTTTTTTCAAAACAACTGTAATTGTTTTGAATAATATGGCTATATCATTCCACATTGACCAGTTTTTAACATACCAAGCATCGAGATATACTCGTGTGTCATAGTCAACATCACTTCTACCACTTACCTGCCATAATCCAGTCATTCCTGGTTTGCTCAGAAGGTAGTACTCCACTTCATCGTTATATCTTTCTAACTCAGCAGTGATAATTGGTCTGGGGCCAACCAGGCTCATCTCACCTTTTAAAACATTAAACAACTGAGGTAACTCATCCAAACTCGTTTTCCTCAGGAATTGACCAATCTTGGTAATTCGTGGATCATTTTTTAACTTAAATGTTGCATCCCATTCCGCTTTAGCATCAGCATCTGTAAGGAGTAACTCTTCCAAAACCTGCTTTGAATTAACAACCATTGAACGAAATTTCAAGCATTTAAAGGATTTACCGTCTTTCCCTACTCGTTCATGACCATAAATTGCCGGCCCACCATCCTTTTTAACCTTGCGGCTGATATATATCAGAAGTGGTGACAATATCACTATAATACTTATTGACCCTAAAATATCAAAAGTTCGTTTAAGTATTCTTGACGAAAGCTTCGCTAAATTTTGTTGAACTCGGAATATCATTACCTCATGACTAAAAATAAATGACATATCCGTACTGTCGAGTGGTACACCCCGTAACGTTGGAATAACCGATACGAATCGGTATCCTTTAATCATGAAATCTCTTAACCAAGCATTTCGTACATCGCCTTGATTTGCTTCTACTGCTACAATGAACTGTGTTCTTTTATCAATGCTATTCAGCCAGTTTTCTTCTGGCTTCAAAACATTTGCATTTTTTAACTTTTCTTTTATTAAATCCTGTTGCTCACCATCTGAAATAAAACCAACAATATTTAAACCAAGGTTTTTTTCACTTTGTATCGCATTATATGCATCTAATGCATTTTTACCACTGCCAACAATCCAAGTATCCCTTAGCCATAGCCCAATCTTTTTGAGTATCCATTTTGCAGCGATTCTTGACAATGGAACTAAAGCAAGGGCAAATAACCATGTCAGCAACCATACATATCTTGAAAAATACCATTTAGCAAATGCAATGACAGCGATCTCTATAACAGCAAAAATTATTAATGTCCGCAATATTTCTTTTAATTCAAACCAAAATGTTTTCCGATAAAAATAATGTCTGAGTCGTACTCCATACCAGCATATGCAACATACTCCCAGCAGCCAATGTAAAGCAACCCACCCGGATATTTGTTCTTCTGGCACGCGTTCTTCAAAGTGACTTAGCGTAACTGAAAGAATTCCTAAGGAAAGATATAAAGAGAGAACAAAGCCAAAAAAATCGGCAAGCGCGAGGATTACGCTGCAAGTTATATTTTTAGAAAAGTGCGTCATAGCTCCCTCTGTGTACACATAGAGATTTAAATTGTATATGACAATATTTAAGGTGAGCTATATTGCTCACCTTTAATATCATAAAAATTTATTATTCTTTATTTGAATATGAATAACCATAATGATTATATCCATAACCATAATAGCTACTAGCTTTCTTTAACACACCATTCAATATACAACCTTTAATATTGACACCACTTTGTTCAAATCGCTTAACACTTACTGAGATTTCTTTCGTAGTATTAGCCTCGAAACGAGCAACCAGCAATGTCGTTCCTGCGTAGCGACCAATGATTGCAGCATCGGTAACTGCAAGAATTGGTGGTGTGTCGACAATTACAAGGTCATAATTACTTGATGCCCATTCGATCATGTCAGAGAAACGGGTATGCATTAGCAATTCAGCAGGATTCGGAGGTATTTGTCCACGGCCGATATAATCAAATTCGCCACCGGGAACTCGTTCGATGACTTTTTCAATTGATTCTTGACCAGATAATATCTCAGAAAGTCCCTTGGCATGCTGTTTACCCAACATTTTGTGTACATAGCCCTTACGTAAATCAGCATCCACAAAGAGAACTTTTTTTCCTGTTAAAGCAATTATTGCAGCTAAATTAGTACTAATAAAAGTTTTACCTGCATTAGGGCTAGCACCAGAAATCATAAGAACATTATTCTTTGCTTCCATCATTGCAAAGTGAAGACTGGTACGTAAACTACGGATAGCCTCAACAGCCAAATCAGCTGGATTCTCTACAGCAAGTAAAGTGCTGGATTGATTTTTATTGCGCTTAATTTTTCCGCTATTTTGTTTTGTTAACCATTCAGAAACCGGTACACTTGCATAAACATTTACACCGAGTTCTTCTAATTGTTCAGGAGATTCGATTCCTCTACGTAAGACGACACGAATCAATACAAGCCCTACCGAAATAAATAACCCCAATATAATTCCGATTACGATAACAAGGATTTTTTTGGGTTTTACCGGACTCGGTTCTGTTATTGCCTGATCAATTATACGGACATTACCAATAGCACTCGATTTAGCAATACTTAACTCCTGTTGCCGGTTGAGTAACTGCATATACACAGCTCGCCCTGACTCAACATCACGGCTTAATCGGAGTACTTCTTGTTGAGTTGATGGCATCGCGCTTACGCGCTTACTTAGTTTTCCTTTTTCTTGTTGCAGAGTTTTACGTTTTTCCATCAATGCTTTATATGTAGGATGCTCTTTCGTATATAACTGCGAAATTTCAGCCTCTTTAAATGTCAATGTATTCAATTGGTTATCGACATTTACAATTTGATCAAGTACTGATTTTGCCTCCATAGACAAATCAACTGAGTCTTTTTGTTTCCTGTATGCATTTAATTTATCCTCAGCAGCATCTAAATCAGAGCGAACAGTCGGCAACTGATTACTCAAAAACTCTAAACTCTTTGCATCTTGTGCTGCTTGCCGATCAACATTCTGTGTTAGATAATTTTGACTAATATTATCTAACATGTGAGCAATAAGCTCAGGATCATCTCCGGTTAATGTCAAATTAAGCATCCCGGTATCTTTGCCTTGATCGACAACGCTAAAGGAATCTTGAAGATTACTTATTGCTAAAAGTCGTGGTAAGTATCTTATTTTAAATTGTGTTCCCGGTTCTGCGTCAATTGATTGAACTAATAATGATATTCCTTTATCTTCAATCAACTTACCAACAATTCCATTAATGACCAAATCACCACTTTCAATTTGGTAATTATTTTTATCCTTAACTGTCAGTATGATTTCAGGTGTATCGCCTTTCAGGCTTTTTGGCAAATACAGCCTGGATACATTTATTTTGCCTCGTTTTTCACCTAGTATTCTGGATAAACCTTTCCCAAACACGGGAAAGTAAATCTGCTCTGTCTGAGCTTGAAGATTTAAATCATCAACAGATTTGCCAAGAATCATTCGCGATTGTAGTAATGCTATTTCAGGTGCAGACTGAGGTTGACTATCGGGCAACATCTGACTGAGACTGTCTAAAAGTGCATTCCCTTGTTTTTGCTCAACTTGAATTAAAGCATTTGCTTGATATATTGGAGTAGCTAACAGTGAGTACAAGACCGCCAGTACTGTAAAACCAGCAGTAACAGCAATGATGAGTTTTTTATGGTCAATCAACTCACCAATCAGCCGCCCGAAATCAATGTCGTTACTATCTTGCGAAGTATTGTTATTTAATGATGCCATGCAGAAAATTCCTGAATTATCTACCTAGTTTCTCTGCCCAGTGCTGGCAGCTTTGGTCTATTAATCGATACACCGACTCAAATGCCTCATCACTTTTGCGATAAGGATCGGGGATTTCTTTTCCTTGCAGCCAATGTCCAAGTAGCATCGTCTTGCCTCTAACCTCTGGTGCAATTCGACTAACTTGTTCTAAATGCTCAGTTTCCATTACAAGTAGCAGATCGTATTGTCGACCCAAAGCACTAGTAAATTGTATTGCTTTATGTCCTTCAAGGGATATGCCATGGTTACTAGCTACCCTTATCGCTGAATTATCTGCTGCATGACCTACCAATGCACCAACACCAGCTGAATCAATTTTTTTGTCTGGAAAAATACTACGTAGTATTCGCTCTCCTATTGGAGAGCGACAAATGTTACCTGTACAGATCACTAATATGGAATCAAACATTATTATGGCCACGTTTTGATATATCTAACAGTTTCAGTCATATCATGCACACCACTAATTGTTGGTACCAATTGTGAAATAACGCGGTTCCATCTAACCAGCGGAGCTGTTGTAACATAAACAATGTCATATGGCTGTAATTGGAATTCAGTACCTAATACCATTGCGGATGCATCTTGAGCATTAAGTTGGTAAATATTAGCAATTTTGCCCTGTTTATCACCCTTAAGCTGGCGAACAACAAATACTCCTGTTGCATCGCTCATTGCTTGGGAAATTCCTTCTGCATTCCCTAGAGCTTCTGCAAGCGTCATGCCACTTCGATCCATTTTCATGGTGCTTTGCTTGCCCACTTCTCCCATTACAAATACCTTGAGATCATCATTTCTTGGTACAAACAAAATATCACCCGGATACAGTAAGTGGTTTTGAGTTAAATCTCCTTTTTGCATCAAAGCATATAATGAAATCTTAGTATCTTTACCATTATGCGTCAGGACTACATTTCTCCAATCAGCATCAGGTGCTAACCCACCCGCGTTATTTATTGCGTCCATAACTGTCAGCGGTATATTGGTTATCGGTTGTTGACCTGATTTAACCACTTCACCTGTAACATATGCTTTTTGAGAGCGGAAAGCTGCCACGCTGATGTCGACTTGTGGACTCTCGATGTATGTTGTCAATCTGCTCGCTATTTCTTGTCTAACTTGACTCAACGGTTTTCCTGCTACCTGAACTTTACCTATATAAGGATAAAATATTGAGCCGTCAGAATTTACCCAGTTGCCTGTGTCACTTGCACTACGATACTGGCCAGCTGGTGTAGTTAACTCTGGATGATCCCATACAGTGACCATTAGTACGTCCCCCACCCCAATACGGTACTCATAATTTTTCAATAAGTTATCTAATTGGGGGTTTGGGCGAGCCAACACAGTCTCAGGTCTAAGCTGCTCCACCAAACTCGGAGTCATTGGATATACGTTCACCAACTTGTCCAGGTCATAATCGCTATCCGGAAGTTCAACTACATTTTTGCGTAAGCTGTTCAGCCCCTGACCCGGAACAATAGTACACCCCGTCAAAAAGCTAATTGCCAATGCCACTGCTGAAACCCTAACAATTTTTTTCTTCATAATGTCACATCATCAATAAACCAAATTTTTTCAATTACTGATTTGCTGTCTGAGTTTTACCGATTAACAATTTACAATCAGTAATCCTTACCCTCTTCTCAGCATCCAGCCTATAAACTAAATGGAATCTCTATCCCTGCACTGGCGCCAACATCGTCACTATCGCTGTTATCGGCATTGGTATACCAAAGATTAGTATTCAATCGAACAGATTTATAGACATCGCCACTCCAGCCCAACTGTATCCCTTTTAAGGTGTCTGAATTAGGAAACGCTTTATTGATAGTCTGATTTTCCGGGTTCACTTTCGCGTACACCAGACGGGTACTCCAGCGTTGATTATCTTCAGTCACCAACTCAACTTTGCCTGCAAACAACTGGCCATCACCCCCCATCGCGTCACCAAGTGGATAGCCTTGCTGATAATAACCATCTTTATAGATGTGATGGGTATAACTGTAATTGGTGCGACTCATATTCGTACGGGTATCATGCGCTTCCACATACCAGTTAATCGCATCTTTACCCCAGCCGTGGTGGCCTTCAATACCACCAAGATACATATTCGCCGAAGGTAAGAATCCTGACTCATCTTCGCCAATCATTTGGCCATAGAAACTCACCGGCCAGCCCAGGGTAGGTTCGAGCTTAAACTTAAAATCAAAACCGGCAAGTTGGTTGCCCGGTTCATTTGGGTCGTTGGCTGAGGTGTTGTCTTTACCGGTGAACCCATCCCAGAAGTTGCTAAACGACTGAGGGCGTCCCTCCCCCCCCCACTGCATTATTCTTGAAGCGCCAAGCTCAAGTGACTGGAACGGGGTAAAGGTAAAACGGCCACCGATAATTTTGGTATGAGGTACGGCCGTGTATTGGTTCATCTGGCTAGCGGAAATCTGATACTGCCACGGACCAATCCAGCGCAGCCACCATGTCTCAGGAGCAGCTTGCTCAGCACGTTGCATTAAAAAACCGGTCATCGGTCTGGCCGCATCGCCACGAATCAGGCTACCTTCATAACCAGGGCCCCACCACTGAGGCACCTGCCCGAATGATAACCACTGGTTCCAGAACTTGACTGCGCCATAAGCGCCGTTGGCATTAAAACGTGATCCATTGCTAATTCGCTCCCCGCCTTCGACATTCCCCTGTAGATGTACATCCCACCACTCACCGCTGTTGTTGAAGGCAAGAGACAAGGAGTTATCCGCTGGTTGACTTTGGCCAAATCCCTGCGGTGTTCCTGGTTGGTCAGTCGACGTATAGCCGCTTACGCGAAAATCCGCCTTCAAATTAGAAAGACGTTGATTGATGCGCGCAAGGACAACTTGTTCAGAGGAATATGAAGGTTTTGCTTTTTTCAGCGCTCGGGTAATTTCTTCCTGGCTGAGCGGCCAGGTGGAGAGACTTAGATGAATGACTCCGCGATCGGATAACCATGCCAGGTCGTTGCGAAGTTCATTATCATTTTGCACCAATCCTGCTGCATATACCTGCGAGCTAACTGATGCAACCAGACCCAAAGCAAGTGCGATACGAGCAATTTTTATCATTGTTCAAGTTCCATTTACGAGTCCCTTCCCACCAGGTGGGTACGGCAATGGGGATTTTTAAGAATCAGGAGCTTATGAGTTCGACAAGCCTTTTTTTACAACAGCGATCCATTGCCTCGATGGACAACTCCTCAAGCACGAGCGGTTTGCTGCAAACGGATGTGAACTTAACGCATTCATAATGTAAGCGATATTGGTTGCTAAGGCTACTTTCATGGCCTCAATAATGTGCACATGATCAGAAGTCTGACCACGTCGCTAAGCGTAGGATGAGTATTCAAAACGCTGGGTACCGTGAGTGTCAGGATACGCTACCGCCCTTGGCTTAACAGCTACCAACGCACTGTACCTCTAACCCAGCAATTTTCTTTACATTGACTGTTGGTGAATTAACCACAGCAATTATTTTTTACCGCCTCGAGTTTACGAGATTCTTCTCTTAATTGGGAGTATAAATTCAACCCTACAAAGCGGATAAAGCGATATTTTTCATTTTTACCGGCAAGGATTCATCTGTTAATAAGATTATTTAATGGAATCTCTCAGCAACCGGCCAGATTATTACCACTCAAAGCGCAACGCCTTGTAACCACATGATTTTAAAGGGATAAAAATAAATCCTTTGTTTAAGAAAAAAATAACCATGCAGTAGTCAACTACAAAATATGATAGCTATCATTACCCACTTCTTTTTTGGGTTCCAGAACGACAACTCTGATTTCCGTTATTCTCTTTTCATTTAAGAATCATCTTACTCGTAATAACATGCTGAACCGTGCTTTCAGATAGTCTGTTACCATTATTATGTTTCACCATTATGAAAGTCACGATTCTAAAATCCCCATGTTATCGATGGACAAGCTATTTATCATACTAATCACTACAGCAGTTAATTTGTAAACTTATCGAACCAGTATGATTAATATATATGCTTATGTAGATCGGCTCTGGTGAATGGCTTCTCAAATGGTCCGATCATAGTTGCAACCTCGCCTAACAACGACTGCGTCGGCGCTTTAACCCCAGTGTTTAATAATATGAGCGGGATGATGACCACGCTCAACGCCCCCATCCATGAAATCTGCGCAGAGCGTGAGGCCGGCGTACGCCATTGCAACAGCAGAAAAGTCAAACTTCCGCAAGCGCCCAGCATAAATCCACTTACTACTTCAGATACCGAATGTGCATGAATCATCAAACGGGAATAACCAACAATGCCCGCAAGAACAAAGCCCATAAGTACGGCCCCCCCGCGAAGGGATGATGAAGCACGGGAAGTTAACAGCCATATGAGTATTGGCCAAAATGCGGTAGAGAGCGCGGTATGTCCGCTGAAACCAGTAAAATCGATTTCACGTATGCCAATCCCCCAGCCCATAAAAGCCAGCTTTGAAATGCACACGACAGTTCCCGTAATCCCAAAAAGCAACGCCCATTGCCAGGCCAGCGTCCGGGATGTTTTACGAAGCACCAGCACCGCGAACAGCACCACCGCGCTGGGCAGTAACACGGTACTATCGCCAAAAAAAGAGACAAATTGCCAGTTCATTTACGCTTCATCCTCTGACGATACATCCCTTTTCCCTGTACCTTATCCATGAATTCCTTATGGGCATATTCATCCATTAACATCACGTTTATATGCATACATCACCGTTGTTTAATGGCTAAACATGATCTCAGTCAAGTTTTATTTCGCATCTCTAACTGTGCTGCAGTGCGCTTGTTTAAGAAAGAGCGCACTAAACAACTATCAGTTAAGCAATTTTTTGACTCATCTGACCAAATGACAGCCCCACGCGCGACAATCACCGATAAGCCGTTACGTCTACGTACTCAATAAGATTCAACTGAGATGAAAATTCTTCATTGCAATTAATGAACCGAATAAATAAGAATCTCGGTTTCATTTCAGTTGGATCTTATAATGCTGGCGTGGCACTCAACATAGTGATGTCACCTGTACGCCAGCTCTCGCTCGTATTAACCGTTTAGTTTCACGCCAGCAGCTTTTTGATGCTCTCGCGGAATTTGGTTCCTTCTTTATGGTTACGTAAGCCGTAGCTTACAAACGCCTGCATGTAACCCATTTTTTTGCCGCAATCGTAGCTCTCGCCGGTCATCAACATGGCATCGACAGACTGTTTCTTCGCCAGGGCAGCAATAGCGTCTGTCAGCTGAATACGACCCCATGCGCCAGGTTCAGTACGCTCAAGTTCTTCCCAGATATCAGCGGATAGCACATAACGGCCAACGGCCATCAGGTCGGAGTCGAGCGTTTGCGGTTCGTCTGGTTTTTCAATAAATTCAACAATACGGCCAATCTCCCCTTCCACTTTCAAGCCATCTTTGGTTTGAATGACGGAATACTCGGAGAGATCGCCTGGCATTCGTTTGGCCAGAACCTGGCTGCGCCCGGTTTCATTAAACCGCGCTACCATTGCCGCGAGGTTATAACGCAGTGGATCCGCGCTTGCGCCATCAAGAATGATATCCGGTAACACCACAACAAATGGATTATTGCCAACCGCCGGACGCGCACAGAGGATAGAGTGACCCAGGCCCAGTTGCTGACCTTGTCGAACGTTCATTATTGTTACACCTGGCGGACAAATCGCCTGCACTTCGGCTAATAATTGGCGCTTAACACGTTGCTCCAGCAGCGCTTCCAGCTCATAAGAGGTATCGAAATGGTTTTCTACAGCATTCTTAGATGAATGGGTGACCAGCACAATTTCTTTGATTCCGGCGGCGACAATCTCATCGACGATATACTGAACCATCGGCTTATCAACGATCGGCAGCATCTCTTTCGGTATCGCTTTGGTCGCAGGCAACATATGCATCCCTAACCCTGCTACCGGAATAATTGCTTTCAAACTCACCATTATTTCATCCACCTATATGGTTATAAACTTTCGAATTTTTGTCAGAACGTTGATGTCACTGGCATTTGTTTGTGATGGTACAGCATCGTACCGTGCACGACTTTAACCAAAATCCTAAATTACTCTCTTAGTCCAAGAATACACGCAAAAAATGCTAGCTGACAGGTAGCTTTAAGAAAATTCTCACACTTTTGTCCTGGCCAATCGCCGCTTGAGGAAATAGAGCAAAAACAACGTTTAATACATTGTTATTTAACAATAATAATTGACAAACTCTCCTGATGATAAGCTACTGTCTTTGCGGATTTAACACCATCATTCTTAAAAATGACAGTGATGAGCCACTTCAGGAAAAGTCAAATCCCACGCGAAATAGCAATTTGCCGATAGTAATCAGTAAAATCGTCTAAACTTTGGACAAAAGCTTCTCTGACTAACCTTCTTACCCGCGGATTAACCCGTTGACCATCGCTGATACTGCTGCTTTTATGCAACAATGAGCCATCTTAAGGGTCTTATTAAACCCGAGTCCTGACAAGCTACGGAATTCAGTAGGAATATTCCCCTTAATAACATTTTGGTGAAAAATACGGCAATATTTTGGCATTGCCCGTAGTTAATAACTCTTCCTTATCCTTGCTATTACCGCACAGTAATTGCATGGATTTCTAATTAATTCCGAAACAGCCCAGATAGATCTTAAACGCCCGATATTTAACCATCGTTTATTACGTTATAACTTTCGTTTGTATCCCAACCCACTGCCCATTACTACGATAAAACGTTGCATTTTACCTGGCGCTTATCCATGATCGGTAGATGATTCGATTAGGTTGTAAAGGTTCTTAGTGATTATGGAATGGATTGCCGATCCCTCAATCTGGGCTGGTCTCATTACGCTTGTGGTTATCGAACTGGTTCTTGGGATAGATAACCTGGTATTTATTGCGATCCTTGCCGAAAAGCTCCCCCCTGCTCAGCGCGATCGTGCACGCGTTACCGGTCTGTTGTTGGCAATGGTGATGCGTCTGGTTCTGCTGGCGTCAATTTCCTGGTTAGTCACCCTCACCACACCGCTCTTCAACTGGCATGACTTAAGCTTCAGCGCCCGTGATTTAATTATGTTATTCGGCGGGTTGTTCCTGTTGTTTAAAGCCACCGTAGAGCTTAATGAGCGGCTGGAAGGAAAAGACAGCAATAACCCCACCCAGCGTAAAGGCGCGAAGTTCTGGGGCGTGGTGACGCAAATAGTCGTGCTTGATGCCATTTTCTCGCTGGATTCGGTCATTACCGCAGTGGGTATGGTTGATCATCTGGCGGTGATGATGGCCGCGGTCATTATCGCCATTACGCTGATGTTAATGGCCAGCAAAGCCCTTACCCGCTTTGTCAACAGCCACCCCACGATTGTCATTCTGTGCCTGAGCTTTTTGCTGATGATCGGTTTTAGCCTGATCGCCGAAGGATTTGGCTTCCCAATCCCGAAAGGCTATCTGTATGCCGCCATCGGTTTCTCGGTAATGATCGAATCGTTCAACCAGTTAGCCATCTTCAATCGCCGACGCTTCCTCACAGCCAACCTCACCATGCGGCAGCGGACGACTGAGGCGGTGATGAATCTACTAAGCGGGCGTAAAGAGAACGCTGAGCTTGATGCTGAGACGGCAACCATGGTCGCGAACCAGGGAGAAAACCCGCTGTTTAATCCGCAGGAACGCTTAATGATTGAGCGCGTCCTGAATCTGAATCAACGCACCGTCAGCAGCATTATGACTTCACGTCATGATATCGAACACATCGACTTAAGCGCGCCCGAAGAGGAAGTTCGCGCACTGCTGGAGAAAAACCAGCATACCCGAATTGTCGTCACCGGCGGCAACGACAATGAAGATCTTTTAGGAGTTGTTCATGTTATCGACTTGCTACAGCAGTCGTTACGTAATGAGCCGCTCGATTTACACATTTTGCTGCGCCAACCGCTTATTTTCCCGGAGACCTTGCCGTTGCTCCCGGCGCTGGAGCAGTTCCGCCTGGCGCGGACGCACTTTGCTTTTGTGGTCGACGAATTTGGCTCCGTTGAAGGGCTTGTAACCATCAGCGATGTTATGGAAACCATTGCGGGTAATCTGCCTAATGAAGTAGAAGAGATCGATGCTCGTCATGATATTCACAAAAACGCCGATGGCAGTTGGACCGCTAACGGCCATATGCCGCTGGAAGATCTGGTGCAGTACGTTCCACTGCCGTTGGATGATAAGCGTGAGTACCACACGATTGCCGGGTTACTGATGGAGTATTTGCAGCATATTCCTGCCGCTGGCGAGGAAGTGAAAATCGGCGGTTATACCCTGCGTACACTGGAAGTTGAAAGCCATAGGGTGCAGAAAGTACAGATTATCCCGCCGGTTGAAGTAGAAGATGAATTAGATTATGAAGTGTGAATGAAGTTGAGGGCTCAGCCGCCGCGAGCAACTCGCGGCGGCTGATGGTTACAGCTTATCGAGTAGTTTCTTCACGTCTTTGCCGTTCTGGCTATTGCTATTGCGTTCCGCCCATTCATTCAAACGCTGTCTCGCTTCATCCTGCAACTGCTTACGCAGGATCTGATCTACCTGCAGGCTATAGCTTAACGACTGCCACTTACCATAAATGCGCAGCGGAATTGCCGTCTGCTTGAGGCGATCAATAAGCTTGCTTTCGCCTTTCCAGCCACCTAACACCCGCACGTTGAAATGCATGTCGCAATCCTCTGCGAGCAGATTCAGATTGCCTTGTCCATTCAACGCCATCATTGCCGACTGTCCCTGCAAGTCGTTAAGCGTTATCTGGCCATTGTTCAGGGTTAAATCACTGCTTAGTGCGTCAAGTTGAGTTGCGTTATCGAAGTTTTCCTGCGCCTGAACATTGGTGCTCCTCGCTACAGCCTGCTGTACTAGCTGCTGGAAGTTGAGCCCTTCGGTACGCGTATCCTTCATTTGCAGCTGCGCCTGTCCGCGCCAGTTGCGACGGAAGTCATCTGCATCAATGCGCGGCCCGGAGAAATCCCCATTCAGGGATAATTTCCCCGTCAGGCTAATCGGGTAGTTAAACGCCTGCAAGATAGTACCGATTTCTACATTATCCAGTTGCGGTTGGAAAGCAGCATGCGCAGTGTCGCCTCTGACATCCAGCACCCCTGGTAACGAGAGACGCCCTTCCCCCAGACTACCCTGCAGTTGTTTCACCGTCAGCAGCCCCTGCTGGTTAGTGATATCACTCCTCACCTGGCTGAATCGCATACCGCGCCACTGTACCTGGTCCGCCGAAATCGCCAGCTGGCCATTAAAGCCAAGCAGACTATGATAATCCTGCTGGATATCGCTATCGGCAATCACAGGGCGCAACTGTCTCGGCTGGCTTTGTCCACGCTGATCGGCATTGCCTTCATTAGCCGCCGCGCTTTGCGCAAGCAAACTATCCAGATTCAGAGTGGTTGCCTTCAGATTTAGCAGCCAGTCAGGTTTATCCCCCAGCACAACGCTACCGATACCGGTAATTGCGCTGCCATTAGCAGTGAGATTGAGATTGTCGAAATTGAGTTTTTTCGCCTCTTCAATCCAGCTGGCTTGCAAACTTCCTTGCCCGCTCAGGCCGTCCGGCGGCAACTCCGCACCACGTACCTGCCAGTTGAGCTGCGAAAAATCCGCTTTCAGAGAGTGAGGATAATCGCCGCCCTGGACCTGGGCTGTAAACGACAACGCTAAGTCACGTTGATCGCGATTGACCCTGCCGGAGAAATCAACCGTCGCCAGATGGTTGTCATCCTGCTCCATTTGTAAGCGTATATCGCGCACGGTGACCTGTTCGCCATTTTCATGCTGGAAGAACAGGACACTATCGGCCACCTGCAGTTTACGGACATCGTATGACCATCCGCGATCTTGCGGTGCCTGCGGCAACGTATTGTCATGCGGCACCACCGGCGCGTTCTGGTCACGCACAGCTTCCGTTTTGGCGGTCAGTTGAATAACCGCGCCTTTCAGCATCACCTGCTTCACTTGCAGCTGATGAGAAAGTAGCGGCATCAGCGCAACATCCAACCGCATGTTATCGGCACGCACCACCGGTTCGGAAGCGCCTGGCGCCGTCAGCGCCATACGGCCGGAGAGAATACTCAGCTGCGGCCAGACATGCCAACGCAGCGGTCCATCAAGCTTCAGCTGATAGCCGCTACGCTCCGCCACTTCCTGCACCATATAGTTGCGGAAGTCATTAGGGTTGACCAACAGCACCAGCGCAGCGAGCCCCGCGACAATGACGGTCAACAAGATCATCAGCGTGGTCAGAATTCGTCTCATGGCATCCTCGATAAGCCGCTAACTTTATCAATCCTTGTCAATTCGACTAGCCACCGCGCCCTGCTGGTCGCGATATTTAGCGTCTTCACGGCGGTTATATGGCCGAGCCGCCGGGCCCGAAAGCGGCTCGAAGCTTAGCGCGCCGATGGGCATTCCTGGACGCAACGCCAATGGCAGCTTGCCGGAATTATAGAATTCCAGCACGATGCAGCCAGACCAGCCAGGATCAATACGGTGCGCAGTGACGTGAACCATGAGTCCGAGACGCGCCAGCGACGAACGGCCATCAAGCCAGCCGACGAGGTCTGCCGGAAGCGTTACAGACTCATAAGTCACTGCCAGCGCTAATTCTCCAGGATGAAGATAGAAAGCCTCGCCTTCCGGCAATACGATCTCTTCGCTCATGACCCGGTCCAGCGCCGCGCTCACTTCCGCCTTCGGGCCGCTCAGGTCAATAAATGGCGCCGTATGACCGCGGAAAGTACGGAATTTATTGCCTAAGCGAACGTCAACGGTCGCACCGTTAATTCGATCCACCGGAGGACGTGGGCTGATTGCCAGGCGCCCTTCATCCAACCAGGCTTCTATATCTCGGTCACACAGACGCATGAGCTTTCTCCTTTAAGGCATCTAGCCCTTACGCTTTCCGGGAATAAGGGCAATTGGGATTCTCTTTGCACGTTACACAATTAGTACGTGTTATTCAAAGAACTGACTGATTTTGGCCTTCAGAATATCGATGGCAATACGGTTTTTACCGCCGCGCGGGACAATGATGTCAGCATATTGCTTGGAAGGTTCAATAAATTGCAGGAACATTGGCCGCACCGTCTTCTGATACTGCGCCATCACCGAGTCCATGGAACGGCCACGCTCGTTAACATCACGCTTGATGCGGCGCATCAGACAGATATCCAGCGGCGTATCAACGAAAATAGAAAAGTTTAATTCATTGCGCAGTCTGGCATCCGTCAACAGCAGGATCCCCTCCAGAATGATCACTTTCTTCGGTTGAATATGAATAGTTTCCGGCATACGCGTATGTTCAACGTAGCTATACACGGGTAATTCAATTGGCTGGCCGCTTTTCAGCGTCTGCAAATGCTGGAACAGCAAGCTATGGTCCATCGAGCTCGGATGGTCATAGTTGGTTTTTACACGCTCTTCCATCGACAGATGGCTTTGATCTTTGTAATAGCTGTCTTCTGGAATAACGCCAATATGCTCATCGCCAACTTGTTCACGTAATTCACGATAAAGTGTGCTGGCGATAAGGCTTTTGCCCGAAGCCGATGCGCCGGCGATGCCTACAATGACGCACTGATGAGACGTATCAGTCATAAATTTTTGCGACCCGATTAACCTGGATGTAGATGGAGGGTGACGGTTGACCGTCAAACGCGGCAATTATAGGGATTTCAGGGCGGCGATACCAGTGATATGCGCCCTGTACGCCTATTCCTCGTCCGGTGTCCAGCCTTCGGTATACCAGATATGCAATAAAGCATAGGAGCGCCAGGGCTGCCAGCGGCTGGCATAGCGGGCAATACGCGCAGGCGTCATTCCAGGAAAACGCTGTTTAATCAGATAGTCATCGGGCAGAAAAATATCTTTTGCCTGCCAACCGCGCAGCGCGTAGTAATTTGCCGTCCAACGACCAATGCCAGGCAGGCTCTGCAACTGCTTCATACCGGTTGCAATATCAGCAGGCGCCGATAGCGGCAATTCACCGCTCAATGCCGCTTTGCCAAGGTGAATCAATGCCTCCGCGCGGCGAAGCGGCATACCCAACGCCTTGAGCGCCAAAGGGTCGGCTTGCGCCAGTTTCTGTGGCTCAGGGAAGACAACATAGCCTGGCGCTTCACTTAACGCTTCTCCATAGACCGCGGCCACTTTTGCCGTCAGCTTCGCCGCCATCGCTACACTCACCAGTTGACCCAGCACCGCACGCACCGCCTGTTCGAACGCATCCAGCGCCCCCGGCAAGCGAAGTCCTGGTCGCGGCTGCGCCAGTTTGCCTAAGGTTTGCGAAACCTCCTGCGGGTCGCAGGCCAAATCCAACAGTTGCGTTACGCGCGCCAGACACTGGTCTGCTACCGGTAATAGTCCGCGAGAGAGCGTCACCCGGAAACCCTGGCCGCATTCATCCGCTTTAACCGAGATCAATCCACGATGTCCATCGATACTAAAGCTGCGGGTATATTCATCTTCATGGAAGGTTTCAATTCCCGCCACCGCACGCGCGCTAAGAAACGCGAACATCCATCGCCAGTCATAGGGGGGTTGCCAGGGTAATAATGTCATGCACTCTCCTTATTAATCGCAACAAGCATAGATGCTCTGCGCCAGATGCGCCTTGCTTTTAAATTCCAGTTGTCGGCATGGCGGCAATCCGCTAAAGTCGCCCCCCTTCTTCACTGGCATGGGGATTTTTCCGGTTATGTTTATTGGTTTTGACTATGGTACCGCCAACTGTTCGGTCGCCGTTATGCAGGGTGGCAGCCCACGGCTTTTAACGCTGGAAAACGGTAGCCCATTGCTGCCGTCGATGCTTTGCGCCCCGACGCGCGAAGCGGTCAGCGAATGGCTATACCGCCATCACAATGTCCCGGCCGACGGCGCGGAAAACCAGGCGCTGCTACGACGCGCCATTAATTATAACCGTGATGAAGATATCGAAGTCCTCAGCAACAGCGTTCAGTTCGGACTCGCCTCTCTGCATCAATACGTTGACGATCCGGAAGAGGTCTACTTCGTTAAGTCGCCAAAGTCGTTTCTTGGCGCTAATGGCCTTAAACCCCAGCAGGTCGCGTTATTTGAAGATCTGGTCTGCGCGATGATGCTGCATATTAAACAGCAGGCGCAGTCTCAGCTTAGCGAACAGATTACCCAGGCGGTCATTGGTCGACCGATTAACTTCCAGGGTCTTGGCGGCGATGACGCTAACGCGCAAGCCCAAGGAATCCTTGAGCGGGCAGCGAAACGCGCTGGCTTCAACGATGTCGTGTTTCAGTTTGAACCCGTTGCAGCAGGGTTAGATTTTGAAGCCACGCTCGACGACGAAAAACGCGTGCTGGTCGTCGATATCGGCGGCGGTACCACCGACTGCTCGCTGCTGTTGATGGGGCCACAGTGGCGGCAGAAAGCCGAACGTCAGAATAGCCTGCTCGGCCACAGCGGCTGCCGTATCGGCGGTAACGATCTCGATATCGCCCTGGCCTTCAAATGCCTGATGCCGTTACTCGGCATGGGCGGCGAAACGGAAAAAGGCATCGCGCTGCCGGTACTGCCCTGGTGGAATGCGGTGGCGATTAACGACGTCCCGGCGCAGAGCGATTTTTACAGCGCCGCCAACGGTCGTATGCTTAATGACCTGCTGCGCGACGCTCGCGATGCCGACAAGGTCGCACTGCTGCTTAAAGTCTGGCGACAGCGTCTGAGCTATCGCCTGGTGCGCAGCGCGGAAGAGAGCAAAATCGCCCTTTCCGCTCAGCCGGATTTCAACGCCGAACTGCCGTTTATCAGCGATGAGCTGGCAACCGCTATCAGCCAGCAGGGGCTGGAAGAGGCGCTCAATCAACCGCTGGCTCGCATTATGGAGCAGGTAAAGTTAGCGCTGGAAAGCAGTCAAGAAACCCCGGACGTTATCTATCTCACCGGCGGTAGCGCACGATCGCCGTTAATTAAGAAGGCGCTGGCCGCGCAGCTGCCGGGGATACCGATCGCCGGCGGCGATGATTTTGGTTCCGTTACCGCCGGGCTTGCCCGCTGGGCGCAGGTGGTTTTCGCCTGAAACGCGAGCGCCATTCGGTAACCTGAGTTGACTTTGCCGCTTTTTCGTCCTAATTTGCAGGATGAAGGGTAAGGGAGGATTTCTCCTCCCCCTGATACACTGTTAGTAAGTCGGGAAACTTATCAGTAACAGCACTATCAGTATGATGACCAGATTCATCATAACCCTTTCCTTATTTAAGGCCCCTTCCTCAGGAGGGGCTTTCCTGTATTTAGCCTCCGCTAAATCAAGCTGACGTTACCATGCCGCGTCTGACACATTTCTTTTCAGCGTTCGGCTTTGCGATCCTCCTCGTGAAAGCCCGCCAATTCAGACCTTTCCATACGCTCTTTTCATAATTCCTCCATTTTTGCGGGGCGTTCCGTTACTAAACTAGTATCATTCAGCGAAAGCTTCAGGATGAGATAGCAAAACAATGAAAAGCAGTAACACACTTCGTTGGGGAATAGTCCTGACGGTAATTTTGGTGGCGGGAGCCGCCTATTGGTTCTGGCACGATCGTTCCGAAGAGACAACCGCAGGCGCCGCTGGCGCAAGTCAGCAAGGAGCAAAAGCGCCTGCCGGGGCGCGTCACGGGCGTTTTGGGGCAACGCTGGCCCCGGTGCAGGCGGCAACCGCCACCAGCGAAGCCGTCCCCCGCTACCTTACTGGTCTTGGGACCATCACCGCGGCGAATACCGTGACCGTGCGCAGTCGGGTTGACGGCCAGTTACTGAGTATTCATTTCCAGGAAGGTCAGCAGGTCAAAGCCGGCGATCTGCTGGCGCAAATCGATCCCAGCCAGTTCAAGGTGGCGCTGGCCCAGGCGCAGGGGCAGCTTGCCAAAGATAACGCCACCCTCGCAAACGCGCGCCGCGATCTCGCCCGCTATCAACAACTGGTGAAAACCAATCTTATCTCCCGTCAGGAGCTGGATACCCAGCAGTCGCTGGTGGTCGAATCCGCCGGTACGGTTAAAGCCGATCAGGCCGCCGTCGCCAGTGCGCAACTGCAGCTGGACTGGACCCGCATCACCGCGCCGATTGACGGGCGCGTGGGCCTGAAGCAGGTCGATATCGGCAACCAAATTTCCAGTGGCGACACCACCGGCATTGTCGTTCTCACGCAAACTCACCCTATCGATTTGGTCTTTACCCTGCCGGAAAGCGATATCGCCACCGTGGTACAGGCGCAGAAAGCCGGTAAAACGCTGGCCGTCGAGGCCTGGGACCGAACCAATAAACAGAAGATCAGCACAGGCAGCCTGCTGAGCCTCGATAACCAAATCGATGCCACCACCGGCACTATTAAGCTTAAGGCCCGCTTTAATAACCTCGATGACGCATTGTTCCCGAATCAGTTCGTCAACGCCAGAATGCTAGTGGATACCGAGCAGGATGCGGTCGTAATCCCCACCGCCGCGCTACAAATGGGCAATGAGGGGCACTTCGTGTGGGTGCTGAACAGTGAGAATAAAGTCAGCAAACATACGGTCACGCCGGGTATTCAGGATAGCCAAAAAGTGGTGATTAACGCCGGACTGTCAGCGGGAGACCGGGTGGTGACCGATGGTATCGACCGCCTTACCGAAGGCGCTAAGGTCGAAGTCGTCGAAGCTCACAGCGCCGCGCCGGAACAACCTGCCGCCCGCCAGAGTGGTAAAAACGGAGCGGGCGCCTGATGCAAGTCTTACCCCCGAGCAGTACGGGCGGCCCTTCCCGGCTGTTTATTATGCGTCCGGTGGCGACAACGCTATTGATGGTCGCCATTCTGCTGGCCGGTATCATCGGCTATCGCTTCCTGCCGGTCTCCGCGCTGCCGGAAGTTGACTACCCGACCATTCAGGTAGTAACACTCTACCCCGGCGCCAGCCCGGATGTGGTGACGTCATCGATTACCGCGCCGCTGGAACGCCAGTTTGGCCAGATGTCCGGCCTTAAGCAGATGTCCTCGCAAAGTTCGGGCGGCGCGTCGGTCATCACCCTGCAGTTCCAGCTGACCCTGGCGCTGGATGTCGCCGAACAGGAAGTGCAGGCGGCCATCAACGCTGCGACCAATCTGCTGCCGTCTGATTTACCCAACCCGCCGGTTTACAGCAAAGTGAATCCGGCGGATCCGCCGATCATGACCCTGGCCGTCACCTCCAGCGCGATGCCGATGACGCAGGTCGAAGATATGGTGGAAACTCGGGTGGCGCAGAAGATTTCTCAGGTTTCCGGCGTCGGTCTGGTGACGCTTGCCGGCGGCCAGCGTCCTGCGGTACGCGTTAAGCTCAATGCCCAGGCGATCGCCGCGTTAGGTTTGACCAGCGAAACCGTGCGTACCGCTATTACCAGCGCCAACGTGAATTCAGCGAAAGGTAGTCTTGACGGCCCGGCCCGCGCGGTCACCCTTTCCGCCAACGATCAGATGCAGTCGGCAGAAGATTACCGTCGGCTGATTATCGCCTATCAGAACGGCGCGCCGATCCGTCTTGGCGATGTCGCGACCATCGAGCAGGGCGCCGAGAACGCCTGGCTTGGGGCGTGGGCCAATAAGCAGCGGGCGATCGTGATGAACGTCCAACGCCAGCCGGGAGCGAACATCATCGCCACCGCCGACAGCATCCGCCAGATGCTACCGCAACTGACCGAGAGCCTGCCTAAATCCGTTAAGGTACAGGTGCTTTCTGACCGCACCACCAATATTCGCGCGTCGGTCAGCGATACCCAGTTCGAATTGCTGCTGGCCATCGCGCTGGTGGTGATGATCATTTATCTCTTCTTACGCAATGTCCCGGCGACAATCATCCCCGGCGTCGCCGTGCCGCTGTCGCTGGTCGGCACCTTCGCTGTCATGGTGTTCCTCGATTTCTCGATTAACAACCTGACGCTAATGGCATTGACCATCGCCACTGGTTTCGTGGTCGATGACGCCATCGTGGTCATTGAAAACATCTCCCGCTATATCGAAAAAGGTGATAAACCGCTCGCCGCCGCGCTGAAAGGCGCGGGGGAAATCGGCTTCACGATTATTTCATTAACCTTCTCGCTGATTGCCGTACTGATCCCGCTGCTGTTTATGGGTGATATCGTTGGGCGATTGTTCCGCGAATTCGCCATTACCCTGGCTGTGGCGATTCTGATTTCGGCGGTGGTCTCGCTGACCCTGACGCCAATGATGTGCGCGCGGATGTTAAGCCACGAATCGCTGCGCAAACAAAACCGCTTTTCACGGGCCAGCGAACGTTTCTTCGAGCGGGTGATTGCCGTCTATGGCCGCTGGCTAAGCCGGGTACTGAACCACCCATGGCTAACGTTGAGCGTAGCGTTAAGCACCCTGGCGTTATCGATTCTGCTGTGGGTCTTTATCCCGAAAGGCTTCTTCCCAATCCAGGATAACGGCATTATTCAGGGCACCTTACAGGCCCCGCAGTCGGTGTCGTTCGCCAGTATGGCGCAACGCCAGCAGCAGGTGTCCGACCTGATTCTGAAAGATCCGGCGGTTGAAAGCCTGACGTCGTTCGTCGGCGTTGATGGCACCAATCCGGCGCTGAACAGCGCGCGTCTGCAGATTAACCTTAAACCACTGGATGAACGCGACGATCGCGTGCAAACGGTCATCAGTCGTCTGCAGCAATCGGTGGCAAGCGTCCCTGGTATTGAGCTCTATCTCCAGCCAACGCAGGATCTGACTATCGATACCACCGTCAGCCGAACTCAGTATCAGTTTACCCTGCAGGCTAATTCGCTTGATGCGCTGAGCAACTGGGTGCCGCAATTGCTGTCGCGCCTGCAATCCTTACCCCAGCTTGCCGACGTCAGCAGCGACTGGCAGGATAAAGGGCTCGCGGCTTATATTAATGTCGATCGCGATAGCGCCAGCCGGCTGGGTATTTCCATGGCGGATGTCGATAACGCGCTGTATAACGCCTTTGGCCAACGGCTGATCTCGACAATTTATACCCAGGCCAACCAATATCGCGTGGTACTGGAGCACGACACCCAGGCGACGCCGGGGCTGGCGGCGCTGGATAATATCCGCCTCACCAGCAGCGACGGCGGCATCGTGCCGCTGAAATCCATCGCCAGCGTCGAGCAACGCTTTACCCCGCTGTCGGTTAACCATCTCGATCAGTTCCCGGTGACCACCATTTCATTCAACGTGCCGGATAACTACTCCCTCGGCGAAGCGGTAGAGGCTATTTTGTCCGCCGAGCAGTCGCTGGATTTCCCAACCGACATCCGCACCCAGTTCCAGGGCAGTTCCCTCGCGTTCCAGTCGGCGCTCGGTAGCACCGTCTGGCTGGTCGTCGCGGCGGTCGTCGCCATGTATATCGTCCTCGGCGTACTGTACGAAAGCTTCATTCATCCCATCACCATTCTTTCAACCCTGCCGACCGCGGGCGTCGGGGCGCTGCTGGCGCTATGGCTGGCCGGTAGCGAGCTGGACGTGATTGCCATCATCGGCATCATTCTGCTGATTGGTATCGTGAAGAAAAACGCCATCATGATGATTGACTTTGCCCTCGCCGCCGAGCGCGAGCAGGGGATGCCGCCGCGCGAAGCCATTTACCAGGCCTGCCTGCTGCGTTTCCGGCCAATCCTGATGACCACCCTCGCCGCCCTGCTTGGCGCGCTACCGTTGATGCTTAGTACCGGCGTCGGCGCCGAATTGCGCCGCCCACTGGGCATCGGTATGGTCGGTGGCCTGATGCTCAGCCAGGTACTGACGTTATTCACCACGCCGGTCATTTATCTGCTGTTCGACCGGCTATCGCTGTATATGAAGAGCCGCTTCCCGCGTCGTGAAGAGGAGGCGTAAGTGAAGTTCTTCGCTCTCTTCATTTATCGGCCGGTGGCGACGATTCTTATCTCGCTGGCGATTACCCTATGCGGGATCCTCGGATTCCGCCTGCTGCCGGTCGCGCCGCTGCCGCAGGTGGATTTCCCGGTGATCATGATTAGCGCCTCGCTGCCCGGCGCCTCGCCGGAAACCATGGCCTCATCGGTGGCAACACCGCTGGAGCGCTCGCTGGGGCGCATTGCCGGGGTCAATGAAATGACCTCGTCGAGCTCGCTTGGCAGTACCCGCATCATCATGGAGTTTAATTTCGATCGCGATATTAACGGCGCCGCCCGCGACGTGCAGGCGGCGATTAATGCCGCGCAAAGCCTGCTGCCGAGCGGGATGCCCAGCCGCCCCACGTATCGCAAAGCTAACCCGTCCGATGCGCCGATCATGATCCTGACGCTCACCTCGGACACCTATTCGCAGGGCGAGTTGTACGATTTCGCGTCAACCCAGCTGGCGCAAACCATCGCGCAGATTGACGGCGTCGGCGATGTCGACGTCGGCGGCAGCTCACTGCCGGCGGTGCGCGTCGATCTTAACCCGCAGGCGCTATTTAACCAGGGCGTCTCACTGGATGCCGTGCGCAGCGCCATTGATAACGCCAACGTGCGTCGCCCGCAGGGCGCGCTGGAAGATGAAACCCATCGCTGGCAGGTGCAGACCAATGATGAACTGAAAACCGCGGCGGAATATTTGCCGGTGATCGTCCACTACAACAACGGCGCGGCGGTACGCCTTGGCGACGTGGCAAAAGTGACGGATTCAGTGCAGGATGTGCGTAACGCCGGGATGACCAACGCCAAACCAGCGATCCTGTTAATGATTCGCAAGCTGCCGGAAGCCAACATTATTCAGACGGTCGACAGCATCCGCGCCCGCCTTCCTGAGCTACAGCGTACTATCCCGGCCGCCATTGATTTGCAAATCGCCCAGGATCGTTCGCCCACTATCCGCGCTTCGCTGGAAGAGGTCGAACAAACGCTGGTGATCTCGGTCGCGCTGGTGATTCTGGTGGTCTTCCTGTTTTTGCGCTCCGGGCGCGCAACGCTTATCCCGGCCGTCGCCGTACCGGTGTCCTTAATTGGTACCTTCGCCGCCATGTATTTATGCGGTTTCAGCCTCAATAATCTGTCGCTAATGGCGCTGACCATCGCCACCGGTTTCGTTGTCGATGACGCCATCGTGGTGCTGGAGAATATTTCCCGCCATCTTGAGGCGGGAATGAAGCCGCTGCAGGCCGCGTTACAAGGCAGCCGTGAAGTCGGCTTTACCGTGCTGTCGATGAGCCTGTCGCTGGTGGCGGTGTTCTTACCGCTGCTGCTGATGGGTGGCCTGCCGGGGCGCCTGTTGCGCGAGTTCGCCGTCACGCTATCGGTAGCGATCGGTATTTCGCTCGCCGTGTCGCTCACGCTGACGCCAATGATGTGCGGCTGGCTGCTGAAAAGCGGCAAACCTCATGAACCAACGCGGAATCGCGGCTTTGGCCGTCTGCTGGTCACTATTCAGGGGGGCTATGGCAAATCGTTAAAATGGGTGCTGAAGCATAGTCGCCTGACTGGCCTGGTGCTGCTCGGTACGATGGCGCTCAGCGTGTGGCTGTATATCGCCATTCCGAAAACCTTCTTCCCGGAGCAGGACACCGGGGTGCTGATGGGCGGCATTCAGGCGGATCAGAGTATTTCCTTCCAGGCGATGCGCGGCAAACTGCAGGACTTTATGAAGATCATCCGCGAGGATCCGGCTGTCGATAACGTGACCGGCTTTACCGGCGGCTCGCGGGTGAATAGCGGTATGATGTTTATCACCCTGAAACCACGCGACCAGCGCCACGAAACGGCGCAGCAAATCATCGACCGGCTGCGAAAAAAGCTGGCGAAAGAGCCCGGCGCGAATCTGTTCCTGATGGCGGTGCAGGATATCCGCGTTGGCGGGCGTCAGTCGAACGCCAGCTACCAGTACACCCTGTTATCGGACGATCTGTCGGCGCTGCGTGAATGGGAGCCGAAAATCCGCAAGGCGCTGGCGGCGCTGCCGGAACTGGCCGACGTTAACTCGGACCAACAGGATAACGGCGCGGAGATGGATCTGGTCTACGACCGCGACACCATGTCACGCCTGGGCGTCAGCGTGCAGGATGCCAACAGCCTGTTAAACAACGCTTTCGGCCAACGGCAAATCTCGACCATCTACCAGCCGCTCAACCAGTACAAAGTGGTAATGGAAGTCGATCCGCTTTATACCCAGGACGTTAGCGCGCTGGAGCATATGTTTGTCATCAGTAAAGACGGGAAACCTATTCCGCTGTCATATTTCGCCAAATGGCAACCGGCGAACGCGCCGCTTTCGGTCAACCACCAGGGGCTATCGGCCGCCTCGACCATCTCCTTCAACCTGCCGACCGGCAAATCGCTGTCGGAAGCCAGCGACGCCATTGACCGGGCGATGACCCAGCTTGGCGTGCCGTCGAGCGTCCGTGGATCCTTTGCAGGCACCGCGCAGGTATTCCAGCAGACGATGAACTCACAGGTGATCCTGATTATCGCCGCCATCGCTACGGTGTATATCGTGCTGGGGATCCTCTACGAAAGCTACGTGCATCCGTTAACCATTCTCTCAACCCTGCCGTCAGCGGGGGTTGGCGCGCTGCTGGCGCTGGAATTATTTGGCGCCCCATTCAGCCTAATCGCCCTGATAGGGATCATGCTATTAATTGGCATCGTGAAGAAAAACGCCATCATGATGGTCGATTTCGCCCTCGAAGCGCAGCGCAACGGCAATCTGGCGCCGGAAGAAGCCATCTTCCAGGCCTGCCTGCTACGTTTTCGCCCGATCATGATGACCACCCTGGCGGCGCTGTTCGGCGCGCTACCGTTGGTGCTGTCTGGCGGGGATGGTTCAGAGCTGCGGCAGCCGTTGGGGATCACCATCGTCGGCGGTCTGGTCATGAGCCAGCTGCTGACGCTGTACACTACCCCGGTGGTCTATTTGTTCTTTGATCGTCTGCGGCTGCGTTTTACGCGCAAGTCTGCTCAACCGGTAAGCGAATAAGATGACAGATCTGCCCGCCAGCGTACGCTGGCAGTTATGGATTGTGGCCTTCGGCTTCTTTATGCAGTCGCTGGATACCACCATCGTCAACACCGCCCTCCCCTCGATGGCCAAAAGCCTTGGGGAGAGCCCGCTGCACATGCATATGGTGGTGGTCTCGTATGTGCTAACGGTGGCAGTCATGCTACCGGCCAGCGGCTGGCTGGCGGACCGGGTTGGCGTGCGCAATATTTTTTTCAGCGCCATTGTGTTGTTTACCGTCGGCTCGCTGTTCTGCGCCCAGGCAACCACCCTCGATCAGTTGGTGATGTCCCGCGTGCTGCAAGGCGTCGGCGGCGCGATGATGGTACCGGTCGGGCGGCTAACGGTGATGAAAATCGTTCCGCGCGATCAGTATATGGCGGCGATGACCTTCGTCACCCTGCCCGGCCAGGTTGGACCGCTGCTCGGCCCGGCGCTTGGCGGGGTACTGGTCGAATATGCTTCCTGGCACTGGATTTTCTTGATCAACATCCCGGTTGGCATCATCGGCGCTATCGCCACATTATGCCTGATGCCGAACTACACCCTGCAGACCCGGCGCTTTGATATCCTTGGTTTTATTCTGCTGGCGGTGGGAATGGCCACCCTGACGCTGGCGCTCGACGGTAAAAAAGGGCTCGGTATCTCGCCGCTGCTGCTCGCCGCGCTGGTCGCCGGTGGCCTGATGGCCATAATTTTTTATTTGTGGCACGCCCGCGGCAACGTTAACGCATTGTTCAGCCTCAATCTGTTTCGCAATAAAACCTTCTCGCTCGGTCTTGGCGGCAGCTTTGCCGGGCGTATCGGTAGCGGGATGTTACCGTTTATGACTCCGGTATTCCTGCAAATTGGCCTCGGCTTCTCGCCGTTCCACGCCGGGCTGATGATGATCCCGATGGTGCTGGGCAGCATGGGGATGAAACGCATCGTGGTGCAGGTAGTAAACCGCTTTGGCTATCGCCGCGTACTGGTTTTCGCAACCCTCGGCCTGGCGCTGGTGAGTTTATTGTTCATGGCCGTCGCTCTGGCCGGCTGGTACTGGCTGCTGCCGCTGGTGCTGTTTCTGCAGGGTATGATTAACTCCAGCCGTTTCTCATCAATGAATACCTTGACGCTAAAAGACCTGCCTGATGAGTTGGCCAGCAGCGGCAACAGCCTGCTCTCAATGGTTATGCAGCTCTCGATGAGTATCGGCGTGACCATCGCCGGGCTTTTGCTGGGTATGTACGGCCAGCAGCATATCAGCGCCGATGCGCCAGCCGTTCATCAGGTTTTCCTCTACACCTATCTGAGCATGGCGGTGATTATCGCCCTCCCGGCACTTATCTTTTCCCGTGTACCGAACGATGTCGGCAGCAACACCGTCATCCGCCGACGCAAAAGGAGTGAATCGTGAAACTTTGGCGCCCGGGTATCACCGGTAAGCTGTTCCTGGCTATTTTCGCCACCTGTATCGTGCTGCTGATTAGCATGCACTGGGCGGTGCGCATCAGCTTTGAGCGCGGCTTTATCGACTATATAAAACGCGGTAATGAACAGCGATTAACGATGCTCGGCGATGCGCTCAGTGAACAGTACGAGCAGCACGGCGACTGGAAGTTTTTGCGCAATAACGATCGGTTTATCTTCCAGTTACTGCGCACCTTCGAGCGCGATAACGACGAACGTCCACCGGGTGGTCCGGGCCCGCATGGCGAGCCAGGGCCAATGCCCGGGCCTGGCCCGCGGCCCGATATGCCGCCGCACGGCTGGCGCACGCAATTTTGGGTTGTCGATCAACAAGGGCGCGTGCTGGTAGGCCCGCGGGCGCCGGTACCGCAGGACGGCACCCGGCGCAACATTGTCGTCGACGGCGTGACCGTTGGGGCGGTGATCGCCTCGCCGGTCGAGCGGCTCACGCGCAACACGGATATCAATTTCGACCGCCAGCAAAAACGCACCAGTTGGCTGATCGTCGCCCTCGCCACCCTCCTCGCCGCTCTGGCTACTTTCCCGCTGGCCCGCGGGCTGCTGGCGCCGGTCAAACGGCTGGTGGAAGGCACCCATAAGCTGGCGGCGGGCGATTTCTCTACCCGCGTCACGGTCACCGGCGGGGATGAACTGGGTCGTCTGGCGCAGGATTTCAACCAGCTCGCCAGTACGCTTGAGCGTAACCAACAGATGCGCCGCGATTTAATGGCCGATATTTCGCATGAACTCCGCACGCCGTTAGCGGTCCTGCGCGGTGAACTGGAGGCCATTCAGGATGGAGTGCGAAAATTCACCCCGGATTCGATCTCTTCGCTGCAGGCGGAAGTCGGCACGCTCACCAAGCTGGTGGACGATCTGCATCAGTTGTCGATGTCCGATGAAGGCGCGTTAGCCTACCAGAAAGAGTCGGTGGATTTAATTGCGCTGCTGGAGGTCGCCGCAGGGGCGTTCCGTGAACGTTTCGCCAGCCGCGGGTTAACTATCGGCGTCTCGCTGCCGGATAACGCTGTCGTGTTCGGCGATCGCGATCGGCTGATGCAGTTGTTCAATAACCTGCTGGAAAACAGCCTGCGCTATACCGACCACGGCGGACGCCTGCTGATTAGCGCCAAACAAAACGGCCGCAGATTAATACTCGATTTCGCCGATAGCGGCCCCGGCGTTAGCGACGAGCAGCTGGCGCGGCTGTGCGAGCGTTTTTACCGCACCGAAGGTTCGCGTAACCGCGCCAGCGGCGGATCCGGCCTTGGGCTGGCAATCTGTATGAACATTGTCGCGGCCCACGGCGGCAGCCTGAACGCCAGCCATTCGCCTTTTGGCGGGGTTAGCATTAAAGTAGAATTACCTCTGGAACAGGATTTATCGAGGGACGTATGAGCGAATTACCCATTGATGAAAACACGCCGCGTATTTTAATCGTGGAAGACGAGCCTAAACTCGGTCAGTTGTTAATCGACTATTTGCAGGCCGCGAGCTATGCGCCAACGCTCATTGCGCATGGCGATCGCGTACTGCCCTATGTCCGCCAGACGCCCCCGCATTTAATCCTGCTGGATTTAATGCTGCCCGGCACCGACGGCCTGACCCTGTGCCGTGAGATCCGCCGTTTTTCCGATGTGCCAATCGTGATGGTCACCGCCAAAATCGAGGAGATCGATCGCCTGCTAGGGTTGGAGATCGGCGCCGACGACTATATCTGCAAACCGTATAGTCCGCGTGAAGTCGTGGCTCGCGTGAAAACGATCCTGCGTCGCTGCAAGCCACAGCGCGTTCTGCAGGCGCTGGATGCGCAAAGCCCGCTTATCGTTGATGAGAGCCGCTTCCAGGCCTCGTGGCGCGAAAAATTGCTGGATCTGACTCCCGCCGAGTTTCGGCTATTAAAAACGCTGTCGCAGGAGCCGGGTAAAGTCTTCTCCCGTGAACAACTGCTCAATCATCTGTACGACGATTATCGCGTGGTGACCGACCGCACCATAGATAGCCATATTAAAAACCTGCGCCGTAAGCTGGAATCGCTGGATGCCGAGCAGTCGTTTATTCGCGCCGTCTACGGCGTCGGCTATCGCTGGGAAGCCGACGCCTGTAGAATGGCATAGAGAGCTCCTCTCTGCGTTTGCCTCCTCCTCGCTACAATGAAAGGGTTACCGGTTCACCAACGTGTATGAATCTGTAGCCCAAAAAACACCTCACGGCGCAGACACAATATTTCCACGCCCTCTACGTTATAATCAGATAATAACTGGAACAGTCCGTGGTATAGTATATTCCTTTCATCACTACTCAACTGCGCAAGGAATGCCATGAGTAATATTCATAAAAAATATAAACCACGAAATATTATAAATGCACCACATATCAAATCCGCCATTATTTCCCGCAGCCAACAGCGTGGTGATAATGATAATATTCAAAGCTGGTTGACTAATCATTTTTATAGATGGACGATTGGTGATTTCTCGCCTGTTTATCCGGTACGTTCCGCTGAGGATTACACCATCTATTTCGGCACTCATAGCGAAATACCCACCTGGCTGATTCCAAAACTGGATAGCGAAGAACGCTTTTATTACCTTAACCCCCAGCATCCACAACTGCTAGGAATGGAAAGAGACATTCTGGAGTTTCTTTCCCGGCAAAAAGGCACACGCTTAGAGGCTAAGCTACAGCGCATTAACTGTTTTACCTTGCTGGCTATGCGCGATGCGGAACACCTGAAAATGCAGCATCTGCGTGAACAGGGCTGGTATCCTTCCAACAGTGAGGCGCTAAAGCTAGTGCTATCAGTCCAAAACGGCAGGTTTGTCGAACTTGATGCGACCCACGCCGACCTGCGCAGTGAAATGGCGTATGAATCCTGGCATATGCAGCATTGCGTTGGGCAATTCGATGATAAAGGAACGCTTTCCGGGGGATATGGCGAATATTATGCCAGGCAAATTGAGCAAGGCATGCTGCGCCTGTTTAGCCTGCGCGACAACCACAATATTCCTCATGTCACAATAAGCCTGATTGTGAATAATGACGGACTAAGCATTGAGCAGATTAAAGGTAAACAGAATTGTTATCCTATTAAGAAATATGTCGCAGATGTTTTATCTCTTATCAGTCTTATCAATCCTCATCATGAACGTCACAAAGATTGCGAAGGTATGGGAATTGTGTATGAAAATACGCCGGAATATTCTGGTTGGAAATTCATTACCGATATTCATGATTTCAACTTTTTGCTTAACGTCCTGCATGATAATTTTCATTTAATGAAACACTTTCCTGCTCCACCGGTAGCTTTGCAGTGGTTGCTGTTACACAGCGCACCGGATGCGCTGCGTTATCTTCAGATGATTGATCCCAACGTGGCGACCGCGGCGGAAATGCTGTTCCCACAGCACGAATGGCACCCTACGCTTGCCGGCAAAAACACCAGCAATATCCCCTTCGTAATTGAAAGTCTGACACTGCAAACCACGCGTTACCTTTCTTTCTGTGGAGATAAACACTAATGTTCTGGATCGTTCTCATTATTTCCACAATATTTTTTGGCTGGCTGAATTACATAAAAAATAAGCCGCAGATTGCCGCCCGCCTCGACGAGGAGAAAAAACAGGATCGCCTGAAAGATCTCCGGCATGATACCCGACGGCGACAATGGGCGTTATCTCTGGCCGATATTCTTGCCCAACGAAATGGCCTTCCTTCGAAAGGCGTAACGCTGAAGTTTACCCTTGATGATGACCAACGCCAGCATTTGGCTCAGCAGGTCAGAAAAGAACTCAATCTGCACGAAAACCTCAACGATATAGCGCTGCGCCAGCAGGTTGCGGATATTTTGCGCCGCTGGCCCTCGGGCATAGGCAATTCACCACGCACGTTCTACCACCATCTTGCGATTCTGGGCCAGGTTCGCGACGCATTGGCGTTTGACTGTATGCGCACAGCCTTTCTCACCCGCTGTATCGCGGGGCTCGGCTGGTGTGACGAAAATCAGGCATGGTTGGTGCTGCTACTTAACGCCCAGCGTGCACAGGACTGTTTTCATTCCTGGGAAGATTATACCACCGCCTACGTTCGTGCCCGTCAGGTATGGCTAAAGCTGAATGATATACCAACGTCAATGGTTGGACGTGATTTACAGGAAGCCACTCATTTTCTGAAAGACCCTTTCAGCCGCTGGCGACAACTACCATGGAATGAATTCAAAATTTTCGACCCAATGTAAAAGGAGTAGTTATGGAAAAGGACGACCGTTTGGCCAAGGCCATGCTTGAGATGTGTAATTATACGATGCCGCTTAATAACGGACAACGCGAATGGTCCATCGCAGATATTTCCGGCTTGCTACGCGATGCGCGATATGACGAACTTGATACGCTTTATATGCAAGCGCTGGCGGATAGTTTTACCAGCCGTGAAGCGGAAAAGCGTTATTTCCTTGCCTGGACGCAGATGTGTAACCATTTTTATGATATGGACGCGCTGGTCGAGGCCGGGCCGGAAGGGTTAGCACTGATCAAAAACTGGCAGCGCGCCCGCCCTCGCTCCACGCATGCCTGGCTTGCAGAAGCGCAATACTGGAACCACCGTGCCTGGCTCTACCGCAGCTACGGCTGGGCGAAAGAAACCACCCAGGCAATGTGGATCTGCGCCGCCGCCTGTAACGAACGGATGGTAATTGCCGCCCTCAATGCAATCGACTGCGAACCACGCCAATGGATGGCTGCCGCGTTGACCAGCACCAACTCCAAGGTCTTCGGCCAGCCGGACTGGCTGGTTGAATTTCTGAGAGGAGCAGAGGTTTCAGGACAGCCATTGATGGTAGAACTTGTCGAATATCATCGCCAGTCACCTCAGGAGATGGACGCGTTGATGGCGCATTCCGGGCTGTCGTTTGCGGACGCAATTTGCCCCCCTCTACCGCGTCCGTTTTTACTGACTGAACGCGATGACGCTGATGCACAAACCATTTGGCTCGCGACTTGCCTGACTATTTTCCCAACCGCTTTCTACGTGCTGGATGAATATATACCGTTTCGCATGCCACGCTGGGGCGGCTCACATGAAGAGATCCGCCACTTTTTGGCATTACCTGAGTGCGATCATCTTTCCGCCGCGGAACGCGAGAATCTGGAGCTATTGATCTGGTGGGATATTCACCGCGACCTGGAGATCAAAGAGGTCGACTCTCCATCAGAACGAGAACGCATTATCGCCAAAGCCGAGGACATTGCCCAGCGAGCGCATCTGCCGGAGTCTCGTCATAACGCGCTAGAATGGCTGCAGGTTTGCTATAGCGATCTGGAAGATAATGACGCACTCTGGCGAATCCTTCAGCGTTCGATCGCGGAAAAAGTTAAGCTCAACAATTACTTCACCGCCTATGCAATAAAGTTTGCGCTACGTGATTTCCCGGACAGCAGGTGGATTTATAATTTCCTCTGCCAGAATACGCAGCAATCAGAGCACTGTGCACCGAAAATCTATCGTGGCTACTTTCAGTATGTGGGATTATTCGGGTATGAAAAAGATGAAACACAAGGCGCAGCCTGGCTGGATAGTGTTGCCGATATCGAATACAACCATAACTGGCAGGACGTAATTAAAGATTTCCATTGGCTAGGGCTTCCGCAGCATTTCGTGCCGCTGGCGGAACTGGGAGCTCAAAGAAATATACCCGCCGCACTGAATCTGCTGGGTCTTGAGTACATCGATAAAGCCGAAGATAGTCTGCTACCTTACGATCCTGTTACCGCCCTGAATTACTTTCAGCACGCGGCGGAGATACTGCAGGAACAGATTGAGCTGCGCGATAGTCACCCGCACAGCCTAATCGTGAATGGGGGATATACCGAGTTTGAAGACGATCTGCAAAATATCCATTTCAACATTGCCATCTGCTATCAGAGACTGAGCAAACAAGAATTCGAAGCAGAAAAACGTTCCGTTTATGAAAAAGCGCTGCTCGATCATCTCTGGCTCGCGCATCAGTTTGGCCATAAAGCGGCCCGGGGATTATTTCTGCTAAATATTTTTGAAGTGAAGGATATTACGCTGGCGCATGAGCATTTAGAGCTGGTGCGGGAAGAGGCCAATAAAGGCACGCTGGAAGCGATGGTCACCCTGTCGCGCCTGTACGGTAATAAGCTTGATAAGTCATTATTCAACATGAAGCTTAGTGCGCGCTGGACACATTTTGCTGTCACGTTATACCCACATAGTGAAATCATTGAGGATTGCCTTTACCATCTGCATTTTTCTAGTTTAAGCAAACGTCTTCGCTTTGCCTGGTACACCTTCCGCATTCCGGACACCGAGCTACCGGGACAAGTCAACACCATGGTGTAAGGTGGTTTACTCCCTCTTTCCACGGCGCTACAATGCCCGCCCTTAATGTGGGGACACTCCCCCGAATCGCCGTACCTGGTGCGGCGAGTCTGACCTGTCATCAGAACGAGAACATCATGTTTAAACCGGAACTCCTTTCCCCGGCGGGAACGCTGAAAAATATGCGTTACGCTTTCGCTTATGGCGCCGATGCAGTCTACGCCGGCCAGCCGCGTTACTCACTGCGCGTGCGCAACAATGAATTTAACCACGAAAACCTGCAGCTCGGCATCAATGAGGCCCACGAGCTGGGGAAAAAATTCTACGTAGTGGTTAACATCGCGCCGCATAACGCCAAGTTGAAAACGTTCATTCGCGATCTCAAACCGGTAGTGGAGATGGGCCCGGACGCGCTGATTATGTCCGATCCCGGTTTAATCATGCTGGTGCGCGAGAACTTCCCTGATATGCCGATACACCTTTCGGTACAGGCTAACGCCGTCAACTGGGCGACGGTGAAATTCTGGCAGCAAATGGGACTAACCCGCGTGATCCTGTCCCGCGAGCTGTCGCTGGACGAGATCGCCGAAATTCGCAGCCAGGTGCCGGAAATGGAAATCGAGATTTTCGTCCATGGCGCGCTGTGCATGGCCTACTCCGGCCGCTGCCTGCTCTCCGGCTATATCAACAAACGTGACCCTAACCAGGGTACCTGCACCAACGCCTGCCGCTGGGAGTACAACGTCCAGGAAGGCAAAGAAGATGATGTGGGTAATATCGTCCACAAGCATGAGCCTATCCCGGTGCACAACGTTGAACCCACTCTCGGTATCGGCGCGCCAACCGACCAGGTATTTATGATTGAGGAAGCCAAACGTCCGGGCGAGTACATGACCGCCTTCGAAGACGAACACGGCACCTACATCATGAACTCTAAAGATCTCCGCGCAATCGCCCACGTGGAGCGCCTGACCCAGATGGGCGTGCACTCGCTGAAAATTGAAGGCCGCACCAAATCCTTCTACTACTGCGCGCGCACCGCCCAGGTGTACCGTAAAGCGATTGACGACGCCGCCGCCGGTAAACCGTTCGACACCAGCCTGCTGGAGACGCTGGAGGGTCTGGCCCACCGCGGCTATACCGAAGGCTTCCTGCGTCGCCACACCCACGACGACTATCAGAATTATGAATACGGCTATTCGGTTTCCGAACGCCAGCAGTTTGTCGGCGAATTCACCGGCAAGCGTAACGGTAATTTGGCCGAAGTGGCGGTGAAAAATAAGTTCTCGGTCGGCGACAGCCTGGAGGTCATGACTCCGCAAGGCAACGTCAACTTTACGCTCGAACATATGGAGAACGCCAAAGGCGAAGCAATGCCGGTCGCGCCGGGAGACGGTTATATCGTCTGGCTGCCGCTGCCGGAGGATATGGCGCTGGAGTATGGTTTGCTGATGCGTAATTTCAACGGCGAGTCGACGCGCAATCCGCATAAAAATTAGTTTATTGGCGTTATTTTTTCACTATGTATGGATATTAGAATCGGATCACATACCGTTCCGTTCGAAGCAGGTATCATCCATTTCGCTGAAAAACATAACCCATAAATGCTAGCTGTACCAGGAACCACCTCCTTAGCCTGCGTAATCTCCCTTACGCGGGCTTATTTTTTATGCATCCCATTTTCCCGACTTTCTTATTCCATGACGCCATTCATGCGATACACTGAGGATGACGACTAAGAATGAGGCGATAAAGGATGACCCAATTTCCAGCCAGCTTATTAATTCTCAACGGTAAAGGCGCAAATGAACCCCAACTGCGCGAAGCCGTTAATCTCCTGCGCGAAGAAGGTATCGAGATACACGTCCGCGTGACCTGGGAGAAAGGCGATGCGATTCGTTTTGTCGAGGAAGCCGAAACGCTCAAGGTGGCGACGGTAATTGCCGGCGGCGGCGATGGCACAATTAATGAAGTCGCCACCGCGCTGGTCCAGCGCGGCAGCAACATGGCGCTGGGATTACTCCCCCTCGGCACAGCCAATGATTTCGCCACCAGCGTCGGCATCCCGCAGGATTTAGCCAGCGCGCTGAAGCTGGCGATAGCCGGGCGCGATGTCCCTATTGATGTGGTACGCGTTAACAACGAGGCCGGGTTTATCAATATGGCCACCGGCGGCTTTGGCACCCGTATCACCACCGAAACGCCGGAAAAACTGAAAGCCGCGCTCGGCGGCGTCTCCTATCTGATTCACGGCCTGACCCGCATGGATACCCTGAAGCCGGACCGCTGCGAAATTCGCGGCGAGAACTTTCACTGGCAGGGTGACGCGCTGGTTATCGGCATCGGCAATGGCCGTCAGGCCGGCGGCGGCCAGCAACTGTGTCCTGAGGCATTAATTAACGACGGGCTACTGCATCTGCGTATTTTCACCGGCGAAGAGTTGCTGCCTGCGCTGTTTAGCACCCTCGCTAATCCCGATAATTCGCCAAATCTGATCGATGGCGTATCGCCGTGGTTTGAAGTCACCGCCGCCCATGAAATGACCTTCAACCTTGATGGCGAACCGCTAAGCGGCAAATCTTTCCGGATGGAAATCCTCGGCGAGGCGCTACGCTGCCGTCTGCCGCCGGACTGTATGCTACTGCGTTAAAACATCAGGGCGGGATATACCCGCCCTGACAACGTTATGAATATTCTACCCCTTCCCTGACGCCGCTTGCCTTACGGGCAAAGCCCGGCTGATCGACGCGAATAAACGGGCACAGACAAAACGCCAGCAGATAGAGCGCGGTATAAGCCAT
>NZ_JBPNXF010000012.1:0-195806 GCF_051207495.1 Klebsiella sp. K-3 | reverse complement strand
ACGACTGCTGCCTGCCCGGTAGCCCGGACGAGGCGCCTGCGCCAACTCCGGGTCATATTCATCGGTCCGGCTCCAGCCTTTACGCCGGATGGCGGCTACGCCTTATCCGGCCTACAACGACTGCTGCCTACGGGGTAGCCCGGACGAGGCGCCTGCGCCGACTCCGGGTCATATTCATCGGTCCGGTTCCAGCCTTTATGCCGGATGGCGGCTACGCCTTATCCGGCCTACGACGACAATGCGCTTTCCTCGTCCCGTTATAAACGTTATTTCCCGGCTTCAGGATGGGTATCGAATGCCGCCATTACTGCTGCCAGCGCGGCTTCGCTGAAGCCGTGCTTCGGGTCATCTACCCCAAGTCCGAAGCGGGTTTGCAGCGTTTCATACAGCGCCGACACGTCCGCAAGATCCACCTTCTCCACCACGTGGTTCTTGTCCCAGTGGGTAAAATGGAAATTGGTCAGCGTCATTTTCCCGCCGTCCGGCAGATGACGACACATCAGCAGATGGTGACGAAAATGGGACTGCGGCCAGTGCGCCGACCAGAAGTTGCCCATCACATAATCAGAAGCATACTGCCGCCCCAGATCAAAATGGTACATCGACTGCCAGTGTTCATGATGATTGAACTGCAGTGTCCACTCATCGCCTTCGTGCACCAGTCGATATACACCATGCGGTGTATGCTGCGGAATATCGGCCAGTAGCTTAATCGGCGCGGTCAGCGTCTGGCCGCCGAAGCCGACGTCGGCAATCCAGCGTTCGCCTTCGACCTCTACCAGCAGCAAGCGATGGGTACGCGGCGGCATTTGCGGCGGATTAGCCAACACCACGCGCCCCAGCAGGCTGCGAACCGAAAAACCGATCTCGCTTAACGCCCGCTGCAAAAGCCCGTTCTGTTCAAAGCAGTAGCCGCCGCGGCGGGCGGTGATTAACTTCTCTTCCAGCGCGCGATCGTCAAGATGGATTTCACGCGGCAACAATACATCCAGGTTCTCAAACGGGATCGCGCTATTGTGATGGCTATGCAACTCCCGCAGGGTGTCTATGGAAACATCGGGGGTTCCCGTCCAGGCCAGACGAGTAAAATACGCGCTTAAAAATGGGGTCATCAACGCCTCCAGTTTTTGGTGTCCGACATTTATAGCGTATTTTTGCCACGCCACGGCGTATTTTGTGCGATCGCGCCCGCTGAGATCTCATTTACGTCGCGGTTGACCTATTGATTACTTTTGTATTGTGAATAAACTACTTACAGGCATTCGCCCACTCACCAAGGAACGCTTATGAGCCGTTTTCGCCACGTGGAACTTCAGTACGCCAGCCGCCTGCTCAACCACGGCCCGACCATTATGATCACCAGTTATGATGCGCAATCCGGACGCCGCAACGTGATGTCCGCCGCCTGGTCGATGCCGGTTGAATTTGCCCCGCCGCGAGTGGCTATTGTGGTGGATAAAAGCACCTGGACGCGCGAGATCATTGAGCGTAACGGCGCCTTTGGCATTGTGGTGCCGGGCGTGGTCGCCGCCAGTTGGGTCTATGCGGTCGGCAGCGTGAGCGGGCGTGATGAAGATAAGTTCAATGCTTACGGTATCCCGGTGGTGAATGGGCCCGAACTGGGGCTACCGTTAATTGAAGAGAAATGCCTGGCGTGGATGGAATGCCGTTTGCTCCCCGCCACCGCGGCACAAGAGCAATACGATACGCTGTTTGGCGAAGTGGTTGCCGCCGCAGCCGATGAGCGAGCCTTCACCAGCGGGCGCTGGCAGTTTGATGGTGACAAACTCAACACTATTCACCACCTCGGTACCGGCAATTTTGTCGCCAGCGGCCGTCACGTGCAGGCGAATACGCCACATAATTAACAGAACGACGGCAACTCTGCCGTCATTCCCTTTCACCATCTTTTAGAGTAAGTGATAAGACGGCGGGCTTATCATGAAGCGATGAAAGTGACTTCCACCTTTAAGGTTAAAGTTTGCTTTAATTTTATCTAAATGCGCATAAATGGTTTTTACCCGCAGTCCCAACGCTCTGGCAATGGCGTTCACCGGAGTGCCTTTGGCGACATGATCAATAATCATCATTTCTCTTTCGCTGAGCGGAGCCCCATCTTTTGCCTTCATTACACTAAAATCCGGTTGACCATCATGATGATATAATTGCCGATGCTTGATCGTTAACAATAATTTTTGAACATTGTCTATGGTTTCACGACTGCTTACCCATAATATATTTTGGCGAAATAAAAGCCGCCGTGAGTGAACGTTTCTGGAGGTGCTCACACCCAGAATCATGCCCTGATAAAATTGAGATAGCGCATAAATATGCTTGTAATCTTGATAGCCATGTAACGGCAATATAATGAGATCCGCTTGCTGTATAGAATGATTACAAAAATCCAACTCAGCGTAATCGATCTCATTATCGTCAGAAGCTATCTGTTGCAGACAGTGTTCCACGCCCAGTCGGAACCAGATATCCTTACTATTAATTATCACCTTCAATTTTATAACCTTAACATGAAAACGACAGGCATACCTTGAATACGGCAGACCCTATGGCTATTAATTTAGCTCGGATAGCTCACAAAGCTGAACGGTCGCATCATTATTCTGGCAGAATGGTTTATGAGTTCTTACCGAATAAACACTCGTAACGTAAAGACTATTGATATAATAACCCTGAGTCTTAACGCGTAATATAATATCTTGTTCGATGCCGATATCCTTCAGGATCCGACGTAAATTTTGCATCACTTGCCATAAACGTTGTGATGAAGGCCTTAAATCATTTTTCTCCCAGACATGTACCATCAACTCTTCATCACTAACCATTCTTTCAAGACCATGTTCAAATAAATACTCAATTAAACAGGCCATCGTTTTTCGTAGACGGATGTTTTTTCTATTACCACTTACAGTAGCTATTTCCCGGTACTTCAAGAAGTAAAAAAAATCATCCTCTAATTGGTAACCAAGTAACGCACTACCTATTATCATTCATCTCTCCATGATAAAAATCATCATTTCAAAGGCAGGTTACATGGCAAATCAGCAATCGCCTAAACAATTTTGATATGCATAATAATCAAAACATAAAACTACATTTAAATACATACAAAGCGCAATACACTATATAGTTTAATATTATCAGTTATTTATGTTGATTAGGATTATTCTTAAATGGCCGATTACTTTACAAAAGGTAAATTAATGAAAGGTATGGAAATCAAAAAAAAGCCACTTTTATTGATCTGGATCAATAAAGTGGCATATCTTTCGCTCAAGTAAAATTGACCTCGGCCGATGGTAGTCTATTTAGCGTGACGAAAATGCGCTAACGGCGGCCGGTCTTTTACATTCGGTATCCCGGTTTCTTAATCAAAGAATCCATCTGCGGCGCGATTTCATTATCCCATACCTGCTGCCAGTCGCTCTGTTGCACCTGATTGAGCGCAACGCTAACTGAACTGTCTTTTGTACTAAGATGGCGGATCAGAACTTCAGTGATTTCCGCAGCCAGCGCATTTTTTTGCTCTTCGCTCAGTTCACGGGGAAAACATTTAATATCAACATGTGGCATAGCAGGCTCCTTATTATTGGGAATTTAAAACTATCACAGGTTTCCTGATGCAAGTCACGATTTGTGCCTTAGAGAAGATTATTGTCACGCAGTACCTGCTGCAGCTCCGCACGGCGATAAACCGCCTGCGCCACAGCGGCAAACTTTGGCGTATGCGCCGCGAACCACTCGCGCCGCGGCCCCCAGCTGTACATCGCGGCAATATAGCAATCCAACAACGTAATATCTCCGCCTAAGGCGTATGGCTCGGCAACCAGCTGTTGTTCCAGCCAGAGATAGAGTGATTTGCGGTATTGCTGACAGCTCTCACGCAGTTCGTCAGGAGCTGATGCCGTCCAGCGTTTGGGATAGTCGGCATAGGTGAAGGTAGGATAAACGTTTGCCACAAGCCAGATCAGCAAACGTTGAAACTGCTGGCGCCGTGGCGTACCGGCTGGCGGCGCCAGATCCGGGCGCTCGTCAAGGATCATCAGCGCGATCGCCGCCGACTCCGTCATTACGCTGCCATCAGCCAGCAGCAAAGTAGGCACCTGACACAAGGGGTTGATCGCCAGCAGTTTCTCTCGCTGCGCGCCTGGCTGGTCAAAGCCATCGACATTGATAAATTGATAAGGGATGTTGGCCAAGGTCAACATCATCTCGCTTATTGCCGAGCCCCACCCCGGCACACCATACAATTTCATCATCGTCAGCTCCCAGGCAGAAAACTTTTAGCGTAGCACTAATTCCGCGCGGCGCTGAATTCACGCCAGGCGACGATGGCCACCAGCACCACCGGAATAAGTACCGAGTAAAAGCCCGCCAGGATGTAACCCAGCGCTCCGAGCCCTGCGCCCAGCAGAAAACCGAGCACCGAAGCCCCCGATTTTTTGATTTTCTCTCTATTCTCGCGGTTGGGCGCCTGACACCAGTTCACCACATCGATGGTTAACTGCGTAACGTTGCCGGTCATCATCGTACTCGGGCTGGTGGTGGGTAATAATAAACGGGTGGTTGCATTCCTCACCCCCATCGCCATTACGCCTGCCATCCCGGTAATTAACGCGGTCGCGCTATCCGCGCCGACAAAGGGCTGCCACAGCAGCCCCAACAGGCCAAAAAGCAGCAACAGCAGGATCTCGACAACGAACAAGCCGCCAAGGAAGCGCGGCGTGATAATTTTTCGACGTTTGATAACCAGCGTAACGATCGCCACCGCCAGCATAAAAACAGGTATGGCGAGCAGTTTCGATAAAATACCTTCGCTGTTGGTGGCCAGGGCCGCCCCCGCCACCACCAGGTTTCCCGTGACGTGGGCGGTAAACAGGCCAAACAAGGTGATGAAGCTGATGGTGTCGATAGCGCCGCCGGAAGCGGCGAGCAACGCGGGCTCACGATGATGCTGCCAGCGTTGCTCCAGTAAGAGTTGGTTTTCGGCCACAGTGATTAATCCATTAAAAAGACACACGATGTAGCCATGAGTATAGCAATCCCTGGCTATGAATAATCATTGCATCAATAGGTTATCCCCGGCGGATTGACCTCCGATTGCCTGACTTCCTCCCCCTGTTCCCCCCAGCGCGCGAGCACCTGCTGATATTCGCCGCGAGCGATCGCGCCATTCAGCGCCGCCTGCAGCGCGTATACCAGCCCATTGCCTTTTTTAGTTGTGGTTGCCACCCAGGCTTTTTTGGGACCGAGCCCGACAACTTTGGTTTTCCCGTTTAATGCAGCCTTATAAGAGGCCACCGACTGCGGGCCAAAAAAGACGTCCGCCCTGCCCGACTGAATATACAAATTGCCGGAGGCATCGTCGGTAAGGTATACCGGTAATGCCGGTCGCCTTCCCGCGGCTTCGTTTTCCGCATTCCACCCCAGCAGGATCCGCTCCTGGTTGGTGCCAGAACCGACAATGACTTTACGTCCTGACAGATCCTCTGCATTAGCGATATGGGTAATCTCACTGGTTGATTTCACCGAGAAGGCCAGCGAGTCAACGCGGTAGGTGGCGAAATCGAACTTTTCTTTACGCTTCTCGGTCACAGCGATGTTAATCAACGCCACATCGTAACGCCCTGACGCGATCCCCAAAGGCCAGTCCTCCCAGGCCGTTGGCACCAGTTTCAGTTTCAACCCTAGACTACCCGCCAGCAAACGGGCAATGTCCGGGTCGCTGCCGATACGCGTGCGGTTGTCGCTGGCCAACAGCGCCAGCGGCGGCGAATTTAACGCCGAAATCGCCACCGTTAGCACACCAGGCTCCACAAAACGGTACTTCGGCGGGATTTTACTCACCGCGTTATCATCTCGCGTCACCGGCAATGGCTGTTCATTGGCGCGCAAATCGAGTTCGGCGCGCGCCTCGCCGATGCTCAGGAGCAGCATGAGCGCTGCAGCTAATTTCCTCATGCCAGCACCCGCGATAAAAATTGCCTGGTGCGCTGATGTTGCGGATTATTTAAAACTTCATCGCTGCTGCCCTGTTCAACGATTTTGCCATCGACCATAAACACCACCTGGTCGGCGACCTCGCGGGCGAAGCCGATCTCGTGTGTTACCACCACAAGCGTCGTCCCGGAGCGGGCAAGTTTTTTAATTACATCAAGCACTTCGCCCACCAGTTCCGGATCCAGCGCGGAAGTAGGTTCATCAAACAAGATCACACGCGGATTGAGCGCCAGCGCGCGGGCGATGGCGATGCGTTGCTGCTGGCCGCCGGAAAGATGCCGCGACCAGGCATCCGCTTTGTTGCGCAAACCGACAATGTCCAACAATTCATACGCACGAGCAATCGCCTCTTTCCGACTGGCCTGTTTATGGGCAATCGGCGCTTCAATCAGATTCTCCAGCACCGTCAGATGCGGGAATAAATTGAAGTTCTGAAATACGTAGCCCACGTTGACCCGCTGGCGGAGAATCTCTTTTTCTTTCAGCTCGTACAGCTTGTCGCCTTTACGGCGATAGCCGATATAGTCGCCATCAATCTGGATAAACCCTTCATCGACCCGTTCAAGATGGTTAATTGTGCGCAGCAATGTCGATTTTCCCGAACCGGACGGCCCCAGGATAACCGTCACCGTCCCCGGCGCTATTTCCAGCGAAACATCATCCAGCGCTTTATGACGGCCAAAGTATTTACTGACCCCGGTTATCGAAATATGACCATTACGAGAGTTGAGCATGGACGGCCTCCTGCGGCTGACGAGCCGGCTGGGTCACGCGATTATTACGCACGCTATTTACCGCCGAGCGTCGTTCACTGCGCGCCAGCGCGCGTTCTACCAGGTATTGAATTGCGGAGAGCACGCTGGTAATTACGAGGTACCACGCGGCGCCCACCATCAGTAGCGGGATCACTTCCTGGGTGCGGTTATAGATCATCTGAATGGTGTAGAACAATTCCGGCATCGCCAGCACGTAAACCATCGCCGTCCCTTTTGCCAGGCTGATGATTTCATTGAACCCTGCGGGCAAAATGGTGCGCAGCGCTTGCGGCAAAATGATCCGCAGCGTGCGTCGCCAGGCCGGGAGTCCCAGCGCGGCGGCGGCCTCATACTGCCCGTGATCCACCCCCAAAAAGCCTCCGCGGATAATTTCAGCGGTATAGGCGCTCTGCACCAGCGTCAGGCCGACCACTGCCGTGGAAAACTGCCCCAGCACGTTGATAGTCTGGTAGCTCGCCCAGGTCACGCCGGTGAAGGGGATCCCCAACGATAAGCTATCGTACAGATAAGAAAAGTTATACAGAATGATCAACACCACGATTAGCGGCAGCGAACGAAACAGCCAAATATACCCCCATGCCAGACTGCTGAGCAGCCACGACGACGATAAGCGGGCCAGCGCCAGCAGGCCGCCGAAGATGACGCTTAAAAGGGTGCCAAGTAGCGTGAGCAGCAGCGTTTGCCCCAACCCCTCAAGGATCACCGGATCGAAGAACCAGCGGGCGAATACCCCCCACTCCCAGCGCGGATTGAATGCGACCGACTGCAAGACAATCGCCAGCACCAACAGGGCCAATATCGCCCCGGCAACTCGCAGCGGGTAGCGAGCAGGAACCACTTTGATCGTTTCAGATGATTGCATGATGCCTCCTTAAGCGCTGTGGCTGAGGGTGCTAACCGCCAGCGCTTTACTGAACCGCAACCGCCCGTCATAGGGCGGGCGGCTGTACTCTTCCGGGTCGCGAGTGAGATCAAATTGCGCCTCGTACCCCTGGCTTAAATAGAGCTTTACCGCTTCCGGCTGGCGAAAACCGGTGGTGAGAAAAATATGGCTATAGCCTGCCAGCACCGCCCGGCGCTCCAGTTCCTGTACAACCCTGGCAGCCAGCCCCTGTTGACGCAGGCGTCGATGCGTCCAGATCCGCTTAATTTCCGCGGTGTGGGTGTCTTTCGGCTTGTAGGCGCCGGTGGCGATGATTTCACCGTCACGCTCCAGCACAATAAACAGCCCCTGCGGCGGCAGATACCATTCGGTTAATTCCACTTCCGCATCACGAGAAAAATAGTCGCCGTAACGGGCGGCGTACTCGGCAAACAGGCCGCTAATAATCGGCTGTAGCTCCGGCGCGTCCGGAGAAATATCACGGAATGCTTCGCTCATAGCGCCTCCTGTTAATCGCCCAGCCCGGCGGGGTTAATTTCCGATTGTGGAATGCTCTCCACTCCCTCACCCCAGCGGTTGAGCACTTTGGCGTAGTCACCGCTGGCGATAGCGCCGTTGAGCGCCGCCTGTACGGCATTAACCAGCCCGCTGCCTTTCTTGAGCGTCACCGCGATATGCGCCGCCTTCGGCCACCCGCCGTCCACGCTGCCCACCAGCTTGGTTTTGCCAGTAAGGGCCGCTTTCCAGGCGCCTATGACGTTAGGGCCGAAGAACGCGTCGGCGCGGCCCGTTTGCAGAGCCAGGGTCTGCGCGGCGTCATCCTTGGTATAGACCGGTATAAACGGTTTAAGCCCGCGCTTAACGTTTTCCGCATTCCATGCCAGTAAGATTGCTTCCTGATTGGTGCCGGAGCCGACGATAATCTTCAGTCCGGCAATATCTTCCGCGTGGTCGATCTTGTTCAATGGGCTGGTGCTTTTGACATAAAAGCCCAGCGAATCTTTACGATAAGTGGCGAAATCGAACTTCTCTTTGCGCTCTTTGGTGACGGTAATATTGCTGATCGCGGCATCATATTTGCCGGAGGCGACGCCAAGCGGCCAGTCTTCCCATGAGGTTGGAACAACGTTGACTTCGAGGCCGAGGCTATCCGCCACCAGACGCGCAATATCCGCCTCGCTACCGAGCAACGTTTTATTGTCATCAGAAAACACCGTCAGCGGCGGCGAGTTCAGCGCCGCAACCGCGACGGTGAATTTGCCGGGAACCGCCAGGTGCAGATCTTTCGGCAACAGCGCAATTGCCTGCGGATTTTTTGCCGTATGAATCGGGGTTTTATTGGCTTCCAGGCTAACCCCGGTGCCATTGATATTGACGTCCTGCGCCCACGACGAGGCGCTAAATGCCAACGCGAAGGCCAGCAATAATGTTGATTTCTGCATAGCGCGATTCTCTTTTATTATTTTTCGAATTGGTTAATGGGCAGATCCAGCCCCAGGCTTTCCCGCAGCGTGGTGCCTGGATAGTCGCGGCGGAACAATCCGCGCGCCTGCAGCAATGGCACCACTTCATCAACGAAACGCGGGAAGGTTTCCGGCGTACCGCCCTGAATAATGAAGCCATCGGCGGCGCGTTGTTCGAACCACTGCTGCAGGCCGTCGGCAACTTCGCTGGCCGTGCCGGAAAACCGTGGGCGCGGGCTGGTAGCCTCCAGCGCCACCTGGCGCAGGGTTAATCCCCGTTCCCGAGCATTGCGTTTAATCTCATCGGTGGTGCTGCGAAAGCTGTTTTGCCCAAGATCGCCAATATCCGGGAAGGGTTCATCCAGTGGATATTGCGCAAAGTCGTGATGCTCGAAGTAACGACCCAGGTAATTCAACGCGTCGTCGATAGAGACCAGCGCCGCCGTGGTCTGATATTGACGCTCCGCATCCTCCGCGTCGTCACCGACGATTACGCTGACGCCCTGAAAAATATGCAGTTGATCCGCGCTGCGCTGATAGGCAGCCAGTTGGCTTTTGACATCCTGATAAAACGCCTGCGCTTCGGCTAATGATTCCTGGTGGGTAAAAATGGCATCAGCGTGGCGAGCGGCTAATTTTTTGCCGTCATCAGAGGCGCCTGCCTGGAATATAATGGGCCGTCCCTGTGGCGTGCGGGCAATATTCAAAGGGCCAGCGACTTTAAAGAAATCGCCATGATGATTAAGCGTATGCAGTTTATTTTTATCAAAAAACTGTCCGCTCTCTTTATTACGCACAAAAGCGCCATCTTCCCAGGAATCCCACAAGCCTTTAACCACCTGAAGATATTCGTCGGCGATGCGATAGCGCAGCGCATGATCGGGATGCTGGGCGCGGGAGAAGTTTTTCGCTGAGCCTTCCAGCGGCGACGTCACCACGTTCCAGCCGGCGCGCCCGTGGCTTAAATGGTCAAGGCTGGCGAACTGTCGCGCGGTCGTGAACGGTTCGCTATACGAGGTGGAGAGCGTGCCAACCAGTCCCAGACTATCGGTCACCGCCGCCAGCGTTGATAATACCGTTAACGGCTCAAAACGATTTAAAAAGTGCGGGATGGATTTTTCGTTAATATATAACCCGTCGGCGACAAAAATAAAATCGAGTTTCCCCTGCTCGGCTTTTTGCGCCGTTTCTTTCACAAATTCAAAATTAATACTGGCATCCGCCAGCGCCGCCGGATGACGCCAGGCGGACATATTTCCAGAGGCGCCATGTAAAATCGTCCCCAGACGTAATTGCCGTTTTTCAGACATAGTGACCCCTTACCCTGTCAAAAATTAAATATGGTGTAATGCCTGTTCCGCCAGATCCGCGAAATAGCGCGCGGCTGGGGCAATGACGTTTTCATCCGGATTAAAGGCCGGGTGATGCAGGCCGAATTCACTGGCGCTACCAATGCTGACGAAAGCGCCCGGGATATGCTGCAGATAGACGGCAAAGTCTTCGCCGCCCAGGTGCAAATCGGCGTGATGCGTGCGATAACCGAAGCGGTCGGCCGCCTCGCCGGCAAATGCCGCCCAACGTTCATCATTGACCAGCGCCGTTGGCCCGGCGTACCAGAAGACATCGATTTGCGCGCCGAAGGCGCTGGCGAAGCCGGCGGCGATTTCGCTGACTCTCACCTTAACCCGCTGCTGCACCTCACTGCTGTGGGTGCGCAGCGTTCCTTCGAGCTCCACGCTTTCCGGCAAAACGTTCCAGGTATTTCCCCCCTGGATGCGCGTTACGCTAAGCACCACCGAATCCAGGGTATTCACTTCGCGGCTGGCGACGCTCTGCAGCAGCGTCACCAGTTGGCTCGCTAGCAGGATGGCATCTTTGCCTTCATGCGGCCGGGCGGCATGCGCCCCTTTGCCGGTCACTTTGAATACGAAGCGGTCGACGTTGGCGTAAAACGGGCCGCCGCGGGTGGCGAATTCGCCAACGGGTAAATTGGGCTCATTGTGCATGCCAAAGATGGCCGATACGCCGTCAAGCGCCCCAACGCGGATCAGCGTTTTTGCACCGCCGAAACTCTCTTCCGCTGGCTGGAACAGGATCCGCACTCGCCCCGGCAGTTGCGCTTCTCGTTCCTTTAACAACAACGCTGCGCCAAGCATTACGCTGGTATGTATATCGTGACCGCAGGCATGCATGACGCCGGGATTTTGCGAGCGGAACGGCAGCCCGGTGGCCTCTTCTATCGGTAGCGCGTCAATATCGGCCCGCAGGGCGATGATTTTGTCGCCGCTACCGACTTCCGTCACCACGCCGGTGGTTAACTCGTAAGGTAGCAGCGGGAGGCCGCCGCTTTGCAACCAGTCGCGAATACGCGCGGTGGTTGCCACTTCCTGTAACGAGAGTTCCGGGTTCTGATGCAGTTCGCGCCGCCAGCTAATCAACTGTTGTTCGAAATTCATGGCGTTACCTCCGCGCCAAGATGCGCCTGCGCCAGCAACCCCAGCGATTCCAGCCGCGCACGGCCTTCGGCAATAGGGGTATCGATAATAAACTCATCAATTCCCCACTGCGCCTGAAGGGCATCGAGTTGTGCTTTAACCTCGTCTGCAGTACCGAATAAGAGAGAAGACTCGCGGCGTTCAATGCGCGTGGGCGGACTCCCCGCCTGACGGGCAAAGGCCGCTGCCTGAGCTTCGCTACCCACCGTTACCCGCTGGCCGTTTGCCAGTTCGACGCCCCAGACTTCCACCTGCTTCGCCAGTTCGGCCGCGCTGGCGGTGTCTTGCGCAACAATTACCTGTACGGCCACGATGACCTCGCGGCGGCTCAACTCACGCCAGTTCGTCAGCACCTTCTGCAACAGATTTTTATCGCCATTGAGATGCGCGGCAAAAACGAAGTTCCAGTCCAGGCTCGCCGCCAGACGCGCACTTTCAACGCTGGCGCCGAGCAGGAAACCGTCCGCGCGGCGCGGCGGGATGGGGGTCGCGCGCAGGCTCTCCTCACCCTGACTTTCGGTCAACGTTAGCCAGTTATCAAGCTGGGCAAGCTGTTCGGCAAAACTGCCCTTCTCATACTGATGGACGCCCTGTTGTAGCGCGCGAGTGGCGAGCGGCAGACCGCCTGGCGCTTTACCAACGCCGAGATCGACGCGTCCTGGCGCAATACTGGCGAGCAAATTGAAGTTTTCAGCGACTTTGTAGGGGCTATAGTGCTGGAGCATCACGCCGCCGGATCCGACGCGAATCTGCCGGGTTTGCCCGAGGATCCAGGCAATCAGCAGCTCCGGCGACGGACTCGCCAATTGTTCCGCGTTGTGATGCTCGGCAATCCAGAAACGATGATATCCCCAGCGTTCCGCCTGTTGCGCAAGCGTTAACGTACGCGCCAGCGCCTGAGCGGCAGTTTCGCCGGGAGCCAGAGGACTTTTATCCAGGATACTGATTCGATAAGACATTTCGCAGGCTCGTTTTAATTAACATGCCTGCATTATTAGAATCTGCAGCGCGTGCTGAGAAACAATTTATTCACATGTACTCTGCCGGAAATTAGATATGCGCAATAAAAGACGCGTGCAATAGGGTGTCTTCGTGGCGGATCTGCCGCACAAGGTTTAGACTCAACTTCCAGCCATGAATCAAATTCATTAATGCGGAATAATAATGCTAAAAGATAACTTCAACGATCTCCTGTCGTTTATGGTGGTCGCCCGCGAACGCAGTTTCACCCGCGCCGCTGCCCAACTTGGGGTGTCGCAATCTGCGCTGAGTCACGCGATGCGCAACCTCGAAGCCCGGCTTGATGTTCGTCTGCTAACCCGTACCACCCGCAGCGTCGCTCCCACCGAAGCGGGTGAAAAATTGTTCCAGAATTTACGTCCACATCTCACGGAAATTGAACGCGAGCTCAGCGCCTTGAGGGATAGCCGCGCCCTTCCGGCGGGTAATATTCGTCTTAACGCCGGTGAACACGCCGTCAGCGCGATATTATGGCCGGCATTAAAACCCTTTATGTTGCGTTATCCCGATATCAATATCGAAATTACCGTCGATAACGGCCTGGCCGATATCGTCGATGGCCGCTTTGACGCCGGCGTACGCCTTGGCGATCAGGTGGCAAAGGACATGATTGCGGTGCGCATCGCCCCGGACATGCGCATGGTTGTCGTGGGCTCGCCCGATTATCTACAACGCTACGGCGCCCCGCAGACGCCCTATCAACTGGATCAGCACCGCTGTATTAATATGCGCCTACCTACCCGCGGCGGGATTTACGCCTGGGAATTCACCGACGATGGTAAAAGTTTTCAGGTTTATGTGGATGGCCAACTGACGCTGAATAGTTTGCCGCAACGCATTGATGCCGCTGAATCTGGTCTCGGCCTGGCCTATGTGCCGGATGATTGCGTCGAGGAGGCGCTGGTTGCCGGTCGTTTAGTGCGGGTGCTCGATGCCTGGACACCCTCCTTCCCTGGTTATCATCTGTATTATCCCAACCGCCGTCAGCATACCGCTGCGTTTGCGCTACTCGTCGACGCGTTGCGTCATTGAACTCATTGATATTTAAGTAAGTGCTGTAGTGAAATGTTTTACGTGCGTCACTATCACGTTACGTGTAGGATGCAGCGCCGTGCCTGATTTATCTCTACGACAGAATAGTGAGAAAGCCAGCACGATGTATCGCCGCTGCGCGATACGACAACCACTCATGGACATTGACAGGAAAATGGGTACATCAATGAATAACAAACACACTGACGCGGCGGAACATCATGCCGCGAAACGCCACTGGCTCAACTCGCACGAATCGGGTTACCACAAAGCAATGGGCAACCGTCAGGTACAGATGATCGCCATTGGCGGCGCCATCGGTACCGGTCTGTTTCTCGGCGCCGGGGCGCGTTTACAAATGGCAGGCCCGGCGCTGGCGCTGGTTTATCTGGTTTGCGGTATCTTCTCCTTCTTCATCCTTCGCGCCCTCGGCGAACTGGTTCTCCATCGCCCCTCCAGCGGTAGTTTCGTCTCTTACGCTCGTGAATTTCTCGGTGAAAAAGCCGCCTACGTCGCCGGCTGGATGTATTTCGTCAACTGGGCAATGACCGGTATCGTCGATATCACCGCCGTCGCCTTGTATATGCACTATTGGGGCGCTTTCGGCGATGTCCCGCAGTGGGTCTTCGCCCTTGGCGCGCTGGCGATCGTCGGCACCATGAATATGATCGGCGTGAAATGGTTTGCTGAGATGGAGTTCTGGTTCGCGTTGGTGAAAGTACTCGCTATCGTTGCGTTCCTGGTTGTCGGCACGATTTTCCTCGGTACCGGCAAACCGCTGGATGGCAATGCCACCGGCTTCCATCTGATTACCGACAACGGCGGTTTCTTCCCGCACGGTCTGTTGCCGGCTCTGGTACTGGTTCAGGGGGTCGTCTTCGCCTTCGCTTCTATCGAGCTGGTGGGTACCGCGGCGGGCGAATGTAAAGATCCGGAAACCATGGTACCGAAAGCGATTAACAGCGTGATCTGGCGTATCGGCCTGTTCTACGTCGGTTCCGTCGTACTGTTGGTGCTGCTGCTGCCGTGGAACGCCTATCAGGCAGGACAAAGCCCATTCGTCACCTTCTTCTCGAAGCTCGGCGTACCGTACATCGGCAGCGTGATGAACATCGTCGTGTTAACTGCCGCCCTCTCCAGCCTGAACTCCGGCCTGTACTGCACCGGGCGCATTCTGCGTTCGATGTCGATGGGAGGTTCAGCGCCGAAGTTTATGTCGAAGATGAGCCGCCATCACGTCCCTTACGCCGGGATCCTCGCGACGCTGGCAGTTTACGTGGTGGGAGTCTTTCTCAACTATCTGGTGCCGTCGCAGGTATTTGAGATCGTACTTAACGTCGCCTCTCTGGGGATTATCGCCTCATGGGGCTTTATCGTGATCTGCCAGATGCGTCTGCGTAAGGCTATCAAGGAAGGAAAAGCGGCGGATGTAAGCTTCAAGATGCCGGGCGCGCCGTTTACTTCATGGCTGACGCTGCTGTTCTTGCTGAGCGTACTGGTGTTGATGGCTTTTGACTACCCGAACGGCACCTATACCATCGGATCCATTCCGCTGCTGGCGGTGCTGCTGGTCGCTGGTTGGTTCGGCGTACGTAAACGCGTGGCTGATGTTCACAGCACGGCGCCGGGCGTTGAAAAACGCTAAGCGCCACTCCATAACGGTTTGCCCCTCTGCGGGCAAACCGTCACCGCAAAATTAATTATCTTCCACCAGTTGAGCAACGTCGCTGCTGTTGATTTCGCGTTTGTTGCCAGACTCATCGATATAGCTGGTCATGCCGGTCTCTTTATCCAACTGCGGTTTACCGTGGGTCACAATAGTTTGCCCACTTTTTGTCGTCATGACGTAATTAGAGCTGCAGCCTGCCAGAAGCGCCAGCATTGCCGCCGCGCAGATCACCATATATGGCTTTTTCATAATTTCTCCAGAATGATTACCACTTTCCCGCCGCGCGCGGGAAAAAGTAAGTGTATAACCTTTATAGTAATCAGGCTAATAGCGGTTTGTAACAGAGGATGAGACCCGGAGTAAGGAGGGGGCGTCCCCTCCCTGGAGATTACAGGGCAATGCGGATTACGTCGTCCGGCGCGGTGGCCTCTTTCTGACGAGTTGACTCCTGTTTCACGCTAACAAACAGCGTTTTTCCATCGGCGGACAGCGCCAGGCTATTGGGGAAGGTTGGCGTTTTGAAGGTTTTAACGACCTTATAGGTCTTAGCATCAATGACGCTGACTTCACCCGCTTTGCGATGGGTGACATAGACTTCGTTGCGGGCCGGGTTAAACAGTACCGCCAAAGATTCCGGCGCGGCGATTTTTTGCAGTACTTTCCCGTCACGAATATCTACCACCAGCACTTCCGGCTGCTTGCTGTCGGTAATGAAAGCACGGTGACCAGCTGTATCCAGGCTCAGGTTCAGGTAGAAATGCTCTTTACCGTCATCCTGCAGCTTCTTACGCGAGATGATCTTATTGCTATCGGTATCGATAGTCAGTAGTTCGCCATCGGCGTTGGTCGTATAAAGACGTTTCGCGTCAGCATCGATTGCCAGCCCGGTCGCCATCGCGCCGGTATTGGCGATGGTATCTTTCAGCGTCAGCTTGTCGCCATCCACCACCCAGATGACGCTCTCTTTACCCAGCCCGGAGATATACACGGTATTGGTTTTCTCATTCACCACCAGCTCACGCGGCTGCAGCGGGCGTACGGTATCACTACGTTTACGGTCATCGAGCACCAGTCGCCCTTTCACCACGCTGGTTTTGGCATCTATTGCGGTGACGCTGCTATCAACGGTGTTGCCAAACCACAATGTCTGGGTGGTGTTATTGATGGTGGCGCCGAACGGTTTCAGGTCGTTATGAATAACCTGGGTGATGTCGAGCGTAGTCGGATCCAGACGATAGACGATGCCGCCCTTATCAAGGGAACGGCTTTGCGAGGTCGCAACCCACAGCGCATTTTCCTGCTGGCTATACGCCATTTCGTACGCGCCTTTACCAACCGCTTTGCGCAGGAGCTCTTCGGCGGCGTGGGCGCTGAAGCTGCCTGCCAACAGTAACGACGTTAATAACAGAGAACGACGCAGACGCGGCGCGGATAACTGACGTAATGACATAACGATTCCCTTTATAGAACAATTAATTACCGGTTAGAGATGGCTTCCACAGCGTAAAGTTTAACTTCACTCGTTTTGTAAATGAGAATAGTAATCATTATTTATCTTAATGTGGAGCGTTAATTGTCTTTTTTGCTTAAAAGAATCACCTTTGCTGGCTATTACTTAACGACTGGTTAGTTAATTATTTTCAAAGAATTTACAAACGGTGTAACATATATACATATGTTCCATTTGGTACGTTTCTCTTTGCGAGTCGCTTTGATGAAGATTATTGCCATGCGCACGGTCGCGCTCCCCGCTTTATTACTCCCTCTCGTCGCCAACGTGCATGCCAGCACCAACGACGAACAAACCATGGTCGTCACGGCGACGCCTACCGCGGTTTCCGAACTGGATACCCCTGCCGCCGTCAGCGTAGTGAATGGCGATGATATGCGACAGGCCGCCCCGCGAATTAACCTCTCGGAATCGCCCGGCGCGGTACCCGGTTTACAGGTACAAAACCGGCAAAACTATGCTCAGGATTTGCAGTTGTCGATTCGTGGTTTCGGTTCCCGCTCCACCTACGGCGTCCGTGGCCTGCGGCTATACGTTGACGGTATCCCTGCCACCATGCCCGATGGCCAGGGGCAGACATCGAATATCGATATCGGCAGCATCGATAGCCTGGAAGTGTTACGCGGACCTTTTTCCGCGCTCTATGGCAACTCTTCCGGCGGCGTAATTAACGTCAATACCCAAACCGGCAGCCAGCCGCCGACCATTGAGGCCAGCAGCTACTACGGCAGCTTCGGTACCTGGCATTATGGACTGAAAGCTACCGGCGCCGTCGGCGACGGCACTCAGGCTGGCGACGTCGACTACACGGTGTCTACCAACCGTTTCACTACCCATGGTTCACGCGACCATAGCGGCGCGCGGAAAAATCTCGCCAACGCAAAATTAGGCGTGCGTATTGATGACGTCAGTAAATTAACGTTGCTGTTCAATAGCGTGGATATTAAAGCTAACGACCCGGGCGGATTGAGCTACGACGAGTGGCAGAATAACCCGCGCCAGTCGCCCCGCGGCGACCAGTACAACACACGTAAAACGGTGAAGCAGACTCAGGCCGGATTACGCTATGAGCGCCAGCTTAGCCAGCAGGACGATCTGAGCGTGATGATGTATGCCGGCGAGCGCGAAACCACTCAGTACCAATCAATCCCGATGGCGCCGCAGTTGAAGCCCTCGCATTCCGGGGGCGTCATCGATTTAACTCGCCATTATCAGGGGATCGACACCCGCTGGACCCACCGCGGTGAATTACTGGTGCCGGTGACCTTTACCACCGGTCTTGATTACGAAAACATGAGCGAACGACGTAAGGGCTATGAAAACTACGTTCTGGTGAACGGCGCGCCGCAATACGGCGAACAGGGCGACCTGCGCCGTAATGAACGCAATCTGATGTGGAACCTGGATCCGTACCTGCAAACCCAGTGGCAGTTGACGCAGAAACTGACCCTAGACGCTGGCGTCCGCTACAGTTCGGTGTGGTTTGACTCTAACGACTATTACGTCACTCCGGGTAACGGCGACGATAGCGGCGATGCCAGCTATCACAAATGGCTGCCAGCCGGTTCATTGAAATATGCCGTCACGGATGCCTGGAATATCTATCTTTCCGCCGGGCGCGGTTTTGAAACGCCGACGATCAATGAGCTCTCTTATCGTTCTGGCAACCAGAGCGGATTAAATTTCGATCTTAAACCTTCCACAAATGAAACCGTGGAAATTGGCAGCAAAACGCGGATAGGCAACGGACTGTTCACCGCCGCGCTTTTCCAGACCGATACCGACAATGAGATTGTGGTCGATTCCAGCAGTGGCGGTCGCACCAGCTATAAAAACGCCGGTAAGACCCGTCGTCAGGGAATGGAATTAGGTCTCGACCAGCAGTTTGGCGACAGTTGGAAATTAAAAGCAGCATGGACCTGGCTCGACGCCACCTATCGCACGAACGTTTGCGGTTCGTCAGACTGCAACGGCAATCGTATTCCGGGTATCGCCCGCAATATGGGCTACGCCTCTTTCGGTTATCAACCGGAACAGGGCTGGTACGCGGGGAGCGATATCCGTTATATGGGCGACATTATGACCAACGACGCCAACACCGCCAAAGCGCCATCGTGGACCGTGGTTGGCCTGACCACCGGCTATAAGTGGAGCTACGGAAAAATGGATATGGATCTGTTTGGCCGCGTCGATAATCTGTTTGATCGCAATTACGTGGGCTCAGTGATTGTCAACGAATCCAATGGTCGTTATTACGAACCGGCGCCGGGCCGTAACTTCGGCATCGGTATGAATCTCGCCTGGCGTTTCGAGTAACTACGCCCGCCGATGGGTGATGATAAAAAAGGGATCCCAATTGGGATCCCTTTTTGATTCCGCCGCAGTCTGTTAGAAGGCGCTTCTTAAAGACAATTCGAAAATAATTTTTTCCGCCTGGCAGGAGAAATTCACCGCCGCGTCCAGTTTCGCCTCATTACCCACCGGTTCAATAGTGTAATCCACGGTCGGCGTTTCGCTGGCGGCGGCAACGGCGCGTTCACGAATGGCCGCTACCGCGGACTCCGCTTCTTCACGGGTAGGGAAAAGTTTCTCGACCCGGTAAACGCAGTCTTCGTTATCGATAATGGTGCCAACATCAATGGCGCAGCCTTTGGTACTGCATTTATCAACTACATCTTTCATCGCATTAACCTCTTAAGTTTCCTTAAGGATAAAAAGCCGCTCACGGAAAAGCAAACCATTAATAAAAGTATGGATTAATCATTTTTTGGTTAAAGGCGGCGAAAGCGCCCCCGCATGCTTCTTCGGGGGCATTGGAGAAAACGGCGACGTTACTCGTCCGCTGCGACGTTAATCACCACTTTGCCGAAGTTTTCCCCCTTCAGCAGGCCAATCAGCGCCTGCGGCGCCTGCGCCAGGCCCGCAATCTGCTGCTCGCGATATTTGATTTTACCTTCCTGTACCCAGCGCCCCATTTGCTGCTGGAACTCGGCAATGCGATGGCCATAATCCTGGCCGATGATAAAGCCCTGCATACGAATGCGTTTTTTAAGGATGGTCGCCATCAGCAGCGGCAGCCGATCCGGGCCATCCGGTAACGCGGTGGCGTTGTAGCCGCTAACCAGTCCGCACACGGGAACACGCGCCGCAGTATTCAGCAACGGCAGAACCGCATCAAAGACTTTACCGCCGACGTTTTCATAGTAGACATCGATTCCCTGCGGACACGCCTGCGCCAGCTGCTGGCTGAAATCCGCAGCGCGATGGTCAAGACAAATATCAAAGCCTAACGTCTCTACCGCATAACGACATTTCTCGGCGCCGCCGGCAATACCGACGGTGCGGCAACCCTTAAGTTTGCCAATCTGCCCGACGGTGGCCCCCACCGGCCCGGTTGCCGCCGCCACCACCAGCGTTTCGCCCGCTTTCGGCTGGCCGATATCCAGCAGCCCCATATAAGCGGTAAATCCCGGCATGCCTAACACCCCCAGCGCCCAGGAAGGGTGTTCAGGATTGTCGCCGAGCTTAACCAGATCGCTACCATCGGAAAGCGCATAATCCTGCCAGCCACTATAGCCAAGCACCCACTCACCGGGTTTAAAATCAGGGTGATTAGAGCTCACCACGCGACTTACCGTCCCCCCGACCATCACCGCGCCAATGTCCACCGGTGGCGAATAAGAAGGCGCATCGCTCATCCGTCCGCGCATATAAGGGTCGAGTGACAAATAAATAGTCCGCAGCAGGATCTGATTCGCCCCCGGCGTTGGTAGATCGCCCTCTTCCAGTCTGAAATTTTCGGCGGTAGGTTCACCGTGCGGGCGTGAAGCCAATACCCAGCGGTGATGGCGTTGTGGATTAGCGGTCATAGCAAACTCCTCTTGTTAACGGCCTGTACTGAGGCTAGCCGTTTTATGCTTAACGCGCTTTAACATTATGAGCCGGATTGATTCAGACGCACTACCAGGTAGACGCAAGTCTCGCTGGACTCATTGATAAACCGGCAATCGTTGGGCGGCCCCAATTCCAGACAATCCCCCGTCTGCATCTGATGGCGAGTGTTCCCTTCAACAAAAACTAACTCACCCTGCTGTAGCCAGATGAGCTGTCGCGCCAGCGCGTACGAAGAAGCAGGCATCGGTACATCGCTGCCGGCCGGCAACTCTATTTGCACCAGATCGAGCGGCAGATCGCTACGCGGCGAGACGTGACGGCGCAAATAGTGGCTTTGTGGATCGCGCCACACCGGCTGGTTGGCAAAGCGCAAAAGCTTACCCTCCTGCATCTCTGCACGCGCAATCAACGTCGACATGCTGATACCAAACGCGCCAGAGAGACGGCCCAGCATCGTCGCGGTGGGGCTACTTTCGCCACGTTCTATTTTATGCACCATTGCCCGCGAGGCCCCTGCGCGTTCAGCCAGATCGCTTAGCGACCAGCCGCGGGACTCGCGTTCGATACGAATGCGTGCGCTAATGCGCTGATTGAGATTGTCTTCTATAGTATTCATGACGTAACAATATAGTGCGCACTACCGTATTACACAACTGTCCGCTATCCCCGATACTGCGCTGTTCCACGTAAAATTTATCGTAAAATTGATGACAGCCGGACGTTCATTATTGTAATAATACCGTACTACTATAGTGTACAAACTTTGAGGCTTGCTATGTCCATCCGCCATGCCAGTAAAGACGATTGCGCGGCGATCGCCGAAATCTATAATCACGCCGTACTGCATACCGCCGCCATCTGGAATGACAAAACCGTCGATATCGATAACCGTATTGCCTGGTTTGAGGCCAGGCAGATTGCCGGCTATCCGGTGCTGGTGAGTGAAGAAAACGGCGTGATTACCGGGTACTCCTCGTTCGGCGACTGGCGCGCATTTGACGGTTTCCGCCATACCGTTGAACATTCGGTCTATGTCCATCCCGATCATCAGGGTAAGGGGATCGGCCGTAAGTTGTTAGTCGCGCTTATCGCTGAAGCGCGGCGTCTGCACAAACATGTGATGGTGGCCGGAATTGAATCCCGCAACCATGCTTCGTTGCATCTTCATGAAACCCTGGGGTTTATCACCAGCGGGCAGATGCCGCAGGTGGGAACTAAATTCGGTCGCTGGCTGGATCTGACCTTTATGCAGCTACAGCTCGACGATCGCCAGGATCCGGACGGCGAGGCATGAATCAGTCGCTCACCCTTGCCTGCCTGATAGCGGCGGGCGTCGGTCTGGTATTGCAAAACACCCTGATGGTCCGCATTACCCAATCCACCTCGACGATTCTTATCGCCATGTTGCTCAATTCGCTGGTGGGAATTGTTATTTTTGTCACCATTTTGCTATTGCGCCACGGCGCGGCAGGCTTTCAGGAACTGGCGCTGAACATCAAATGGTGGACCCTTATTCCCGGCCTGCTGGGATCGTTTTTCGTCTTCGCCAGCATCAGCGGTTATCAAAACGTAGGGGCGGCGACAACCATTGCGGTGCTGGTGGCCAGTCAGCTGGTTGGCGGATTGGTTATTGATTTGATTCGCGCGCACGGCGTGCCGATTAGGGCGTTAATCGGGCCAGTATGCGGGGCGGTGATGTTGGTGGTAGGCGCCTGGCTGGTCGCCAGACGCCAGTTCTGACATCACCCTTAAAGGATCTCGCCGCCTTTGGTTAATTGCTCGCGGCGTGCTTCCTGATCTTCATGATGTTGACGCCCGTGATGGGCTATCGCCGTCCGTAGACGCTGCTGCTGGGTATAGCGTTCTTCGCGGCCCAGCTCAGCATCATCGCTTAACGCAATCAGTAGCTCGTTCATATGGCTAATCACGCCCCCGGCAATGGTGTCATCGACCCTGGCAATGACATCGTCCAGATGTGCCATCCTGTTCTCCTTTTCGATCAATTCAGCTTAGCTTTGGAAAAATCGCTTCCCATCAGACTCACGCTATAGCCGCTGACGTTGCTGCGGGTGGCGTAGAAAGTTTTACCCGTCGCCAGCGTGATCCACGGCGCCTGCTGATAGAAAATTTCCTGAGCCTGTTGGTAAAGTTTGGCGCGCGCCTGCGGATCGCTCACCAGAAGCGCTTTTTTCACCAGCGCGTCATAGGACTTATCGCACCAGCGCGCTACGTTAGAGCCGGTTTTGATATTATCACAGCTGAGCAGCGTACCGGCGAAGTTGTCCGGATCGCCATTATCGGACATCCAGCCAAACAACGCGCTATCATGCTCGCCCTTGCGCATACCGGAAAGGTATTCGCCCCACTCATAGCTGACGATTTTCGCTTTTATGCCGACTTTGCTCCAGTCGTTCTGAATCATTTCAGCGACACGTTTCGAGTTCGGGTTATACGGGCGCTGTACCGGCATCGACCACAGAGTCACTTCTGCGCCCTGCGCCACCCCCGCCTGCTTAAGCAGCTCTTTCGCCTTCTGTGGATTGTAGTCGTAATCCGGTAAATCCTTCTTGTAACCGAGCATATTGGCCGGGATCGGCGATTTCGCCACGTTGCCGGAATCCAGGAAGACCGCCTTCACGATCGCCTGCTTATCGGTGGCGTAGTTCAGCGCCTGACGTACCAGCACGTTATCAAACGGTTTCTTTTCAGTATTAAATGCCAGATAGCCCACGTTCAAGGCTTCCACCGCGTGTAGCGCCAGATCTTTATTCCCTTTAATTACCGGAAACTGTACCGGCGATGGCGCGGGAATGATCTGGCATTCGTTGGTTTGCAGCTTAGCCAGGCGGGTTTCAACGTTCGGCGTGATGGAGAAGATCAGATGTTTAGTCGGCACCTGGCCTTCCCAATAGTGCGGGTTGGCGATATAACGGATTTGTGAATCTACCTTGTACTGCTGCAGCGCGTAAGGGCCGGTGCCAATAGGCCAGCTATCAACGTATTCCGGCGTCCCCTTTTTCAACATCGCGTCGGCATATTCCGCAGAAAGAATCGAGGCGAAGTCCATCCCCCAGTCGGCGAGAAACGCCGCATTGGGCTCGCTCAGCACAAACTGAACGTGATAATCATCAATCTTCTTCACTTCTTTAATCAGCTTATCGAGACTAACGTCGTGAAAATATTCATAATTGCCCTGCGACACGTTGTGATATGGATGTTGCGGATCCTGCTGGCGCAGCACCGAGAACAACACATCATCCGCATTGAAATCGCGGGTCGGTTTAAAGTATTTATTGCTGTTGAACTGCACGCCTTTACGCAGCGTAAAGGTCCAGGTTTTACCATCCGGAGAGACTTTCCATTCGGTCGCCAGCGACGGAATCGGCGTGTTTTTAAGCGGATCAAAGGTTATCAGGCGATTATAAAGTACCTGTGAGCTGGCAACGAATGAAGGACCAGAGCTGGCGATTTGCGGGTTAAAGGATTCCGGCGAGGCTTCCGAACAGTAGACCAGCGTGTCGTTGGCCGCAGCCAACGCGGCGCCGGTCGGCAACAGCGCGCTTAAGGCCAGCGCAAGTAGTGATTTCCCTGTAGACATGGTTATAAACCTTATAAATTTGTTATATGCACACTAATAACAGCACAGTGGAATACAACCAGCAAATAATGAATCGCTATTAGATTCACACTTTAACTCATAAGGTTAGTGCTGTTTGCTTTGCTTAACGGCACTATCATCGGCTACGCCCGCACCGGTACGACAAAATGATTATTTACGACTAAGATCCAATCGCGTGCCGCATTGTCCCTTTTCAGTCAAAGGAGCGTTACATGACGAATTCGATTTATCAGCCTATCACCCTCAACGATCCGCGGTTGTTGCAATTTGCCGAACAGTTGAATCCTGGCGCCAGTCCGATCTATCTCCCGGTCATTGATAGACCTGGGCCTGAGGGAAACGCCTATTGGAACGTCAGCGCGGCGATCGAACAGGTCGGTGGAAAAATGCTGCTGGGCTGGGAGATAAACTACTGGCCGGGCTGTTTTCTGGTCGCAACGCATCACGCCGCCTTACAGGCCGACGATGGCGGTGTCTATGATGTGACTCAACGTTCGCAAGCCGCGGCGGTCCCTAACGTTAATCTTTTTGTTCCCGACGACTCAATTGCTATTGATCTTGATAAAACACCGGCGGTCAAATCACGATTTTACATATTACATTCCGCCGTCCAAATTACGGACTATCTCCGGGCATATGATAATCTCAACGCTTTCGAGAAAAAGCTAAGCGATAAGCTATATGATATCGGCTATCGTTGTGAAACGAATAAAGCGTTGGCGAGCGGTGTCGTTGGCGCAACGCCTGCCTTCACGGAAAACAGTTCGGTCGATGTTGACGAAATAAAAATGAATATTTCGGAATTAAGCTGGATATTAAAAGATAAAATTAAAAAGCTAAAACAATATTCTGACGCACTACAGGTACAGCCATTACATTAACTGTCCTCTTTGGGCCGTGGCGAATGGATTATGTCTGCTACGGCCCAAGTTCAACGTTCTCATTATTGTACTAAGTTGTGACCCGCTGAGAAATCTGCAAAAAAGTTGTGCGATAACCGCCCTTTCGCCGCTGCGCAATGAGGTAAGGCGGTAGACTCGACACTCCGCAGACCAATGAGGTTACGCTAATGACAATAACCTGCAGCTTATATAGCGGCGGCCGCTGGCATGATGCCGAAGGCCACGCTACTTTCACTCGCCGACATCCGCAAAATAGCGAGATAGTCTCTACCGCCGCAGCGGCCAGCCTCAATGACGCCCGTCGCTGCGCAGAAGCCGCCGCCGCCGCATTCCCGTCATGGCGCGATACCATCCCCTCCGAACGTCGCCGTCTGTTGTTGGAAGCCGCCGAGCAAATGCAGCGTAGAGAGGCAAAATTTATCGCCACTATGGCGACGGAGACCGGCGCGACAGCGCACTGGGCCGGATTCAACGTGCACCTGGCGGCAGATATTTTGCGTGAAGCCGCGGCCTTGACCACGCAAATCGAAGGTCAAATTATTCCCTCCAACGTGGCCGGCAATCTGGCGATGGGCGTGCGTCAGGGGGCCGGCGTGGTGCTGGCTATGGCGCCGTGGAACGCGCCGCTCATTCTGGCAACCAGAGCCATCGCTACGCCGCTGGCCTGCGGCAATACGGTGATACTCAAGGGTTCGGAACTCTCGCCCGCCACGCAAAGCTTAATCGTCGATGCCCTTGCCGCGGCGGGCTTTCCCGACGGCGTGGTGAATTATCTCACCTGCTCGCCAGCCGAAGCGCCTGCGCTGGTGGAGACGCTTATTGCTCACCCCGCCATACGACGCGTCAATTTTACCGGGTCGACCCCGGTTGGGCGCATTATTGCCCGCACCTGTGGAGAACACCTTAAGCCTGCGATACTGGAGCTGGGCGGCAAAGCGCCTCTACTGGTACTGGATGATGCCGATCTGCAGCAGGCAGCGGCGGGCGCGATTTTCGGCGCTTTTGCCAACGCCGGGCAGATTTGTATGTCCACCGAGCGCATTATTGTCGATGAGAGCATCGCGGATGACTTTGTCGCTTTAATCAGCCAACGAGCTTCCGCGCTGCCTCCTACGCTTCTCGGCCCGGTGGTCGATTTGAAAACGGTACAATGCTGCAACGCGTTGATTGATGATGCGCTAAGTAAAGGCGCACATTTACTCTGCGGTGGAAAAGCGGATTCGACGCAAATGCGCGCCACCCTGCTGGATGGCGTAACGAGCGAAATGCGCATATGGCATGAAGAATCTTTTGGCCCGGTCAAATCGGTGATCCGGGTTAACGGCGAGGAAGAGGCGCTGGCCGTGGCAAACGATAGCGAGTACGGGCTGGCGGCAGCGGTTTATAGCCGCGATACCGCTCGCGCCTGGAATGTGGCGCAAAACCTGCAAACCGGTATTTGCCATATTAACGGCCCTACCGTACATGATGAAGCGCAGATGCCGTTCGGCGGCTGTAAATCGTCCGGCTATGGCCGCTTCGGCGGACGCGCCGGGATCGCTGAATTCACCGAGCTTCGCTGGATAACCATGCAAACTCGCCCGCGCGAATTACCGTTCTGATTTACCGCGATGCTTTCAGGCCAGCCCGGCAATCGCGCGCGCCAGCGCGGCCGGGTTTTCCCATGGCACCGAAATGGCCTGCCAGTGGTACCACAGCCCATGCCGGGTCAGAAATCACCGTTCAGAACAGTGAAACCAGCAACGCCATAGGAAAGCTGAACGGCCATGTCGCACCAATCAACAGTGCCGCCAGCAGGCGAATGCAGCGGCTTTCCTTAGTTAAAAACCAGCTTATCAACGCACAAATACAGCCCATTACGGCATAAAAAACCAGCATCTTCTGGTATAAAGTCATTTTTTTCCTTCCCTGTCAGACATCGCGCCATACGCGTTATCCTGTCCCGCACCACTTAGCACGTCAGAGATCAATACTTCACAAAACAAATCGCTACAAAGACCATGGAAAAACGGTTGATTCAGTGTTGTCCGATAGCGCAACTCTACGCCACCGACTATAAATGTAGGGGCTTACTCATAAAGGTGGCGTTATGGATGTTTCCAGCAAAACCGTAATTCTGATTAATGTCGGCGCAGCGCTTGCGCTTATTAGCCTGTTATCCGTTCGTTTTGGTTGGTTTTAGTAATTTTTTCAGCAACTAAACCTAAAAAAGCAGCCTCAGCGGCTGCTTTTTTTATGATTTAACTGTCGCGCGTTTCCCGGCGCCTGACTGCTGAAGCGCAGCAATAGTCTTAAGATTTTCCGGGTTATATTGCGGCAAGAAATTCAGCTTTTCGTTATCCCACTCTACCGATGCGCAAACGTCCTCATTTGCCCCCAGGCTTTCACAGTCACTAATACGCTGGGCAGGGAGATTGCCGTAAAGCATCGCGCTTACGCCGGTGAGTAACAGGAGAAATACTAGCTTTTTCAAAACCAATTCAACTTCAGAATAACAAATTTTGTAAAATTTTCTCATGAGCGATGCGATAAAGTCAAATCACATACATGCAAACAACGGCCCGGTGGCGATCTCTACCCATATTTAACATTATTGCTACAACCATTACCTTCCAGAAGCGCGTTTCTAAGAAGTGGGATCCGCCATGCCCGCACCGCCAGGGAGAGAATATTTATATAATTGGAAATAACAAATTGATCTGGTTTTTCGTATACCGGATTATTGATATTTAACTATACTTGGCTTTAAGGGGTGAGGATTTTCTTAAATTGACTGCGCAAAATAATCAGCAATCGACTTCTGATCCTTACGCTTAATGCGGACTGTAGATTTTCTACTTGTTATTTTGTGCTGTATATTGCTGTAGGTGAACGAAATTATTATTTGCAAATTCACGGATTTCCGCATAGGTTCATTACTATTCGTTATAACGTATTTGCTTTTTCTCTCACTTATTTTTGAGGTCGCTTATGTCAGGAATAGTTGCCCTGCTAATGGCTTTAGTTCTATTGGTGATCGCAATCTACAGCCTTGTCTCCTATATTCGTGAGCGCCGCCACTCGGGCCTGCCATCTAAAAAAGATAAACATTAATTATTGCATCGCTCTTAAAAGTCGATACAAAAAAAATCCCCGCATCATCCTGCAGGGATCTAACAATTAATAACATGCTTAGTAGTTTACACCCCATCCGGCGCTTATCTCCGGCACTCACAATGGCTTAGCTCTTGAAGGGGTATAAGAATACTCTCATATTACCCCTTATCTTTTTTAACAATTGTTGCTATTGCAACTATTAGTCAGGTAATGCTGCCGGTACGTTAATGTTTCACCATCACATGGCGAACCACCGTGTAGTCCTCCAGCCCATACATCGACATATCCTTGCCGTAACCAGAAAGCTTCTGTCCGCCGTGCGGCATTTCGCTAACCAGCATGAAATGGGTATTCACCCAGGTGCAACCGTACTGCAAACGCGCGCTCAGACGATGGGCGCGGCCAACGTCCTGCGTCCAGACCGAGGAGGCCAGACCATACTGTGAATCATTAGCCCAGGTTAATACTTGTTCCTCATCGCTAAACGACGTTACGCTGACTACCGGACCAAAAACTTCGCGTTGTACGATAGCATCATCCTGCTGCGCGCCAGCCAACAGCGTGGGCTGGAAATAGTAACCATTCCCCGCCGCGCGACTGCCGCCGGTCACCACTTTAATATGCGGTAAGGCGCGTGCGGCGTTGACAGCCGCGGTCACCCGTTCAAGATGGGCAAGAGAACTTACCGGCCCCAGCTCCGTGGACGGATCGTCAGGCTGCCCCATTTTCAGGCTGGCCACGGCAGCGCCTAGCTTTTCAACCAGCCGTTCGTAGACGCCCTGTTGCGCATAAATACGGCAGGCGGCGGTACAGTCCTGGCCCGCGTTATAAAAACCAAAGGTACGAATGCCCTCAACGACGGCATCGATATCGGCATCATCAAAAACAATGACCGGCGCTTTACCGCCCAGCTCCATATGGGTGCGTTTAATCGACGTCGCCGTGTGACCAATAATATGGGCGCCGGTGGCGATCGATCCAGTCAACGAAACCATACGCACTTTACTATGGCCTGTGAGCGGATCGCCAACAGTCGGGCCGCGGCCAAAAAGCACGTTAATGACGCCAGCCGGGAAAATATCCTTCGCGAGCTCCGCCAGCTTCAATGCCGTAAGCGGAGTGATTTCCGAAGGTTTAATCACCACGCAGTTACCGGCCGCCAGCGCGGGCGCCAGCTTCCAGGCCGCCATCATCAGCGGATAGTTCCAGGGTGCAATCGAGGCCACTACGCCAACCGGGTCGCGGCGGATCATTGAGGTATGCCCCTCAAGGTACTCTCCGGCCGCCATTCCCGGCAGGCAACGCGCGGCGCCGGCGAAGAAGCGAAATACATCGGCAATCGCCGGCATTTCATCATTGATAACACAATGTAGCGGTTTACCGCAGTTTAAAGACTCCAGTTTGGCGAGCGTTTCTGCATGTTCAGTAATCACATCCGCCATTTTCAGCAAACATTCGGCGCGGGTTTTCGGCGTTGTCTGGCTCCAGCTGACAAACGCACGATCTGCAGCATTGACGGCGGCATCAACCTGCGCCTCGGTCGCCTCCGCAATCTCAATAATCGTTTCGCCATTGGCAGGATTGAATACCGGCAGCACCTCGCCTTCACCCGCCACTAATTGACCGTTTATCAAAAGGTTATGTTGCATAGCATGATCCTGTAAAGTGTATTATTTTCCGCTTTCGGCGTTATTCTCACCGTCACGGGTTAGCCACCAGGCCCCCAGGATGGGTACAGTCGTCACTAACATCACCAACAGAGCGACGACGTTGGTGACCGGCACATCGCGCGGACGCCCCAGCTGATTTAGCAACCACAGAGGAAGCGTCCGTTCATGACCGGCGGTAAAGGTAGTGACGATAATTTCATCAAAGGACAGGGCAAACGCCAGCATGCCGCCTGCCAGCAGCGCCGACCCCAGATTGGGTAGCACCACATAGCGGAAGGTTTGCCAGCCTGTTGCGCCGAGGTCCATTGATGCTTCTACCAGACTCCATGATGTCCGGCGAAATCGGGCAATAACGTTGTTAAACACTACGACTACGCAGAAGGTCGCATGACCCACCACGATAGTTAGCAAGCCAGGCTCAAGATTAACGGCTTTAAATGCCGTCAACAGCGCCAGGCCGGTAATAATGCCGGGCAGCGCAATAGGTAACAGCAACAGCAGCGACACGGCATTCTTACCAAAAAACGTACTCCGCCACAGCGCGCCGGCAGCGAGAGTACCTAACACCAGGGCAATCCCCGTAGATAAAGCGGCGATCTTAAGTGACAACGTCACTGATTCAATGATATCTGCACGAGCGGCAGCCTCGCTGAACCAGCGGAGCGTCAGCCCTTTAGGCGGGAAGCTGAAAGCGGCATCCTCTGTATTAAAGGCGTACAAGGCGATAATCAGCAGTGGAAAATGGAGAAATATCACCCCGCCCCAGGTGGCAATTTTGAGAAACAACGGTGCGCGTTCAGAGTGCATCAAACGCTCCCAGGCGCTTAACAAACGCCAGATACAGTGCAATAAGAACAATCGGCACCAACGTGAACGCCGCCGCCATCGGCATATTGCCAATCGCGCCCTGCTGCGAATAGACCATGTTGCCGATAAAGAAACCGGGCGGCCCCACCAGTTGCGGGACAATAAAATCCCCAAGCGTGAGGGAAAAGGTAAAGATAGAACCTGCCGCGATACCCGGTATGGCTAAAGGCAGTACCACGTAGCGGAAGGTTTGTTGCGGTCGGGCGCCTAAATCGGCTGAGGCCTGCAACAGCGATGGCGGCAGACGTTCCAGCGCCGCCTGCACCGGCAGGATCATGAACGGTAGCCAGATATAGACAAATACCATGAATCGCCCGAGCCCGGAGGTCGATAAGGTATTGCCGCCGACCGCCGGGATGGTCAATACCATATTTAACACGCTCTCCAGACCAAGGTGGCCGAGGAACCATTGCGCCACGCCATCTTTCGCCAGCAATAGCGTCCAGGCGTACGCCTTGACGATATAACTTGCCCACATCGGCAACATCACCGCGATATAAAAGAAGGCTTTCATCTTGCCGCGGGTATAACGCGCCATATACCACGCCATCGGCAATGCCAGGATTGCGCTGGCAATAGTCACGCAGATGGCCATCACCAGGGTACGAACAATGATGTCGTAGTTGGCGGGATTAAACAGAGCCTTCAGGTTAGCGAGCGTCAAATCCGTGGTGACCGACATCGTAAAGTCATCAAAGGTATAGAAGCTTTGCCACAACAGCGTCAGGAGCGACCCCAGATAGACAACGCCAAACCACATCAGCGGACCCAGCAGCAGTAAAAACAGACCCAGTGAAGGTTTTCGCCAGAACAGCCCTGACACTCGCCCGGTCGTTGGTTGCACAAGCGCCATCGTCATCTCAGCCTCCGCTTTCCAGGGAAACCATCGCCGAACGCGACCAACAGGCCAATACCTGTTGCCCCAACTGTGGCGCGCTCAACGCTGCCCCGCCATCGACGTTGGCCTGACTGACTAGCAGTTTATCGCCCGCAGCAAGTTTCAGTTCAATACGCGTTGACGCCCCCTGAAACTGCACCGCCTGCACGGTCCCCTGAACCTGGATATCACCGCCACTATTCAGTCGAATATGTTCAGGACGCAACGACCAGGCGCCGGGCAAGCCGCATAGGCGCTGAGAAACGTCTGGGGTAAAAACGTTCGCGGTGCCGACAAATCCGGCAACAAAGGCGGTTTTAGGCTGTAAATAGAGCGAGTGCGGCGAGTCGACCTGTTCAATACGCCCATTGTTAAACACCGCCACGCGATCGGACATCGACAGCGCCTCACCCTGATCGTGAGTAACAAAAATGAAAGTGATGCCCAACGACTGCTGAAGTTTTTTTAACTCCACCTGCATCTGTTCACGCAGTTTTAAATCCAGCGCGCCAAGCGGTTCATCTAATAACAGCACACGAGGTTGGTTGACCAGCGCGCGGGCAATGGCGACCCGTTGCCGCTGACCGCCGGATAGCTGCGAAGGCTTGCGCGCGTGAACGAACCCAAGCGCCACTTTTTCTAAGGCTTCCTGGGCGCGAAGCTGACGTTCTTTTTTGCCCACGCCTTTCACCATCAGCCCATAGGCGACGTTGTCGATAATCGACATATGCGGAAATAGCGCGTAATCCTGAAAAACCGTATTGACGTCACGCTGCCATGGCGGTAATTCGCTGGCCTGCTGGCCAAAGATACGAATCGAACCGCCGGATAGCTGTTCAAAGCCCGCAATTAAGCGCAGGCAGGTGGTTTTGCCGGAGCCGGACGGCCCCAGCATGGAAAAAAACTCGCCATCGCGAATGGCGATAGTCACGCCATCTACCGCGCGCACGTCACCGTAAAGACGCGAAACGTCATCAAACTCTACCGCGTACGTCATGTTCAGTCTCCAGGCGCTTAGCGGCCACCCATAATCGCGATATAGTCCTGGGTCCAACGGCTATAAGGAACATACTTCCCGCCTTCGGCAATCGGCGTTTTCCAGAACGCAATCTTGTCGAATTGGTTGTAGCCGTTGGTTTCGCAACCTTTGTCTCCCAGTAACGTACTGGCTTTACAGCCCTGTGGCACCACGGGCAGCGATCCAAACCAGGCGGCGACATCGCCCTGTACTTTCGGCGTCAGCGACCAGTTCATCCACTTGTAAGCGCATACCGGATGCTTTGCCTCACTATGCAGCATCGTGGTATCGGACCAGCCGGTTACACCTTCTTTTGGGAACACGGTAGCAATAGGCTGACCTTCGCCTTTCAGACCATTGGCCTGATACGGCCAGGAGCCCGAAGCAACCACTCCTTCGTTTTTAAAGTCGCTCATCTGCACGGTCGCATCGTGCCAGTAACGGTGAACCAGCGGATGCTGATCCTGCAGAACCTTCAACACCGCCTGATACTGCGCTTCGGTGAGTTCATAGGGATCGTTAATTCCTAACTGCGGCTGTGTTGCTTTGACAAATAGCGCCGCATCAGCGATATAAATCGGACCATCATAGGCCTGAACTCGCCCCTGGTTGCTTTTTCCGTCCGGCAGGTCCTGTTTGACGAAAACCACTTTCCAGCTATCAGGCGGTGTCGGGAAAGTTTTAGTGTTGTACATCAGCAGGTTCGGCCCCCATTGATAGGGCGTGCCGTACACTTTATCGCCGACGTTAAACCACGCGCCTTTGGCAACTCGCGGGTCAAGCGTTTTCCAGTTTGGGATCAGCGCGGTATTAATCGCCTGTACACGCTTACCCATAATCAGGCGTAACGAGGCGTCGCCGGAGGCGGTCACCAGGTCGTAGCCGCCCTTCGCCATCAGGCTGACCATTTCGTCAGAGGTGGCGGCAGTTTTCACATTAACCTGGCAGCCGCTCTCTTTTTCAAATTGGCTTACCCAGTCATAATTCTTATCCGTCTGACCGCGTTCGATATAACCCGGCCAGGCAATAATATCGAGCCGCCCTTCGCCTTTATCCAGCGAAGTCGGCGGTTCAGCGGCTTGCGCTGTCAGCACAACCATACTCAGTACGCACAGGCTGCCACGGGCAAATTTTTTGCTCATTTGAATTTACTCCTGTCAGAATAAAAGTAGCGGCAGCCGTGCCGTAAAAATATCTCCCTTAATAAGGGTAGACGGCGGCCTGCGGGGCTCTGGGGAAATTTCCTCAGGTTGTGACCAGGTGCGCATTCCGCAAAAATCGCCACCACGATTCGATAATATGGATTATAGACAAAGAGTTATGGCAAAAGGACGAGTATGCATATTCCCTATGACGACCCGCTAATGGTGGATATTTTAAGCTGATTAATGAATACGAGAATGAAGGGGATAAATTGCCGGGAAAATAAAAGCCGGCAATTAAAAAAAGCGATGAATAAACTAAGGCAAAAGTTGACGTATAAGTTCGCCGAGCCGTTTCACACCCTGCTCTTCTTTTTCTCCCCAGCCCCAGGCGGTATTAAAACGGAAAAATGAGGTCCAGTCGGCCGTGGTCGAAAACATTTTACCCGGTGCAATACTGATGTTATCCCGCAACGCCAGTGCGCTGAGTTCGCCTGAATCGATACCAGCGGGCAACTCCAGCCACAGGAAATAGCCGCTGTCGCTATGATGAATTTTGACCTCTGCGGGTAAAAAGCGCAGTAGCGCTTGCCAGGCCAGCTGTTTCCGCTCAGCAAGCTGACGACGTAAACGGCGCAAATGCGCGTCGTAGCGTTTGGTAGAAAGATAATCGACCAGCGCCAACTGCATCGGCGAACTCGTAGAAAGCGTACTCATCAGCTGTAACTGCTGAATACGGCGGGCATGTCGGCCAGCAGCGACCCAGCCGATACGAAACCCCGGAACCAGACATTTTGAAAATGAGCTACAGTGCAACGTCATCTCATCACGATCCCAGTACTTTGCGGGTAGCGGTTTTTCCCGACCAAAGTACAGCTCACTGTAAACGTCATCTTCAATTAACATGACGTTGTAGCGCGTCAATAGCGACACCAGCCGCGCTTTTTTGTCCGCCGTCAGCGTAAATCCGAGCGGGTTTTGGCTATTGGTCATCAGCCAGCAGGCTTTTACCGGGTAGCTCTGCAAAGCCTGTTCCAGCGCCGCCAGATCGATCCCCTCTTTCACATCGCTGGCCACCGATAGCGCTTTTAGCCGCAAACGTTCAAGCGCCTGCAGCGCGCCGTAAAAGCACGGATTCTCTACGACGACCCAATCGCCGGGTTCAGTCACCGCCTGCAGGCTGAGGTTTAATGCCTCCAACGCACCGGCGGTGATGACTATCTCATCCGGCGATACGTTCATTCCCTGCAACGCATAACGCCGGGCAATCGCATGACGAAGCTCATCATTACCCGGCGGCAGGTTCTCAATCACACTCATGGCGGTAGCAGTTTTACTCACCTGCGCCAGAGAACGATTTAGCTGCTGTAAGGGGAACAGGCGCGGGTCGGGAAAGGCGGAAGCAAAAGGCAGCATCGAAGCCTGACGGCTTGCCTGCAGGACGTCGAAAATATAGGTGTTGATATCCACCGACTCATGGCGCGTGACTTGCGCCGGAGGTTCAGGCTGGCGCTGTTTTACCGGCTGCGGCGCCACATAATAACCCGATTGCGGGCGAGCGATAATTCGTCCCTGACTTTCCAGTAACTGGTAGGCATGGCTGACGGTCATAAAACTCATTCCGCTGCTGACAACCTGCTCGCGTAATGAAGGTAGGCGATCGCCGGGTTGCCAAACGCCGAGCGCGATCTGTTCCGTGAGCCGTTGCGCAAGCTGCTGATATTTTTTCATTACCGCATCCATTTAACCAACGAGACCCGTATCTTATAACAGATGGTCAAAAATGGCAGGTTTTAAAAACTGATATAGCTAATAGATATCACCGGATAAATACTGGTTTCGCACTGCAAGCGATGACGCTGATGTTCAAATAACATGAGATTGTATTATCACTAATGAAATATGCGCATTTGAGAATAGTAATAAAATATTATCCGAGCCAGAACGTCATGAGGCACATCCATTAAACGCACGGTATATCAATGCAAAACCCAATCGTTTGAACGTTGATATGCGTTGTTTCTCATGTTGTGAACCCACGATTAAAAAAAGCTCGCTAACCTCGCATGAGATAAATTCATCGCCATTAAAAAACGAAGTAATTTCATGCTGAGGATAATAATAACTCAAATCATCAGATAGACTCCGCCGCCCACAGCAAGCCAAAAAATAATCATTACCAACAATGAGATAAGTAAACTTCGCAGTCCTTTCTTTGACAAACCGCCTCCCTTTTTTCATCAACTGAATATATCAAATTACAATAAATAACCAATTCACATAATAAATATGGATATTTAAAAAAACAAACCCTGCAGCTAAACGCAGCACCGTTAAAGGCTAGCAGAATAATTAATAAAATACAGCGCAAGCAATAAGGAAAATCGTAAACAAAAATGTGAAGTATCACAGAAATAAATTCACAATACGTAATTTATTATTTATGGTGACATGAGAATTGACTTCACAAATATGAAACAGAGATAGAAAGAATAACAATTCGCAACTGTTATCATAAAAAACATCATTTCTGCCTCTGCTTTCACCTTCTCCCTCCCCCTAAAATTGCGTTGAATCAATTTTGTTGTGGAGTCCAGCATGTTCGGTCTTGATGCATTTCATCTGGCGCGGATCCAATTCGCCTTTACCGTCTCATTTCATATCATCTTTCCCGCGATCACCATCGGTCTTGCCAGCTACCTGGCGGTACTTGAAGGATTGTGGTTAAAAACAAAAAATCCTGTCTGGCGCTCGCTATATCATTTCTGGTCGAAAATCTTTGCCGTCAACTTTGGTATGGGGGTGGTCTCGGGGCTGGTTATGGCCTACCAGTTCGGCACCAACTGGAGTGGTTTCTCGCAGTTCGCAGGCAGCATTACCGGCCCGCTGCTAACTTATGAAGTTCTTACCGCCTTCTTCCTTGAGGCCGGTTTCCTTGGCGTGATGTTATTTGGCTGGAACCGCGTCGGCCCCGGTCTGCATTTTTTCGCCACCTGCATGGTGGCGCTGGGCACCATCATTTCCACGTTCTGGATCCTGGCCTCCAACAGCTGGATGCAAACGCCGCAAGGTTTTGAAATCGTTAACGGCCAGGTGGTACCCGTTGACTGGTTGGCCGTTATCTTTAATCCCTCTTTCCCCTACCGCTTATTCCATATGTCCGTTGCTGCGTTTCTTAGCAGCGCGTTATTCGTGGGCGCCTCCGCCGCATGGCATTTGCTTCGAGGCAACCGAACGCCTGCTATCCGCGCGATGTTCTCTATGGCGCTATGGATGACGCTGCTTGTCGCCCCCATTCAGGCATTAATCGGCGATATGCATGGGCTTAACACCCTGAAATATCAACCAGCGAAAATTGCCGCTATCGAAGGACACTGGGAAAATCCGCCCGGCGAACCGACGCCGCTGCTGCTGTTCGGCTGGCCGGACATGCAACAAGAACGTACCCGCTACGGGCTGGAGATACCTGCCCTCGGCAGTCTGATCCTCACCCACAGCCTCGATAAACAGGTGCCGGCGCTGAAGGAATTCGCCCCGCAAGATCGCCCTAACTCAACCATTGTCTTCTGGTCATTTCGTCTGATGGCGGGCCTGGGAATGCTGATGATTCTGCTTGGCGTCATAGCCCTATGGCTGCGCTATCGCCAGCGTTTGTATACCTCAAAACCATTCCTGCGCTTCGCGTTATGGATGGGGCCTTCCGGACTGATTGCGATTCTGGCTGGCTGGGTGACCACCGAAGTCGGCCGCCAGCCGTGGGTGGTCTACGGCGTACAGCGCACTTCCGAGGCCGTATCAGCTCACGGCGATCTGCATATGACCATTAGCCTGCTGGCCTTTATTGCCGTCTACAGCTCGGTATTCGGTGTTGGCTATAGCTATATGCTGCGCCTGATCCGCAAAGGGCCGCAAGAGCAGGTACCTGTGCCATCAGGAACGCCCGCGCGTCCGCTTTCTGCCGTTACGGATGGTTTTCAGCACAAGGAGTCCCGCTAATGGGTATTGATTTATCGGTTATTTGGTTTGTTATCATCGTGTTCGCCACCCTGATGTACATCGTCATGGACGGTTTCGACTTAGGGATCGGGATACTATTTGCCGCCGTACGCGGCGGTGAAGAGCGCGACGTGATGGTTAACAGCGTCGCACCGGTATGGGATGGCAATGAAACCTGGCTGGTGCTTGGCGGCGCAGGCCTCTTCGGCGCTTTTCCGCTGGCCTATGCGGTGATTATCGACGCGCTGTCGGTGCCGCTCACCCTGATGCTGATCGGGCTTATCTTTCGCGGCGTGGCCTTTGAGTTTCGCTTCAAAGCCACCCCCTCGCACCGCCCTTTCTGGGATAAGGCTTTTCTGGGCGGATCGCTACTGGCGACATTCACCCAGGGCATGGTCGTCGGCGCGGTCATTCATGGTTTTCCGGTCAGCGGTCGCAGCTTTAGCGGCGGAATGTGGGATTGGCTCACGCCATTTACCCTATTCTGCGGTCTCGGCCTCACCGTAGCCTACGCCTTGCTGGGCGCCAGTTGGCTGGTAATGAAAAGCGAGAATCCGCTGCAGAATACCATGCGCAGAATTTCACGCCTTCTGCTGCTGGCCTTACTGATAGTGATAGCGGCGATTAGTCTGTGGACGCCGCTCTCCCAGCCGGCGATCGCCGAGCGCTGGTTTAGCCTGCCGAATCTGGTTTACCTGCTGCCGGTACCGCTGCTGGTTATCGCCATCAGCGCCTGGCTATGGCGCACGCTTGGGCAACGCGACGGTCATTGCCTGCCGTTCGTGTTGACGCTGGGGCTCGTTTTTCTTGGGTTTAGCGGACTTGGGATCAGCATTTGGCCGAATATTATCCCGCCGGGGATCACGTTGTGGCAGGCCGCGGCGCCGCCGCAAAGCCAGGGCTTTATGCTGGTTGGCGCGCTACTGATTATTCCCGTCATTCTTGGTTATACCTTCTGGAGCTACTACGTCTTCCGCGGCAAAGTTCAACCTGGCGAGGGATATCACTGATGGAGAGATCATGGATAAAACGTTTGCTATGGCTGGCAGCCATATGGGGAGCTAGCGTGCTGGCGCTGGGCGCCATCAGCATGATTTTCCGTCTGCTGATGAACGCCGCCGGGCTTCGTGCCTGAAAAAAATCTATTCCCTGGCCTGGCGCTTATCGCGTCAGGCTTTTTTTTCATCTTTCTTCAGCCTTGCCTGACAAAGCCTTGCGCTTCTTTGATAACCAGGCAGAAAAACCAATATTAAATCAATCATATTAATCATGCGTTATTTATTGATATGGAAAATGATATGTGGCGGAGAGGAATAGCGGCAGTGGTGCTGATGTGCGGATTATTCTCCGGGCATCTGCTCGCCCAACGTCAGGGGCATGATTATTTCCCGGTGCAAAGCCTCGAACAGCAGTTACTGCACGAGGCTGATTGCGATGAGCTACGCAGCCGGGCTGAGGATACCGCCAGTTCGCTGCGCGAGCATCACCACCGGCAGTATGCGCGCAAAGCAAAAGCGCATAACTGTCCGCCGTGAGAACGGCCCTTACGCGCCTTTACGCTTGGGCAACGTTTTCATCAGCTCGTCAGGACTGACGGAGGCGACGATACTGCCCGGATGCGGCATCTTGAGGATGTGATTTTTGATTTTACCCACCACGTGCATTTCGCATGGACGGCAATCAAATTTCAGCGTTAACACTTCGTCACCATGGATCAGCTGCATCGGCGTCGCCTTCCAGCTCTTAATCGAGCCTTTAGCCTGCTTCGGACACAGGTTGAAGGCGAATCGCAGGCAGTGCTTGGTGATCATCACCGGCACGTCGCCTTTCTCTTCATGAGCTTCATACGCCGCATCGATCAGCTGAACGCCATAGCGCTGGTAGAAAGCGCGCGCTTTGTGATTATAAACGTTCGCCAGGAACGACAGATGCGTTTCCGGATACACCGGCGGTGGTACGGAGACCGGTTTACGCGTTCCGCGCTGCCAGGCATCGAGGCGCGCCCGATCGAGCATCTCTGCGGTTTCACGGCGCAGTTGGTTAAGCATACTGTTCGGAACAAACAGCGCCGGTAGATTAATCTGCACATCACGCGGGTAGTAAATGGTCTGGCCGAGCTTCGCCACGCCATCTCGTAAATTGGCCAGCGCTTTTTCCGCCTGGGTCGCTTCGGCGAATTCGCCATCCAGTGTATGCGTGACGCTGACGCCGTCTTCGCAGGTCATGGTCAGCACCAGCTGTTCCTGCCAGCCGCTCAGCGCGATATCAACCGCAATGCGGCGCTCGCTGGAAGTTTTCAGTAGCGCCTGCTGCCAGTTATGATCGAGGTTACGATTAAGCGCCTCGTGCGGACGCACTTTATGCAGGTCTGCCGGCATTTCGTTTGGCCAGACGCGATAACGATTTTCCCCCGTTTTCTCCACCGTATTGGCGCGGAAGCCGACAACTTCACGTTTGATCATCACATTCAGACCGTCGCCGTTAGTCAACGCGTCGGTCACTTCGACATCGAGATAATCTTTTCCGACTTTTAATACTTCGCCTACCGGCAGGCCGATAAATTTCGGCGAATCAAACGCGCCGATATCGCCCTTACGCGCGTTAACAAAATAGTCGGTGCTGCCGCGATGGAACGTTTTATCGGTCGACGGCACGAAGAAGTGTTCGGTGCGCCCGGCGGAAGAACGCGCGAGATCGCCGCGGTCTTCAATAATACGATCCAGCATCTGACGATAGTGAGCGGTGATATTTTTCACATAACTCATATCCTTATAACGCCCTTCAATCTTAAAGGAGCGCACGCCGGCGTCGATCAATGCCGCCAGGTTGGCGGTCTGATCGTTATCTTTCATCGACAACAGATGTTTTTCATAGGCCACGACGCGCCCCTGATCGTCTTTCAGGGTGTAAGGCAGGCGGCAAGCCTGAGAGCAGTCGCCGCGGTTGGCGCTACGTCCGGTTTGTGCATGAGAAATATAGCACTGACCGGAATAGGCTACGCATAAGGCGCCGTGAATAAAGAACTCGATAGTCGCGTCGGTATTATCATAGATCGCTTTAATTTGATCGAGGTTGAGTTCGCGGGCCAGAACAATCTGGCTGAAGCCTGCATCAGAGAGAAACTTAGCCTTCTCGACGCTGCGAATATCGCACTGGGTGCTCGCGTGCAGCTCAATCGGCGGCAGATCCAGCTCCATAATCCCCATATCCTGCACGATCAGCGCATCAACGCCGGTCTCGTACAGATCGGTAATCAGCCGTTGCGCGGGTTCCAGTTCATCATCATGAAGAATGGTATTCAGCGTCACAAACACCTTCGCGCCAAAGCGATGCGCAAACGGCACCAGGTTGGCGATATCGCTCAGGCTATTGCTGGCATTATGCCGCGCGCCGAAGCCCGGCCCGCCGATATAGACCGCGTCGGCGCCGTGTAAAATCGCTTCACGGGCGATCCCGGCATCGCGGGCAGGACTAAGAAGTTCAAGATGATGGTTTTGCAGGCGCATACGCTCGTCGTTATCCGTTATAGGGGTCGAAATGGCGGCTATTGTAGTCAGAACTGGGCGCAGACGAAAACATTTTCCGCCGCGCCCACACAGCGAATTTGCAGAAATCGGCAATGCATTGAAGAAAAAGCTATTTCTCATGAAAACCCGGCAAGGTTACAGTGGCTGCGTATTCCGGATTTTCCTCGTCACGTTGTGAATTTTAGTCTCAGTCATCTTGATTGGCCGCGGATTAATCCGCGGCTTTTTCTTTTGGATAATGAATCAGTGAATGAAAGTGCGCCGTCTGCGCGCCGCTATTGCGGTAAGCGTGCGTCAGGTCGCCGGCAAAGCGCCGCCCTTCTCCCGCCTGCAATGAATGCCACTGCCCCTGCAGACATAAATCCAGCGTACCGCTAATGACCACGACATGTTCAATGACGCCGGTCTCATGCGGCGTCGATTCGCTCAGTGCGCCGGGGGCGAGGGTAATCGAAAAATGGTCAAAACGCAGTTCAGGATCCCATGGGAAGATGGGCGTCACCACCATCGCCTGCTGCTGTGGGTCGAAGGCAGCGGGCGCTGCGGACTCATCAGCGACAATAAAAGTCGAAAACGCCACATTGAGGCCGGTGGCTATCTTCCACAATGTCGCGACCGTTGGGCTCGATTCATTACGTTCGATTTGCCCGAGCATCGCCTTTGATACTCCGGTTTCTTCCGCCAGGCGCGACAAACTCCAGCCGCGCTGCTGACGCAGGCTTTTCAGCGTCAATGCCAGATGTTGGGCAATATTCATTGGGGGCTCCTCATCATTTTCTTGATATTACCAGTTGTACGCTATAACGCACAATGCTACCTTCTTCGTATGTTATAACGCACAAGAGGTGTTCATGCGCTCCTTTACCCTTCCCATCCCCACGCTGCTCGCGGGATTTGTCGCCGTGCTGGTAGGCTACGCCAGCTCCGCCGCCATCATCTGGCAAGCGGCGGCCGCCGCTGGCGCCGACGCCGGGCAAATAGCTGGCTGGATGACCGCCCTTGGCCTGGCGATGGGCGTCAGCACGCTGGTATTAACGCTATGGCGTAAAGTCCCCATCCTCACCGCATGGTCAACTCCAGGCGCGGCTTTACTGGTCAGTGGATTACAGGGAGCGACGCTGGCGCAGGCGGTGGGAATATTTGTTTTCGCCAACGCCCTGATTCTGCTATGCGGCGTGACGGGACTGTTTGCCCGCCTCATGAAAATCATTCCGCATTCGCTGGCGGCGGCAATGCTGGCGGGGATCCTACTGCGTTTTGGTCTGCAGGCATTTGGCAGTTTGCAGGATAATCTCCCGCTATGCGGCGGGATGTTCGCCGCCTGGCTGTTATGCAAAGCGCTTTACCCACGTTTTGCGGTCGTTGCGGCGTTAGCGGCGGGCGGGATCATCGCCCTGCTAACCGGCGCGCTGTCGCCAGTGGCAAACGATATGGTTTTTGTTGCTCCGCAGTGGATTACGCCGCAGTTCACCCCTTCGCTACTGCTCAGCGTCGGTGTACCGTTTTTCCTTGTCACCATGGCGTCACAGAACGCGCCCGGCCTGGCGACCATTCAGGCATCAGGCTATCGGGTTCCGGTCTCGCCGCTTATCGTATTCACCGGCGCGCTGGCGCTGCTATTCTCACCATTTGGCGTCTATTCCGTGTGCATCGCCGCCATTACCGCCGCCATCTGCCAAAGTCCGGATGCGCATCCGGATGCGGATAAGCGCTGGCTCGCCGCAGCGGCGGCCGGTGTGTTTTATCTGTTGGCGGGGCTATTTGGCGGTTCGATAACCGCGCTAATGGCGGCGCTACCGCCGGTGTGGATCCAGATGCTGGCGGGGTTGGCATTGTTAGGAACCATTAGCGGCAGCCTCTATCAGGCGCTGGGGCATGAAAACGAGCGCGACGCCGCAGTAGTAACATTTTTAGTCACCGCCAGCGGTGTTAGCCTTGCAGGCGTCGGCTCGGCCTTTTGGGGGCTGGTCCTCGGCGGTATCAGCTATATGCTGTTAACCACGCTGCGCCGCGCGTAGCTGGCTTGGCGTAAGACCCGTGGCGCTCTTAACCCGGTGGCTAAAATGGCTGGCGGAGCTAAACCCGCAGGCCAGCGCTATCTCGGTCAACGGCCGTTGGGTGTGGCAAATCAGATGTTGCGCCTTGATCATCCGCCGCTGCATCACATACTGATGCGGCGCCATATTCATTGACTGGCGGAACATCCGCGCAAAATGGTATTCGCTAAGCGAAGCCTGGGCGGCAAGGTCGGCGAGCGTTAGCGGCTGCTCGAGGTGCTCCTCAATCCACGCCAACAGATTACGCAACAGATGCGGCGCCAGGCCGCCGGTAACCGTCGGCAGGCGCCACTGGACGTTCGAATAGTTTTGAATCAGATGCGTTAACAGCAGCGTACTGGCCGAGCTTAACAGTAATTGATTAGCCTGCTGGCGCCAGTCGTTATCGAGCAGAAACTGGCGATACACCGCGGTAATTTTGTCATCGCTGGCGAAGGTTTTTTCCTGCAAGGTGAAAGACGCCGGGCTGCGGTCCCAAATTTGCTCGCCGACGCGGCGCAGGTGCTCATCGGTGCAATAGAGATGAACGAACGAAAGATCGCCGCGAATATCCCAGGTGCTTTCGTCCCCCTTTGGCATCAGACAAAAACGATCCGGCCCGCCGCCGTTCCTCCAGCCGTAGGGCGTTTTTTGGTAGCTTTCGTAACCATCGGCCACATACAGGCTCAACGTGTGGTGGTCGCTGCGCACCGTGATCCGGTCAAGGTCGTTGTACCACGCGGCAAGCTGGATCCCGGAATTGAGTTCTACGGTCCCCCGCAGCACCGCATTTTGTTGTTGTAATGTTTCGAACGTCCCGTATGCCATAGCCTTCACATCGTTTTTAATCCGCAGACCTCTAGTCTATGAATTGTCATCACCGCTTACCAGCATTGACCATGAGCTTGTGAAAAATAAGCGCAAGATTTTGCAAGTCAGCAACAAAACGGTGACAGCGCTTTGCCAGGAAAAATCGCACACTTACGCCAGGCATATTAAAGGAGAGACATTTTGAACGCATTACTCTACGGGCTGGTGGTGGTTATCTGGGGTACCACATGGATTGCTATCTTTTTACAACAAGGGCCCGTCGCCGCGCCGGTATCGATTTTCTGGCGCTTTGCCGTCGCCAGCGTCACTATGCTGACAATTTTGCTGATTACCCGCCGCCTGCGCCCGCTGGCAATGCGCGATCATCTGTTTTGCATGCTGCAAGGCTGCTGCGTCTTTTGCTTTAACTTCTGGTGTTTTTATACCGCCGCGGCGCATATCAATACCGGTCTTGAGTCGGTCATCTTTTCGATGGCGGTCTTATTTAACGCGATCAATAGTTTTATTTTCTTCCGCCAGCAGCCACCGGGGCGCTTTTGGCTGGCTGCGGCACTGGGGCTTGCAGGAATTGTCACCCTTTTCTGGGACGATCTCCTCGCCAATGGTCTAAACGCGTCGCTGCTGTGGGGAATTGGCCTGAGCGCCCTGGGAACGTACGGTTTTTCATTAGGCAACATGTTGAGTATTCGCCACCAGCGCCGCGGGCTTGAGACATTAACCACCAATAGTTGGGCCATGTTTTACGGCACCCTGGTGATGGGGGCGATCGCGCTGCTGCGCGGCGATAATTTTACGCCACAGTGGACCTGGAGTTATATGGGCGCCCTGCTGTATCTGGCGTTGTTCGGTTCGGTTATCGCGTTCGGTGCTTATTTCACTCTGGTAGGCCGTATTGGAGCCAGCAAAGCGGCCTATAGCACGCTGCTTTTCCCGCTGGTGGCATTAACTATCTCCACCTTCTACGAAGGTTACGTCTGGCATAGCAATGCGGTGATAGGTCTGGCGTTAATACTGGTAGGAAATCTGGTGATGTTCGCCCGCCCCGAACAGCTGTTTTTGCGCCGCCGGCTGGCCTAATAATAAGCCCGTCAGGCATCGTGCCAGACGGGCTTAACGCATCAATTACTTCTGTGACGGATCGAATTTCACCGCGTCGATCGCCATATCATCAATCACCTGTTTCAACGTATCAGCGGTCAGCGGCGTGCTCTCATTAGACAGCGTTTTGCCTTCGCCCTTACGTACAACTTTAATAACCGGTTTATTGGTCTTCGCGTCGATCAGTTCGCCTTCGAAGTAGAGATTCGTGTCCATCGTGCGATGGCCGGTTGCCGCCTGGGTACCCGCGACAATCATCGCCACCGGGATCACTTCATAGAACTGCAGACCTTCTTTACTGGTATCAACACCGGTGATTGCGCCGCGGAAAATCAGACTGCGCGGGCCAGCCGTAGTCGCCAACGGTTTACGTTCGCTGATGGCCTGTTTCATCTGCTTGTTGGTGTAATTGAGGATGTCCTGCAGCGCTTTCTCCCCTACCTGAGTCGTTGGTTTCGGCACCGGGTAGTAGGTGATTGGACGGTAGACAACATTGTCGTAATTGCTCGGATTGTAGTCCGGGGAGATCCAGCGCAGCTCTGGTTTGCCGGAAGCCGAGGTAGTCTCTTTTAACTTAGAGTAATCTTTTAAGAACCCGGAATACTGATTCGGTTGCGCCAGTTTGGATGCACAACCGGTTAATGCCAGTAGCCCGGCCAGAGCGGCTACTTTAAATAACGTTTTCGTACGCATGGATGATCCCTGTAAATGCAGTTTGTCGGCAAGATTTATAACAAATTCCCACGCTAAGTTTTGTGACAAAAAAGGTGGTCCGTCAACTCCTTGCAAAAAATAAATCCGCCAATGCGGCGGATTTATTTATGGTGTTTATTTTACGTCCACTTGATAAAAAAGATGTTTACCAAACGGGTCGATTTCATACCCGGTCACCGATTTACTTACCGGCTCAAAAATAGTTGAGTGCGCAATCATCACGGCCGGCATTTGATCGTGCATCATCTGCTGCGCCTGTTTATACAAAGCTTCTCGTTGTGGCCTGTCGGTGATGGTTTTGGCTTCGGCGATAATTTTATCAAACGGCGCGTAACACCATTTCGCCGAATTAGAACCGCCGTTGGCCGACTGGCAGGTAAATAATGGGCCAAAGAAGTTATCCGGGTCGCCGGTCGCGGTGGTCCAGCCCATCAACGCAGCCTGATGCTCGCCGTCTTTCACCCGCTTAAGGTATTCGCCCCATTCATAGGTGGTGATTTTGGTCTGCACGCCGATTTTAGCCCAGTCGGCCTGGATCATTTCCGCCATCCGTTTCGCATTCGGGTTATAGGGACGCTGAACCGGCATCGCCCACAGGTCGATGGTGATGGGACCCTTCACGCCGGATTCACGCAGCAGCACTTTGGCTTTTTCCAGATCCCAACTGTAGTCCTGCAGATCGGCATCTGCACTCCAGACGCCAGGCGGCAGCAGATTTTTCGCTACCGTACCAGTGCCGTGGAACACCGCGTCAATAATTGCCGGTTTGTTGATAGCCATAGCCAATGCCTGGCGTACCTTAACGTTATCCAGCGGCGCTTTCTGCGTGTTGAAGGCAAGGAACCCGGTATTAAGCCCGGCTTTGCTCATCAGATTGATCTGCGGATTCTCTTTCATCCGCGGTAAATCGGCGGGATTAGGGAATGGCATGACCTGACACTCATTTTTCTCGAGTTTAGCGTAACGCACCGAGGCATCAGGCGTAATACTAAATACTAGACGATCGATTTTCGCTTTTCCCTGCCAGTAATCAGGGAATGCGGTAAACAAAATCCGCGAATCTTTTTGGTATTGCGCCAGCTTAAATGGCCCGGTCCCGATGGGATCCATATCAACGCGCTGCGGGGTTCCGGCTTTCAGCATCGCATCGGCATATTCCGCAGAGAGGATTGAAGCAAAATACCAGCCGAGATCAGCGACAAAAGGCGCCTCGGGGTGCGCGAGGGTAAAACGCACCGTATATTCATCCGGTTTATCAATTGCGGTAATTAACGAACCAAACTCCAGGCTTTCAAAATTGGAGTAGTTGCCATTAGAGACGTTATGATAAGGGTTATTCGGATCCTTTTGCCGCATAAAGGAAAAAATAACGTCATCGGCATTAAAATCACGGGTCGGTTTAAAATACTTATTACTTTGGAATTTAACGCCCTTGCGTAAGTGGAAAGTATAAACTTTGCCATCGTCGCTCACCTCCCAGCTTTCCGCCAGGCTGGGCTGCAATTCCGTGGTGCCAACTTTAAAGTCCACCAGCCGGTTATATATCGGTACCGCGCTGGCATCGACGCTGGTCCCGGAAGTATAAAGCTGCGGATTAAAGTTTTCCGGCGAGCCTTCAGAGCAATAAACCAGTGTTTTCGCATTCACAGCGGAACTCACCGCTAATGCCGCTATCGTCAGAGCTATTGAAGTAAATGTGCGTTGCATGCGTTTCCCTTTTCATTTTTTGACTAATGAATAGCTTTTTGTTTTATTGCCCATAGATAACACTAAAGCCAGATTGCAAACACCCGAAATAATAAATTAAGAAGGAAACACTATGGCCTCGCCCTTAACCAGACAATTAACCCAGCGCTTCTTTCGCTATCTGGCTATCACCAGCCAAAGCGATCCACGAGCAACCACGTTACCCACGACGCCCGGACAACATCAGATGGCGCAGGCGTTAGCCGACGAGCTACGTCAGTTTGGCCTTGACGATATCGTTGTCGACGAGCACGCGACCGTAACGGCGGTAAAAAAAGGCACCGTCCCCGGTGCGCCACGGATCGGCTTTATCACGCATATTGATACCGTTGATGTCGGACTGTCGCCGGATATTCATCCGCAAATTCTGCGATTTACTGGTGAAGATCTCTGTCTTAATTCGGAACAGCAAATCTGGCTGCGGGTTAACGAGCATCCGGAAATTCTGGCCTACCGTGATGAAGAGATTATTTTCAGCGACGGCACCAGCGTACTGGGTGCCGATAACAAAGCGGCGGTGACCGTTGTCATGACGCTGCTGGAAAACCTGACCGCCGAACATAAGCATGGCGATATCGTCGTGGCGTTCGTCCCGGATGAAGAAGTGGGTCTTCGCGGGGCAAAAGCGCTGGATCTCTCGCGTTTTGCCGTCGATTTTGCCTGGACCATCGACTGCTGCGAACTGGGCGAGATCGTTTATGAAAACTTCAACGCAGCCTCCGCGGAGATACGGTTTACCGGCGTCACGGCGCACCCAATGTCCGCCAAAGGCGTATTAGTTAACCCGCTGTTAATGGCTACCGACTTTATGAGCCATTTCGACCGCCGGCAGACGCCGGAGCACACCGCCGGGCGCGAAGGCTACGTGTGGTTTAATGGTATTCATGGCGATCAGAACAGCACGCGCTTGCAGGCTAATATTCGCGATTTCGATCTGGACAGCTTTAACCGACGCAAACAACAGATTGGCGAAGTGGCAGAGAAAATCGCCGCCCAGTACCCCACTGCCAGGGTTGAATTCACGATAAGCGATACTTACAGCAATATCAGCAACGCCATTGGCGAAGACCGCCGGGCTATTGATCTGATGTTCACCGCGATGGAAAGCCTCGGTATAACGCCAAAACCCACGCCGATGCGCGGCGGTACCGACGGCGCAGCGTTATCGGCAAAGGGGCTGCTGACGCCGAACTTCTTCACCGGCGCGCATAATTTCCATTCGAAATTCGAATTTTTGCCGCTGCGCGCCTTTGAGGCCTCCTATCTAACCGCCCTGCAGCTGTGCCTGCTGGCGGCGGATTAAGCCGGTTTACGCGCCAGCATCGTGGCGAAGCGTAGCTTGATGCGGTTGCCGCTGGCGTCGGTGCGGTGCAATTCGCCGACATCTTCGTTGTACTTGAGGAACTGCCAGCCAGCATAATAGTCGCGCAGTTCTTCAGGTTTGAAGGCGAACGGGAAACCCACGGTACAAGGGTAATCTTCGGTATCCATGGCTGCCACAATCAGGTTATAGCCGCCAGGCTTCGTGCAGCGCTGCATGTTGGCGATAAGACCAGGGATGGTTTTGGCTTCCAGGAACATCATCACCACGGTAGAAAGAATAAAATCATACTCGCCATCAAAACTCAGCGTATTCAGATCCTTAACCGCAGTCTGCAGGTTCTCCAGCCCTTCGGCCTGACGAATGGTCTCCAGATTATCGATACTCATGGGATTCTTATCCCACGCGGTGACGTTGTAACCTTTCGCCGCCAGATACAGGCTGTTGCGACCATTGCCGCAGCCGAGGTCAAGCGTTTGACCCGGCTGCATCAGCGAGGCGGCATACACCACTTCTGAGTGGGTGCGCGTGAGGCCATATTTTTCTGTAAAGTAGTTTTCGTCACGAGTCGTCATGATTAATCCTTGTTTGGCAATAAAGTGGCACGGTCTACGCGAATTAACAGTTTACCCCGCACCAGCAGAAGAAAGGTACGCAGCAGCAGCAGGCCGATAATCAGGTTGCTAAAAATAAATAAGGGGATCGCCAGAGTATGGAAAAAACCGTGCGGCTGACCGTGCCCCAGATGCAGGCCGGTGGTCGCCAGTGCGGAAATCCCGAACGAGAAGCTCCAGAATGAAGCATTAAACGGCTGCTGCAGATACCACGGCATCAGGCGCAACATAAATAGCAGTTGCAGTAGCCCGTAACCAAATAGCATTTTGGCAAAAGTATCACCTTCGCCGCCGTTGACGCTGAGCCACGCGCTACAGGCCACCAGCGCAGGCGCCAGCTGGATACCCAACGATGTCCGCAATGCCGCCGGTAGCTCGCCGTTGCTGCGCAAACGCTGTAGGATTACCGGCTCCAGGCTGAGCCAGGAGAAGACGCCGGCGCCGAGAAACACCAGTCCGGCATCGCTGAATCCCAGCGCGCCGCAGGCCATGGCGCTGATAAAATTGTTGGCGACAGTCGGCAGATATAAACCGGGCGTCGTCGCCGCTCCCGGATGGTTACCCCGCCACAGCCCGGCGCTCTGCCAGGCCGCATAGCATAGCTGCAGCACTACCCCGATAATAAATAACCCCAATGATAACGCTCGGTACCAGGGGACAAAGCCGATTGCCACCAACAGCGTTGTCGCCGGAAGCAAACTGACAAAACTGCTGGCCACTGGATGACGCATCTCCTGTAGCACGCTCCACGGGAAACGAATGGCCCGTGCAATAAACGCTATCATTAATAGTGCCCAAATAATCGTCGCCAGCACCACCAACGCATCGCCAATAATCCTGCTCACCGGCCAGATGGTACTGGCATAGCGCCAGGCGAATCCCATGCCAATAGTTCCCAGCACTATACCAAAATAGCCAGCCGGTAGATTCAGCACCCGGTCGCTTACTGCGTTCTTATTCATTTTATTTAAACTTTCAATTTAATTTTAAGTTGCATTTTAAAGGAACCTTATAAAACGCGCTACGGAGATTTTTGCTATGTTTATGTTAACCAACGGTAAAGAGAGATACTGATGAATAAATATCGTCTGAGCGAGCACGCCCGCCTGTATCATTTCGAAGAAGACGGAATTAAACATAGCGTAAATCTGCGGCAAATCGTGGCGCTGATTGATTTCTCGGACGTTAAGGCGGGTAGCGAAGGTGGCTGGCTCGATGATGAAGCCGCTTTAAGCCAGGGCGGCGACTGCTGGATATATGACGCCAATAGCGTCGTCTTTGCTGGCGCGCGCGTTGACGACAACGCCCGTCTGACCGGCACCTGCGTAATAAGCCACGGGGCGACGATTAGCGATAACGCCTGGCTTGATAATGTTGAGGTAAGTCACGGCGCCAGGATAAGTGACAACGTCACTATAAAGCAATCGCAAATCCGTGGTGTCTGCCGAATCGCCGACCAGGCGCGTATTCTCCCCCATTGTCTGGTGATTGCCGCTCAGGGGCTGACTTCTGATGCCGACAAAGTGCTGCAAATTTATCAGCGCGCCACGGTCAGCGCCTCACGGATTGTTCATCAGGCGCAAATCTACGGTGATGCCGTAGTTGAGCATGCTTTTGTTGAACACCGTGCCGAAGTGTTCGATAACGCACGTATTGAAGGTAATGAAGATAACGATGTATGGATATGTGACAACGCCCGGGTCTACGATTGCGCGCGACTGGTTGCCGGGCGCGGCGAGGATCAAATCCCGACTCTGCGCTATAGTGCGCAAGTGGGTGAAAACGCCGTGGTCGAAGGCAACTGCCTGTTAAAGCATCGCGTCATGGTCGGCGGGCACGCCCATCTTCTCGGCGGGCCCATTCTGCTGGATGGCGAGATACTCATCGAAGGACATGCGACGATTCGTGGCGATGTGATTATCGAACATCAGGTAGAAATCTGCGGTAACGCCTGTATCGAAGCGCTGGAGGGTGACAAAATTCATCTTCGCGGGCGCAAAATCGTCAGCGGCGACGAGCATATCACCCGTACGCCGCTGCTGGGTTCGCTGTAGCCACTTATTGCGGGTCGATAATCCGCGCGTAGATATTCTGATCGTCATACGCGCCATTTAAAAACTCGGCCTGCTTCAGACAACCTTCCAGTTGGAAACCATTGCGCAGCGCCACCTGATTACTGCGCTGGTTGGCGACCCGACATTTAATAACGAAACGGCGCACGATGCCCGTTTGCGCATAATGGTGGATAAACGCCTGTAACGCCTGTGATAACAGTCCCTGCCCCTGATGGTTTTGATCGATCCAGTAGCCGATATAGGCCGTCTTGTTCAACGGTTCAATCTGGTTAAATGACAGTACGCCGATCATCTGCCCCTGTAAAAACAGCAGGAACATTTTTGCATAACCGCGCTGGTGCAGCATCACGTTTCCCTGCACATGGCGCCGGGTTTCATCTTCACTCAGCACTTCCGCGGGCCAGCTTAACGTATGCTGCAACCAGTCACGGTTTTTGAGCACCAGTTGATGTAGCTCACTGACGTAACGTTCGTCAACCGCACGCAGCTCCAGCTGTTCGTTGACCGGGATAGTTTCGATGGTGGGGCCGTTTTCGGCAGTCATGGCAATATCTCACTGATAAACAACAACGCCCGCAGTAGCGCACCGCGGGCGGGTATCAACGACCTGGTTATTTCATAATCCGGTCATCAACGTAGTTACGCCGATCCGCCGCAGGCGGGAAGTACTGATACAGCCACGTTTCGCTGATAGCGTCGCCACGGCAGCGCAGGAACATGCGCATCTCCACCGGATCGGTGGAATCTGAAGTCGGATACCAGTCAAAGAGAATTCGATAGCCGTCAAACGGCTCGACGTAGAGGATCTCTACCTGCTTAGCCTCGCCGCTGGAGAGCGTAATCACCGGCTCAATACCTTTCGGCGCCGCGGCTTTCAGGTCGCCGCCAACAAAATCGATAGCAAAGCGGCGCGCCCATTTGTCCGGATAATGTTCACCCGGCGCCCATCCTTCCGGGAAGCCGCCCATTCCGGTACGTGTCGCCAGCACTCGCGCCAGCGGAGAGCGTACCGGCGGTTGCGCGCTCCAGTACAAGCGGTAGCTAAAGTCCAGTTGATCACCCGCTTTTACCGGTTTTTCCGGCTGCCAGAAGCAGACGATATTGTCCAACGTTTCGCCGGTAGTCGGGATTTCCATCAGGCTAACGGCCCCTTTTCCCCACTGATTACGGGGCTCCACCCACAGGCTCGGGCGCTTGTTATACCAGCCCATCACATCCTGATAATGACTGAAATCGCGATCCAGCTGCAGCAGGCCAAATCCCTTCGGGTTTTTATCCTGGAACGCGTTGAACTGCAGCTTTTGCGGATTATTCAGCGGACGGCAAATCCACTCGCCGTTGCCGCGCCACATCGACAGGCGGTCAGAATCGTGGATTTGCGGATGGATGGTATCGCACATCCGGCGTTCGTTATTACCGCAGCTGAACATGCTGGTCATCGGCGCAATGCCCAACTGCTTAATGTCTTTGCGCGCATAGAGATGATTTTCGACATCCATGATCACCTGCGTTTCCTGGCAATTCACGGTGAACTTATAAGCGCCGGTGACGCTTGGGCTATCGAGCAGCGCGTAAACGGTGAACACCGTCGAGCCAGGTTTGACGGTTTCAAACCAGAATGACGTGAAATCCGGGAACTCTTCCGGCGTATCGGTAAAGGTGTCGACGGCCAGACCACGCGCCGACAGGCCGTACTGGTAAGTGCTGTCGACCGCGCGGAAGTAGCTGGCGCCCAGGAAGGCGACGATATCGCGGCGCGCCAGTTCCGGCGCCTTAAACACACGGAAACCGGCGAAACCGAGATCGGTCTGCCCTTCCAGCTGTTTGGTATCAACGCCGGCGTCGTTGTACTGGAACAGCTCCGGACGGAAGTGTATCTCCCGCGCCTGCTGAGACTGGGCGTCCAGCGAGAACATACGCACCCGACGGCGGAAGCCCATACCAACATGGAAAAACTGGATATCCAGCTTACGCTCTTCAACGTTATTCCACAGCGAATGCGCCGCATCATACTGAATGCTGTTATAGGCCTGAGGGGTCAGATTCGCCAGCGTCGGCGGCAGGTCACGCGGCGCGCCGCCCCACGGCTGACGGGCTAAGTCATGAGCCATCGCCTGCAGGACGGAAAAGTCAAAGCGGCGCGTCTGGCCATCGGCGATAGCAGAGTCCGCGGCGAAAGCCGCTTTAGTGAATAACGAGGCGACTCCTGACGTTCCGCATACGGCGGCAACAGCCATGGATGATTTAAGAAAACGTCTGCGGTTCATGCCTGGAAAAGCGTCCTTTTTGAGAGTTCGACGGATACGCAACGTTGCAAACATCTGCGTCGTGAATTCCGCTCACTCTAGACAAAAATGATTGATAATCCAATTGTTGGCAGGCGAAAAGCATGAAAAAAAAGATGTCCACCGGAACAGACTGAATAACCACCCAGCGATCGCTATCGCTGAGCTGTTTTGGCGAACACGCGCCGATCCGATACCTAACCGTTTTTACCCGCATTTTGTTTATTTTCAGCACGAACAGGATAAATTTTCATCACGCCAGGTGTAATCTCTACTCTCCAGGGAAAAATGTCAGGAGTATCTAATGAAAGTAAAAGCCGCCGTGACGTTGGGTTATCAACAGCCATTTAGCATTAAAAATATTCAGGTTAGCGCCCCTAAAAAAGACGAAGTGATGGTAAAAATTGTCGCCACAGGCGTTTGTCATACCGACGCGGTGATCCGCGATAACGCCGGGATCCTGCCGATGCCCGCCATTCTGGGCCACGAAGGCGCAGGTATCGTGGTTAACGTCGGTGATGCCGTTCGTGGGGTCGAAATTGGCGATCACGTGGTACTGAGCTACGCCGCCTGCCATCACTGCGAAAACTGCCTCACCAACCATCCTTCCGCGTGCGAAAGTTTCAATGACTTAAACTTTGGTGGACGCTTAGACGATGGCACCACCCCTTATCGTCTGGATGATCAAGAATTATCCGTCTTCTTCGGTCAATCTTCGTTTAGTCAGTATGTGGTCACCAAAGCGACGAATGCTATTGTTGTCGACCGTGAAGTCGAACTATCGCTTCTTGGTCCGCTGGGTTGCGGAATTCAAACCGGTAGCGGCACGGTGTTAAATCGACTAAAACCGGTGGCCGGGGAATCGTTAGTGGTATTCGGCTGCGGCGCGGTTGGTTTAAGCGCCATTATGGCTGCAAAGCTCACCGGCTGTAGCCAAATCATCGCCGTCGATATTCATGCCAATCGCCTTGAGCTGGCACGTGAACTCGGCGCAACCCACGTGATCAATGGCAAACAGGAAGATAGCGTTGCGGTTATTCGCCAACTGACCGGCAAAGGCGCGCACTACGCCATCGAAACGACCGGCGTCACCACCATCGTTCTGCAGGCAATCCACGCGATTAAGCCGTTAGGCACGGTGGCGGTCGTCGGCTTTACGGGCGATATCACCTTTAATGTCCAAAACGATCTAATGGCGGAAGGTAAATCATTGATAGGAGTAATCGAAGGAGACGCCGTGCCGCAGCTGTTTATCCCGCAGCTGGTACAGTTTTATAAACAAGGAAAATTCCCCATTGATAAGCTTATCGAATTCTATCCGCTCGAAGAGATTAATCAGGCTTTCGCAGATTCAGCTTCCGGTAAAGTCATCAAACCGGTGGTGCTGATGTAATGCGGGCGGCTCTTTGCGAAACAAAGAGCCGCAAGTAAAGATTATTTCACACTGACGTCGATACCGGGGAAGTACTTCGCCGCCAGACGGGTGATAGTGCCGTCGGCACGCACTTTATCAATTGCCGCGTCGAGCTGTTTTTTAGTTGCCTCATCGCCCTTGCGCAAGCCGTAGCCAATACCGCTGCCCAGAATCGTATCATCAGCCACCGGATTACCGATAAAACCGAATCCTTTACCCTGCGGCTTACTGAGGAACCCGGCCTGCCCGGCCGCGGACATCACCAGCGAGGCGTCGATACGGCCGTTAAGCAGATCGGCCCACGCCATGTTCTGGTCTTTATAGGAAACCACCGTGACGCCGTGTTTTTCCCAATGCTCTTTGGCAAAGGTTTCCTGAATCGAGCCCTGTAGCACGCCGATGGTTTTGCCCTTCAGCCCATCCGGCGTCGCCTGCATACCGCTGTCGGCCTTGCCCACCAGCTGTGAAGGAATACGGTAGATCGGCTGGGTGAAATCAATACTCTTGCGCCGCTGTTCGGTAATGTTCATCGCCGAATTAATCGCGTCGAATTTCTTCGCCACCAGTCCCGGAATGAGCGCATCAAAGGAGGTTTCGACCCAGCTGCATTTCAACTGCGCGGCCTGACAAATCGCGTTGCCGAGGTCAATATCAAAACCCTGCAACTCCCCTGCCGGATTACGGCTTTCGAACGGCGGATATTCCGCCTCCACGCCGTAGCGTAATTCGCTAGCGGCAAAGCTTGATACGGTACACAGCATTCCCAAAGCAAGGGTTAGGGCTTTTATTTTCATCGTCTGGCTCCTTAACGCGGCTTAACGCGGCACAGCGCCTGCGCGCCGGCCCGCAATGTGGCTTCATCTTTGGCAAAAGAGAGCCGAATCAGTTTGTTATCAGTACCATCGGTATAAAATGCCGATAGCGGAATCGTGGCGACGCCGTATTCGGTAATCAACCGCTTCACCATCTCGCTGTCATGCTCATCGCTGAAATGGCGATAATCCGCCAGCATGAAGAAAGAGCCGGCGCTCGGCAATAAGCGGAACGGCGAGTCTTGCAGCAGTTGCTGGAGCAAATCACGCTTTTGCTGATAAAAGGCGGCAAGCGACAGCCATGAAGCCGGGTTCTGCATATGCTCTGCGAAAGCGTACTGCATCGGCGTATCGGCAGAAAACATGAGGAACTGATGTACCTTGCAGATCTCATCCATCAGCGCCGCTGGCGCCACGCAATAACCAACCCGCCAGCCGGTCACGTGGTAGGTCTTGCCGAAGGAAGAGATAATCACGCTGCGTTCCGCTAGCTGCGGATGGGTCGCCATGCCGTGATGCTTTTCGCCGTCGAAGACTACGTGCTCGTAGACTTCGTCGGACAAAACCACGATATCGGTATTGCGGATCAGCATCGCCAGTTGATTAAGGTCGTCGGCGGATAGTACCTGGCCGCTTGGATTATGCGGCGTATTAATGATGATCATCCGCGTCTTCGGGGTAATCGCGGCGCGCACCTCGTCCCAGTTAATCGCGAAATCCGGCACGGTGAGCTTAATCGCCACCGGGGTCGCGCCTTGCAGACGCACGATCGGCGCATAGCTATCAAACGAAGGCTCAAAGTAAATCACCTCGTCGCCAGCATGTACCAGCCCGGCAATGGCGGAATAGATCCCCTGGCTGGCGCTAGCGGTAACCAACACTTCACTATCGACATCATATCGCGTGCCATATAACGTGGCGATTTTGTCAGCGATACGCTCTTTTAAAGCCCGCAGGCCGGTCATCGGCGCGTATTGATTATGTCCGGCGGTCATCGCCTGCGTCACGCCGGCCACCAGATGTGGGTCGCAGGCAAAATTAGGCGCACCCTGAGAGAGATTAATCGCGTTATGCTGCGCTGAAAGCTGGCCAATAACGGTAAAAATCGTGGTGCCGACATCCGGCAATTTCGAGCGAGTGGTGACCGAAGCACTAAGAGCCATGATTAATCCTTTCTCGTTTTATTTGCATATCCATTCAAACCAAAGCGACTTCAGGCGACAAGCGAATTGTTATCATAAGAGCTATGCATTCCGATCATGGCTCAGGACGCCTTTAAAACATGACGGGGCTAACACTCAGGCCATAAACCACAATTTTTGTATGCCTTATACTATTCAATTCTTTATAATCCCCAGCGGTTCTAAGGCTACTGACCGTCTTAGAGAAATTTAGAATATATCTCTTTCCGGCATTTCAGGTGCTGAATGGGGCAAGAGGCAAATCTTATGTTTATTACGCCAGCGTATATCGCGTTATTTTTAATCGCATCATGGGGACTTTTTAAACTCGACCAAAAAAGCAACTCGTTATCAAAAAGCGTTTTTATCGCTATCTTTCTCGGCGCCCTTCTCGGATTATCGCTCCATTTCATTGCCAACGAACCGCGTAAAACGGTCATTGATTGGTACAGTATCGTCGGCAACGGCTATGTTAATTTGCTGAAACTTGTCGCGGTTCCGCTGATTTTTATTTCAATTTTGTCAGCGATTAACAAACTCGAAAATAGCGCCGGTATTGGCCGAATGTCCTTAACCATCGTCGCCTGCATGCTGTGTCTGGTAATGATTGCGGGTTGGGTCGGCTTGTTTACCGCTAACCTGATCGGTCTCGACGCCAGCGCATTCAGCCATATGCAATCGACGCTGACCGCCGAAGACGTCAGCAAAACCGCAGCCGTTTCGCTACCCCAACTGGTCACTTCGCTGATCCCGACAAATATTTTTCTCGACCTGACCGGCGCGCGCAGCGTATCGGTTATCGGCATCGTCATCTTTACCCTGCTGGCCGGCGTGGCGTTATTGAAGGTGAAAAAAGAGGCGCCGGAGGAAGGTCAAAAATTAAGTAGCGGGATTAACGCGATTCAAATTTGGGTGATGAAGATGGTACGTATCGTCATAGCGCTGACGCCATACGGTGTCCTCGCATTGATGGCAAAAGTCTTTTCAACCTATCAGCTAGCGCAATTCACCAGCCTGCTAGGCTTTATCGCCGCCTGTTATCTGGCAGTCGCCATGATGTTTATCGTGCATGCGATTCTGCTGACTATTAGCGGTCAAAATCCTCTGCGCTACTTTAAAACGGTGTGGCCGGTGCTTACCTTCGCTTTTGTTTCCCGCAGCAGCGCGGCTTCGATTCCATTAGCGATTACCGCTCAGGAAAAATTCGGCGTGCCGAATACCATCGCCAACATTGCCGCCTCTTTTGGTTCCAGTATGGGGCAAAACGGCTGCGCCGGAATCTATCCGGCCATCATGGTGGCCATGATTGCGCCCACGCTAGGTATCGACCCGCTGTCGTTCTCGTTTTTAGCCAGCTTACTTCCGGCTATCGCTCTGGGCTCAATTGGCGTCGCAGGCGTCGGCGGCGGCGGGACATTTGCGGCGTTGATTGTCCTGTCTACGCTCAACTTCCCGGTGGCGCTGGTCGGCATTTTTATCGCCATTGAGCCAATTGTCGATATGGCGCGTACCGCGCTGAATGTGAATGGGTCGATGATGTCTGGCGTACTGGCGACGCGGCTATTGAAAAATCAACGTACAAAGTCGCACCCTGTCGCCTCGATGAGTGAATAATCCCGTCTGATTGAAGCGGCGGCCAGGCCTGAAAACTGGCCGCCAGCTGTTTATTTCTTGCTCAACAGGTTAAAACTGGTCATCAGGTTCCGATAATCCGGAATGTGGTTAGAGAACAGGGTTCCCAATCCTTCAATATCATTGCGCCAGTCGCGGTGCAGCTCACAGGCCACGCCAAACCACGACATTAACTGCACGCCCGCCTGAGACATACGATCCCACGCCGCATCACGGGTGATCGGGTTAAAAGTACCGGAAGCATCGGTCACCACAAAGACGTCGAATCCCTCTTCAATCGCCGACAGCGCCGGGAAGGCCACGCAGACTTCAGTGACGACACCGGCGATAATCAGCTGTTTCTTACCGGTGGCTTTTACCGCGTTGACGAAATCTTCATTATCCCAGGCGTTAATATTGCCGGGACGAGCGATATAAGGGGCGTCAGGGAACTGTTCTTTCAGTTCCGGCACCAATGGGCCATTAGGGCCATTCTCAAAACTGGTGGTCAGAATCGTCGGTAGTTTAAAGTATTTAGCCAGATCGCTGAGAGCAAGGACGTTGTTCTTAAATTTATCCGGCTCGATATCACGAACCAGTGAGAGCAGCCCGGTCTGGTGGTCAACCAGTAATACTGCCGCATCATTTTTATCCAGACGAACATAAGGTTTAGACATGGTGGCTCCTTTTATACACATCAACTAATCGGTGAGAAACGTTGTATCAACGAGACTAATAATAGTGTAAGCACTGGATGACGATTAGATGGCAAAAACGGAACGCATCGTCCCAATTTCGCAACGATGCGTGGCATACTGCCCATGATCAAAATGCATAGCTGGAGCCAACATGTCGCGTAGCGCCCTGCCTTTTCATACCGTAGAAACGTTTCTGATAACCGCGAGGCATCTCAACCTAACCCATGCCGCACAGGAGCTGTGCCTGACGCAGGGGGCGGTCAGCCGACAGATCGCCGCGCTGGAGAGCTGGTTTGGCTTCCCGCTATTTGAACGCCACGCCCGCGGGCTGCGGCTATCTCCGCAAGGCAGCGCGCTTTATCCTGAGCTGCAGTCGGCATTCGGCCGCCTGTTAACGGTAGCCGAGCAGGCGCGCCAGCAGCAAACTGTCGTGCGCCTGAAAGCGCCTACCTGCGCGATCCGCTGGCTGGTGCCGAAACTGCTGGAGATAGAACGACGTTATCCGGAATTGCAGGTGGCGTTGACCACCACCACCGAGCATAGCGTCAACTTTAAGACTGAGCCCTACGACGCGGCGATTATCTTCGGCACCCATCAAAGCGCCGGCGACTTGCTGTTTGAAGAGGCCCTCACGCCGGTAGCCAGTCCCGATACGCCGTGCGATCCCCAGCTATCAGGCACTACATTTCTCCATCCGACGCGCGATAAAACCGACTGGCTGCTGTGGCTGGCGCACTTCCCGCATGAACCTGCGCTAAAAATGCATAAAAACCAATATTTCGACACCATGGACCTCGCCATCACCGCCGCGATGCAGGGGCTCGGCGTGGCCATGGCGGACGAAACGCTGGTTGCGGAGGATCTTCGTACCGGGCGACTATGTCGCCCCTTCTCGCTCAGCGTCAAAACCGGCGCCAGCTACCGGCTGGTCGTTCGCCGCTCGCAAAGTAAGGCCGACGGTCTGGCGCGCTTTCGCGCCGCGCTGGTTAATCCAGCGTCACATGATGCTTCATCACCCGGCGAAACAGCGCCAGCCGCGCGCGCATAAAGCGGTTCTCCACTTTAAAGCCCGCGCGCTTGTTGAGTCCGATACGCAATAAACGGTCCCGCCCGCGCTGACAGGCAGGCCAACGTACAGGGTCCGTTAACTCGCTGCACTGATTGCCTGCCAGCCTGGCAAAATTAGTCCAGTAGTCGGCGACCTGCGCGGCGAAGGCTTGATCCGCCTCACTGGCATACTGACACACCGGCTCGGCGCGGGTCAGGTTGTCAAAAACGTAAACCACTTCGTTGCCATGCCAGGCGCCATGGAGATAAGTTTCATGTTCCGCTTCGGCCACATAGTCAAACCAGTAGCGCCAGCACGGTTGCCCGAGACGCTGCTGCGCCTGCATGACAACATACCCCAAAGTCGTGAACGCCATATCGCGGCACACTTCTCTGCCTAACGCTTCATCACCTTTGACGCCTGGATACAGCAGTTTGATAAGCCCAAGGCCAAAACGGCGTTCGCGCCGCAGTTTTTGAATCTGCCCGGCAATATCGACGCCAAATACCGCCATCACGCTGGCCTCATCGCTATTGGAGCCAATCATCACCGGCATCGCATGCTGACGTCCTTTAAAGAACGTGTCGAGCATAGGCTCCGGTAGCACCGCATCGCCGACAATCGGCGCCGGGCCAATATTCAGCGGCGCTGTCAGCGCCCAAAAAGCATCGGCGGGGATTGCCCGCAGCTGTTCCGCGCTGGCATCGGCAAGAGAAAAATGTTCCGCCAGCAGCTTTCCCTTCGCCAGCGCCTTTTCCCGCGGTAAATCCGGTAAGGTATAACCGCTTTGTACGATCGCTTTATGGAACAATCCCTTCGCTTTCGGCGACGCCATTAACGACAGGACGCTGCGCGCCCCCGCGGATTCGCCGAACAAGGTGACATTGGCGGCGTCGCCACCGAAAGCGTGGACATTGTCCTGTACCCAGCGTAGCGCGGCTATCTGATCGAGCAGCGCAAAATTATACAACCGCTCGCCCTCTTCGCCTTCCAACGCCGGATGAGCGAAAAAGCCGAGGTGTCCAAGACGATAGTTCACCGTGACCACCACCACCTCGCGGCTGGCCAATGCGCTACCGTCGTAGGGCGGCAGGCTGCCGGCGCCGATGGTGTAGCCGCCGCCGTGCAGCCAGACCATCACCGGGAGCGGCTGCGAGCGGGCGGCGGGCGCCCACACGTTGAGATACAGACAATCTTCTGAGAAACGGCCAGGATCGCCGCCGCCCAGTTCACGACAATATTCGATATCCTGCCAGCTGGCGGCGGAAAAGGTATCGGCCTGACGCACGCCCTGCCAGCGCTCTGGTGGCTGCGGCGAACGCCAACGCAGCTCGCCAACCGGCGGCTGCGCGTAGGGAATACCGCGCCAGATATGGATACCCTGTTCACTGGTGCCGGATAGCGTGCCCTGCCGCGTTTTCACAAGCGGCGTAGATGAATTCTGCATAACAACGTCCTTTTGCAAGTTATGCCATGCAGAGTACCGATTTTAGAGCAGACCGCAACGGCGTTTACTGCGTTCCTCCGCCTGTTGATATAGCTCGAACTCATCGAGGACCTCACAGCCTAACGCCGCTTCAAAAGCGTCACGGCTGGCGTTACCGTGGCTGCGGGCCTGGGTTTCGTTGCCAAGATTTGATTGGAAAATCCCCGCGGCGCTGACCGGTAAAAAATCCTCATAAACAATCGGCTGCGCGACTACCCAACCGCGTTCGATCAGCGGTTGCGGATCGTCGCCGGGGCCAAAAGCATGGCGGTGCGCTTCTCCTGCGGGGGTCAGGCGATAGCGGAACCACGCCAGCCCCTGCTGACGCAACAGAAATTCGCTGTCAGGAAACTGGCAAAAGACCTCCTGCAAATGGCGCTGATGGTTAAGGTTGTCTTTACCGACCCCGGCCTCATTCAGTAAGCGGTCATACAGCGCTCGTCCTTTCGGCGTCAACGCGACGCCGCGTTGTTCAATTTCGCCAAAGCGCGCGCTGTGCGTGCCTTTATGTTCACCGGCGAACATCACCGGCTCTTCCAGCGCTTTAAAACTGGTTTGTCGCAATAAAATCGGCACCTCGCGGCGCGGTGGCCCTTCAATGAGCGCTTTCGGTTCAATACCACACTGCGGCATCAGCGCCTGAACCCGATCGATATCGAGCGTACGCGGCGTCAGATGGTTGATGTGGCAACCGGGGAAACAGACCACATCGGCAATCAACCGGTGCTCATTATGCAGTGCGTGATAGGTTTGCTCGTCAACGGTGGCGTGACGGTGCCAACGAAAAGTTTCCAACGCTTCGTTGACGAATTCGCGCGCTTCTGCTGCCGTGAATTCCCCCCTATCTTCGTGTAACGCAATCAGCTCACGGCAGCGCGGCGTAAAGATATCGCGACGCGCGAGAATATCCGCCGCTTGCTGGCGCAACGCCTCGTTGCCGATCAGTTCAAGACGCAGCAAGGAGGTGAAAATGCGAAACGGGTTACGCGCCAGCGCCGCATCATCGACCGGGCGAAAAGCGGTAGAATGCACGGGTACCCCAGCCTGCGACAGATCGTAATAGCTAACGGGATACATCCCCATAATGGCAAACATGCGACGCAGGGTCGCCAGTTCTTCCGCCGTTCCCACGCGGATCGCGCCGTGGCGCTCAACGTTCAGCCGTGCCAGTTCGTCGGCATTAGCCAATTGTTCATGTAATTTCGGGTTGTGTTCCAGGACCGCCAGATTCACATCCGCCACCAACTCCAGGAGGGTTCCATACTGCGGAACTTCCTGCTGGTACATTGCCGACATAGCCTGTGAAAAGTTTTCCCGAATCTCATCAGCCGTGATGGTGTTCGCCATGATGTCTTACCTCCAGTGAATACTTCCTGGAGTGTAGGAAAGCGCGTTAAGAGTGGCGGGAAGAATTTACAAACTGTGATGCGGATAACCTGCTACCGCGTTTCGTTTGTACAAATCATAACCGCTGGTTATGAAAAATTAGATTTAATTTCACTTTAAATTAACAAAACATTTACAGAGACTGTTTCTGGCGAAATTACAACAACATGCCTCTCTTCCGTTTGATGGAGTACCCTATGAATAATAAATGGTCACCGCGCGAGGTCGTACATCGCGATTACAATAGCCATCCGCCGGCACTAGCGCCGGGATACAAAACCAGCGTGCTACGCTCGCCGCGCAATGCGCTCATCTCCCTGCAAAATTCACTTTCTGAGATTACCGGCCCGGTGTTCAGCAGCGAAGACCTTGGTCCGCTGGATAACGATCTCATTCTCAACTACGCCAAAGACGGCCTGCCGATTGGCGAACGAATTATCGTCCACGGTTACGTGCGCGACGGCTTTGGCCGGCCAATGAAAAATACGCTGGTCGAAGTGTGGCAGGCCAATGCCGGCGGCCGTTACCGTCATAAGAAAGACCAGTATCTGGCGCCGATTGACCCCAACTTCGGCGGCTGCGGACGGGTACTGACCGATGAAAACGGTTATTACTGTTTTCGCACGATCAAACCCGGCCCCTACCCGTGGCGTAATCAGGTTAGCGACTGGCGACCGGCGCATATTCACTTTTCGCTCTCCGGCGATGCCTGGGCGCAGCGGCTGATTACCCAAATGTACTTTGAAGGCGATCCGCTTATTAAACAGTGTCCGATTGTCAGAACCATCAATAACGATGATGCCGTACGTACCCTGATTGCCGAACTGGATACCCACGCCGCCGTGCCTCTCGATAGTCTGGCCTATCGTTTTGACCTTGTGCTGCGCGGCCACCGCGCCACGCTGTTCGAAAACCGTACTCAAGGGGCCGCCCAATGAAAGACTATTTAGCTGAAACCGCCTCGCAGACTGCCGGGCCCTATGTGCATATTGGTCTGGCGCCGGACGCTGCCGGGTTTCATATTTTTGAGAAAAACTTCGGCCCCAACTTAGTGAGCGCGGAAACCAAAGGCCAACGTATTACGATTGAAGGACGGGTTTTCGATGGTTCCGGAACGCCGGTACGCGACGTGCTGCTGGAACTCTGGCAGGCTAACGCCGACGGGCGTTATAACCATCCCGACGACCGCCAGCAGAGCAAGGCTCTGGACCCCAACTTTCGCGGCTGGGGCCGCACGTGTTCAGACTTTGCATCCGGCGTCTGGCGCTTTCAAACCATCAAACCCGGCGCGGTCGTCGGCCGTGACGGACGTGTGATGGCGCCGCACCTCAATCTGTGGGTGGTGGCGCGGGGTATCAACATTGGCCTGAATACGCGGATGTATTTCGCTGATGAACAGGCGGCAAATGAACAGGATCCGGTACTGAACCTGATTGAGTGGGAAGTTCGCCGCCAGACGCTTATCGCGCAACGTGAAGTGCGTGGAGATGAAATCGTCTACCGCTTTGATATTTATTTACAGGGCGATAAAGAGACCGTGTTCTTCGATATTTAATTTCCCACCAAAATAACTCCCTTTTTCCTTGCCCCGTCGACCACGGGGCTTTTTAACGCGCCTGACAGAAATGACTTGTAAGACAATAAGATCAAATGTTAATAATATTTTGCTAACTAGTTATCAAAATTAAACAACTTCGCTTGCTACCGAGACAGCTCTGTTTTTAACATCGATTATGGAAAAAAATGGTCTCTTCAGTCAGCGCATTCGCTTGCGCCATTTACATACTTTTGTCGCCGTCGCACAACAGGGAACCCTGGGGCGGGCGGCAGAAACCCTGAATCTTAGCCAACCTGCGCTATCAAAAACCCTCAACGAGCTGGAGCAGTTGACCGGTACCCGGCTCTTTGAGCGCGGGCGGCTTGGCGCGCAGTTGACGCTGGTTGGCGAACAGTTTCTTACCCATGCGGTCAAGGTGCTGGATGCCCTCAATACCGCGGGCCAGGCTCTCAATCGTAAAGAGGGCATGAATAGCGATGTGGTACGAATTGGCGCCCTGCCAACCGCAGCGCTCGGTATTTTGCCTACGGTGATTGGTCAATTTCATAAACAGCAAAAAGACATCACCTTACAGGTCGCCACCATGAATAACACCATGCTGCTGGCGGGGCTGAAATCCGGCGATGTCGATATTGGTATTGGGCGCATGTCCGATCCGGAGCTCATGAGCGGCCTCAACTATGAACTGCTGTTTCTTGAATCGCTAAAACTGGTCGTCCGCCCCGGCCACCCGCTACTGCAGGAGACGGTAACGCTCAGCCGGGTGATGGAATGGCCGGTAGTGGTCTCACCAAAAGGGACCATTCCGCGGCAGAATGCGGAAACGCTACTGCAAAGCCAGGGCTGTAAAATTCCCCCCGGCTGTATTGAAACGCTGTCGGCCTCGCTTTCGCGCCAGCTCACCGTCGATTACGACTATGTCTGGTTCGTCCCTTCCGGCGCGGTAAAAGACGACCTGCGTCGCGGTTTGTTAACCTCGCTACCTATCGCCACCGAAGGCGCCGGCGAGCCGATCGGTATTCTTACCCGGGTGGACGCCAGCTTGTCGCAGGGGGCGCAAACTCTACTCAGCGCGATACGCAAATCCATGCCTGCCTGACTGTCAATGGCCGTTACCCAGGACCAGCACATTGGGGTAACGGCACCGCTACGTCATTCTTCTGCCACTTAATATATACACCCTGCTAATCAATTAGTGCGAAATCATTCATTAACATTTGCGCTCATTTCATTAACAGATTTATCATAGCCATGATTTCACCATTTGGTTCATGTGAAATGAATTCATCTTTTGAAATCACATTTATGAAGCTTTAAATAGCTTCACTCAAAAGCAATTTCCATTTGCACTTGATTCATTTGGTACACGCCTGGCAAGGGGTGGTATAAGGAGACAACATGGCTACGGGCAACGTGCCACGCGGATTCCCCCGGATCCTGCAGTGGCTACTCGCCGGACTGATGTTAATCATCGGTCTGGCAATCGGCATTTTAGGCGCCAAACTGGCAAGCGTCGGCGGCACCTGGTATTTCGCCATTATGGGACTGGTGATGGTTATCGCCTCCCTGCTTATTTTCCGCAATCGGCGCGGCGGTATCGTTCTTTATGCCGTCGCCTTCGCAGCTTCCATTGTTTGGGCTATCAGCGACGCAGGCTGGACCTACTGGCCGCTGTTCTCACGCCTGTTTGCGCTTGGCGTTCTGGCTTTTCTGTGCGCCATTGTTTGGCCTTTCCTTTCCAGCGCTCCGGCCAAAAAAGGCGCGGCCTTCACCCTCGCGGGCGTGCTGGCTGTGGTACTGCTGGTCAGCTTTGGCTGGATGTTCAAATCCCAGCCGCTGGTCAGCGCCAGCGAACCCGTGCCGGTAAAACCGGTACAGCCAGGTGAAGAACAAAAAAACTGGGAGCACTGGGGTAATACCACTCACGGCGACCGTTTTGCCGCGTTGGATCAGATCAATAAAAACAATATCAACCAGCTACAGGTTGCCTGGATTGCCCATACCGGCGATATTCCGCAGAGTAACGGTTCCGGCGCGGAAGACCAGAATACGCCGCTACAGATTGGCGATACACTCTATGTATGTACGCCATATAGCAAAGTCCTGGCGCTGGATGTCGATAGCGGCAAAGAAAAATGGCGCTATGACTCAAAAGCGACGGCGCCGAACTGGCAACGTTGCCGCGGTTTAGGCTACTACGAAGATAGCCAGGCACAGGCTAATGCCGTTGCCGGGACTCAGCCTGCCGCCTGTGCCCGCCGCCTGTTCCTGCCGACTACCGATGCGCGTCTGATCGCAATCGATGCCGATACTGGTAAAGCCTGTGAAGCATTTGGCGAACACGGTACCGTCGATCTCAGCGTCGGCATGGGGGAAATCAAACCTGGTTATTATCAGCAGACCTCTACCCCGCAGGTGGCCGGTAACCTTGTTGTCGTTGGTGGTCGCATCGCGGATAACTACTCCACCGGTGAACCACCGGGCGTAGTTCGCGCTTTTGACGTGCATACCGGTAAACTGGCCTGGGCCTGGGATCCGGGTAATCCGCAGCTGACCGGCGTACCTCCGGAGGGACAGACCTACACGCGCGGGACGCCGAACGTCTGGTCCGCAATGTCTTACGATGCCAAACTGAATCTTATTTATCTGCCAACCGGTAACGCCACGCCAGATTTCTTCGGCGGCGAACGTACGGCGCTGGATGATAAATACAGCTCATCAATCGTTGCGGTCGATGCGACCACCGGTAAAGTGCGCTGGCATTTCCAGACCACCCATCACGATCTGTGGGATTTCGACCTGCCTTCGCAACCGCTGCTGTACGATCTGCCGGACGGTAAAGGCGGTACGACGCCGGTACTGGTGCAAACCAGCAAGCAGGGCATGATCTTTATGCTTAACCGCGCGACGGGCGAACCTGTCGCTAAAGTGGAAGAACGTCCGGTCCCGGCTGGTAACGTTAAAGGTGAACGCTACTCGCCGACGCAACCGTACTCCGTCGGCATGCCGATGATCGGCAACGAAACGTTGAAAGAATCGGATATGTGGGGCGCCACCCCGGTTGACCTGCTGCTGTGCCGTATTCAGTTCAAAGAGATGCGCCATCAGGGTGTCTTTACACCGCCGGGTGAAGACCGCTCCCTGCAATATCCGGGCTCGCTTGGCGGAATGAACTGGGGCAGCGTGTCGGTCGATCCGAATAACGGCCTGATGTTCGTCAATGACATGCGCCTTGGACTGGCTAACTACATGGTGCCGCGAGCGAAAGTGGCCAAAGATGCCAGCGGTATCGAAATGGGTATCGTACCGATGGAAGGTACGCCGTATGGTGCAATGCGTGAGCGTTTCCTGTCGCCGCTGGGTATCCCCTGCCAGAAGCCGCCGTTCGGCACCATGTCGGCGGTTGATCTGAAAAGCGGTAAGCTGGTCTGGCAGGTTCCGGTGGGTACGGTAGAAGATACCGGTCCGTTGGGTATCCGCATGCATATGCCGATCCCTATCGGCATGCCAACGCTGGGAGCTTCGCTATCTACCCAGTCTGGCCTGCTGTTCTTCGCCGGCACCCAGGATTTCTATCTGCGCGCCTTTGATACCGCCAACGGCAAAGAGATTTGGAAATCTCGCCTACCGGTGGGCAGCCAATCCGGCCCGATGACCTACGTTTCACCGAAAACCGGTAAGCAGTACATCATTATCAACGCCGGCGGCGCGCGTCAGTCTCCCGATCGCGGCGATTACATCATCGCTTACGCTTTACCCGATCAAAAATAAAACCAGGGCCCCGTTCAGGGGCCTTTCTTTATCTCCCCGGTTTCAGATTCCATTTAGGCGCCGATCTTCAGGCTTTTGTTACTATGGAAGCTCATTTCTCAGGCTGGATAAACAGGGAGGAAGCCATCATGGTTTTGATGAAAGGCTCAAGCGCGCTGCTTTTGGCCGCGTTACTATCGGGATGCGCCAACGAGGAACCACCACAGCTTTATCGCCACGACTTTGTGTTGAAGAATCCGCATACGGGTATGCCGCTGCCCTATCTCCCTTACCAAATCACCACGCCAGACGGTATAGTCTTTAAGGGCAGAACCGATAAAAACGGTTTAACCGTAGAAGCGATATCGACTATGCCGGGAGAATTTAAGATCAATATGATCCCTGAGTCAGCACTATAAGTTTCTTCGGCAGGTTCTGATTTTAGAATGTTTTATTACGTTATGTTATTATTGCGAACAGTTATCAATAACAACATGACAAGGATAAAAGATGAAAGGAGCCCTCTATCACCTGCCGATCGGCGCACTCTTATTAGCCGCAACCACCTCGGCCCAGGCGCTGAAAGCGCCAGAAGTGGATTTACGCGACCCGACGCTGTGGGAAGAGAAAAAGGTCAATCCGCTAAACGATGTCTCGGTCCCCTGCGAAGTGGCAAACGGCCCGGATTGTCCCATCTGGGAAGATCAAAAGTCCGATATTCAGCGAGAGAGAGAGCGGCGGGAGCAGCGACGTTGGCAATCCGGCTATGAGCACTGGCGCAAGTATTAACGCAACCAGAAGTCAACCCGGGCGATAGATGGCCCGGGTTTCGCTATCAGCAATACTTAGTTATCACCGAAGTGAATAACCGTACGAATCGATTTACCTTCATGCATCAGATCGAAGGCTTCGTTGATCTGGTCGAGCGGCAACCGGTGGGTGATAAACGGATCGAGGCGAATCTTACCCGCCATCGCGTCTTCAACCATTCCCGGTAGCTGGCTACGCCCTTTCACCCCGCCGAAGGCGGATCCGCGCCATACCCGGCCGGTGACTAACTGGAACGGACGGGTCTTGATTTCCTGACCGGCGCCCGCGACACCGATGATGACGCTCTCACCCCAACCTTTATGGCAGCACTCCAGCGCCGCGCGCATGACGTTGACGTTACCAATACATTCAAAACTGAAATCAACGCCGCCATCGGTTAGCTCGACAATCACGTCCTGAATCGGTTTATCGTAGTCGTTCGGGTTGATAAAGTCGGTGGCGCCCATCTCTTTGGCGAGGGTAAATTTATCCGGATTAGTGTCGACCGCCAAAATGCGTCCGGCTTTCGCCTGCACCGCGCCCTGAATCACCGCCAGGCCAATACCGCCCAGCCCGAACACCGCGACGCTGTCTCCCTCTTTCACCTTCGCGGTATTATGTACCGCGCCGATACCGGTGGTGACGCCGCAGCCCAACAGACACACTTTTTCCAGCGGCGCCTGCGGGTTAACTTTTGCCAGAGAAATCTCGGCGCAAACGGTGTATTCGCTGAAGGTGCTGGTGCCCATATAGTGATAAATCGGCTCGCCGTTATAGGAGAATCGCGTGGTGCCATCCGGCATCAGACCTTTCCCCTGTGTGGCGCGGACCGCCTGGCAGAGGTTAGTTTTGCCAGACTTGCAGAATTTGCATTCGCCGCACTCGGCGGTATACAGCGGAATAACGTGATCGCCAGGTTTCAGGCTGGTCACGCCCTCGCCGACTTCAACGACGATACCGCCGCCTTCATGGCCCAACACCGCCGGGAACACGCCTTCCGGATCGTCGCCAGAGAGAGTAAAAGCATCGGTGTGGCAAACGCCGGTGTGGGTGATTTTTACCAGAACTTCGCCTTTCTTTGGCGGCGCGACGTCAATCTCCACGATTTTTAACGGCTGACCGGGGCCAAAGGCAACTGCTGCACGTGATTTCATACTGTCCATTCCTCGTCGTGATTTTATTTTAAATAGGATCGTAGCAGGTGACCGACTTCCGCCATGCGGGCGGCGCGTTGGTCCGGGGTGGTATCGCCGCTAACCAGTTCATCCTGCAGATGCATCTCCACCAGCTCGCCCATCAAACCGTTGGCGGCGCCGCGAATGGAGGCAATCTGTTGCAGGATAGTCATGCAGGGTTCGCCGGACTCCAGCGCGCGTTCCAGCGCTTCAACCTGCCCGCGAATACGGCGTACGCGGCTAAGCGCACGCTTCTTGTCTTCTGGTGAATGTGGCACGAGATGCCCTCCATATCATATAGGGGGGTATACTATATTTATTTAGTTAAAGTGGCAAATTGAAACGCCGCTAACAACCATAGCATAGCGGCGCAGGTTTACCTTAATCGAGAGTGAGGCTCATGGCTATACAGCGTAGCTCGGCGTTGGCCATTTTCGAATAATGGCTCTTTTCGCCTTGTGAAACAAAGCCATGGCGTAGATAAAAGCCCGCCGCATTGGGGGTCGCCTCAAGCGTAATGGTTTCGAGCCCCCGTCGGCGAGCTTCGGCAATAACCGCCGCCATGATCAAATCCGCGCATCCCTGCCCGCTCCACTCCGGCAGCGTAAAGATCGCTTCCACGCTTAAGGACTCAATATCGAGATAGCCGGTCGCGATAGGTTGGCCTAGCGTATTTTCCACGATATAAAACGGATTATCGGCAACGGCGTGACGATACCCCTCGGGCATCTGTTCCGGCGTCCAGGCGTGAATCACTTCAGCGCCATAGCTTTGACGACAGCCATGGCGAATCGCCTGATTACGGATATTCCACAACGCAGGGGCTTCATCGGGTACCGCGCGTCTCACTCTCATCGCTACTCCTGTTTTTTATGGCGTCGCTCGCGGGCGGCTGGCCTTCATTGGGATGCGCGATACCACCAGCGCCCCCAAAACCAGGAACCCGGCAACGAGGTAAAATCCGGCGTTAAAGCTGCCGGTTAAATCCTTCAGCCAGCCGAATAATAGCGGACTCATGGCCGATCCCATATTACCCGTCGCGTTAATCACCGCAATGCCGATCGCTCGTGAGCGCGGGCTGATGGACTGATCTGGCGTGGTCCAGAATATCACCATCGCCGCATAGGCCCCTGCCGAGGCCATAATTACCCCCAACAGTTGCATCACGCTATTTGCCCCGTGCGCCGCCAGCATCCAGCCCGCGGCGGCAAACAGATAGGGCAATAACGTGTGCAGCTTACGTTCCTGTAAGCGGTCAGAACGTTTACTCCACCAGATCATCGCCACAATGGTACAGATATGTGGTACGGCGCTAAGCAAGCCGATGGCGATATTGCTGCTGCCCTGATTAAAGCTTTTGAGGATCAGCGGTGTCCAGACGCTGAGCGCGCTTAAGGTATTACAGAGAAAGAAATAGGCCAGCGTATACATCAACACCACCGGGGTGAAGACGTCGCGCCAGAGGCTGCCTTTCCCCTGCTGCAGCGCGCTCAGGCTGGCGCTACCGTTCGGTTGTACCAGTCGTAGTTTGTCCTTCTCCATCATTTCGCCAAGGCAACGTTTGTCCTCATCGGTGAGCCATTTGGCCTTTTGCGGACTGTCGTCAAGATAGAACCAGACTACCGCCCCCAACAGCACCGATGGAAATCCTTCCAGCAGGAACAGCCACTGCCAGCCTTTAAGCGCCAGCATGCCATCCATACTGAGAATATAGCCGGAGACCAGCGACCCCAGCGCCATCGTCACCGGCATGGCAATCATAAACAGCGCATTAGCACGCGCCCGGTAGTACGCCGGGAACCAGTAGGTTAAGTAGAGCAGAAGCCCCGGAAGAAAGCCGGCTTCGGCAATCCCCACCAGCATGCGCAGCAGATACAGGCTATTTGGCCCGGTCGCGAACATGGTCGCGGTCGATGCTATCCCCCAAACCACCATAATGCTGGCGATCCAGCGGCGGGCGCCAACGATCCCCAGCATGATGTTACTGGGAATACCGAAGATGACATACATCGCGTAGAACAACGTCGTCGCGAGTCCGAACATGGTGCTACTCAGTCCCAAATCCTGGCTCATGGTGAGCCCGGCAAAGCCGATATTGATACGATCAAGAAATGAAAAGATAAAAAGCAGAAACAGAAAAGGAATTAAGCGACGGAACAATTTATTGATAACCACCTGTTCGCGCGGGCTCAAGCGTTCAGCGCCCCCCGCATCGGCGACAGGAGGGGAAGTGGCCGGTATATTATCGGTCATGTCAGGTTTTCCTTTTGCTCATCGGTATTGAAAATGCAGGCATTTTAGCCAATGACGCTGCGGATACCGCTGAACGTGCCTGGGTGTCGTTTCGACGACCTCCCGGCTGGATTCAATCCACCGCACTGAGATTCTTATAGAACCTTTCGTTTCGTTTAGACATTTTTATTTACATACTTGATACAAATTTGCAGCATAAGTAACATTTCACGAATCATTTATTGGCGAGTTAACGGAAACAAAAAACCCGCCGGTTGGCGGGTTCAGGCATGTCAGGCGTAGTACTCAACGCTTGCGCGGCATCATGCGCAGCAGCGTATTATCTTTCCATAAATAGTGATGCAGCAGCGCCGCCAGCGCGTGCAGGCCAATCACGAAATAGCCGATATTGGCAAGTAAGCCGTGCAGCCCCTTAAGGCTGTCGACCAAAGCGAAGTTGCTTTGCGCCGCAAAGGGCATCGTCAGGCCGAAAGCAAACCACGGGTTACCGCGGTAGTACATCATTGCCATGCCAATCGCCGGTAGCGCGATAAACAGCAGATATATCACCAGATGGCCAAGATGGGCGAAACCGGTCATCATCGGCGAGGGTTTAGGAACAATCGGCGGCGCCGGAGACTTCAGGCGCACCAACAGTCGTGCAATCATCAAGACAAAAATGGAAATGCCGCAGGAGACATGGATCATGTTTATCACCGGACGGTCGCTGCGCGGGAAAAAACCGCGCAGTTCCATCGCCGCGTAGGCGACGACAACCAGTAAAAAGACCAGCCAGTGAATTCCTATCTGCAGGCCAGAATATTTATCGCGCATGAACAAACCTTAATGGAAGTGTGATGTTGTTAACATAACCGCCTTCCCTTAAATTTTCATTAACCTTTACCGAGGCTTAAAAAACAGCGTTAGCGCGAATTGAATAGCATCAGGGCTCTTTTGCAAAGAGCCCTGGGCGATGTTACTGCTCGGTGAGTTGCAGTTCAGCAATGACCGGCAGATGGTCACTGGCCGCTGACCAGTTAAATTCCGTCGAGTTATGCGGAATCTCCAGCTTCTTCACATCCCACTTTTGCCCTTTGAAGGTGAAAATATGGTCGATATCAATAGCCGGGTTAACGGCAGGCCAGCTACGCGTATCCGTCCCCTGCTTCGACACTTCGTTAAAGAAATAACCGATCTCTTTCACCGGCTGTTCTTCACGGGTTGAATTGAAATCGCCGGCCAGGATCTTAATTGAAGAAGCGATATCTTTAAAATCAGACGCCGCATCGCCAATACTCAAATCGAGAAGATAACGAGCCTGCTCTGTACGCATGGTGGGATCTTTTTGCCAGTCGAGATGGGTCACCATAATAATCGGCGCGGAATCAAAACCCGGTACATCAACCTGCGCCAGTAGCGCCACGCGCTGTTCCGCGTTACCAGACGGCAATTTTACCACCTGCGAATGCAGGATTTTGTATTTTGACAGCAGCCCCAGCCCGTACTCTCCGCCGTCAAAATCAAGCGCTTTACCAAAGGCATAATGCATATTGTTGGCATCGGCAATTGTCTTAAGCTGATCGATTTTCTGGCTGCGCTGGGTTTTGTTATCGACTTCCGGAACGGCGATAATATCGGCGTTAATTTTTTTAATCGCTGAATTAAGTGCCGTAAAATCGGCCACATTATCAGAAGCTTCATTCTTGCCAATATTATAGGTTGCTATGCGTAGTTTCGGCTGATGCTGGGTATAGACTTTATCCGGCACCCCGCCTTTTTGTACCGCAAGTATTTCATTACCAGCAAGTTTCTCAGCTGCCTGGACGTTGGCCGCCAGACAAGCCAGCGCCACCATAGTCAGTGCAATGCTCTTTTTCATTGGTATGCTATTCCCCTTGTTTAAGTATTCTTATATTAAGGGTACCGAGTGAAGACATTGATTATCGTGATGTATAGCGCAAACTTATAACGCATAGTGAATTAAGTACCCCGCAACATTTTAGGTTATCCACAAAACGGGTCAGTATCAGATCGCATAGTTTGTGGATAACTCGCTACAGGCCCCGTCACTCCAGTCATCCCGCCTTGTGTTCATTATTCAACCACATAGCGAAACAAATGCCCGCAATAGAGTAGGATATTGGCTGTTAATCGGATTCGCCGAGGGTGATGATTCTGTCCGCGGTTTGCAGGGTCGTTTCACGGTGAGCAATAATTATTCGGGTTATATTCAACTTTTTCATTGCCAGACTGACGTCTTTTTCACACTCTGCGTCCAGTGCGCTGGTGGCTTCATCCATGAATAATATATCCGGACGGCGGTAAAGCGCCCGGGCAATAAAAATCCTCTGTCTCTGTCCCCCAGATAGCCCCTCCCCCAGTTCTCCGATTAACGTCTCATACCCCATTGGCAGAGCCAATATCACGTCATGAATGCTGCTTGTCCGGGCACATTCTCTCATCCAGGCATCATCAACATTTTCAGTGAATCCGCAGATATTCTCCCGAATAGAGCCAGAAAACAGCCGGTCATCCTGCATCACGCAGGCGATCAAGCGATGATAGTTATTTATACCCAGTTGCCTGATATCCGTACCATTCATTAAGACAGCCCCTGATATCGGTTCAGACAAGCCGCACAGTACTTTAAGCAGCGTGGTTTTCCCCGAACCAGAGGGCCCGGTAATGGCCACACTCTCGCCTGCTCGAATCCTGAAACTGAGGCCGCTAAAGACGGGTGCTGACTGGCTGTCGTAACGGAAGCTTAGCGCTTTAATCTCCAGGCTGGCCGGAGACATGGTTGCCTTTAATCCTGAATCTGGTTTTCTTTCTTCCTTTTCATTCAACGCGATATCCGAAATCCTTTCGTTATGCAGGCTCATCATACGCAGCTGTAATAAGAAGTTGACCAGCGATCCTACCCGGTCAGAAAACTGTGCGCGGAATGCGCCAAATGCCACAAACATGCCGATGGTCATTTGGTTCTCCATAACCAGACTGATGCCCAGCCACAGAATAGTCACCTGATCGCACGTCGCCACAAACGTGTTAATGCCGCCGAAGAACATATCAAGACGGCTGAGTCTGATACCGGTATTGATGGCATCAATCTTCAGGTTCAGCCAGTGGCTCCCACGCCGTTCTGCCATTCCCTGCATTTTAACCGTAGCTATTCCGTAGAGTGTTTCCATAAAATATGAACCAGCACGGGCTCCGGCGATTAACGCTTCTTCCGACAGCTGGCGGTACCGGCTATAGGTCAATATACGAATGAAGACATATACCGCTGTAAAGCCCAGTACAAAAACCGTCAATTTTCCACCGTACAGGATAAGCATCAACAAGAGACCGGCAACCATGATGCTGTCCATCATTGCCCCCACCACACTGGTTGTAAACGTGGCGCGAAGCGCATCCAACGAGCTGAAGCGGGAGTGAATATCGCCCATCTTTCGTCGCTCAAAATAGGTCAACGGCAACTGAAGCAGATGACGGAATAGCCCCGACTGCCATTGCACATTTATCAATGACTCCATCGCAAGGGATGACCATGCGCGGATCACGCTAACCAAAGTACGCCCCAAAATAAAAAACATCAGGACTCCACAGATAAGCATGAGCAGTCCCCGGTCATTCGCAGGAATAGCATGATCCATTACCAATTGGGTACCGACAGGCATCACCAGGCCGATAGCTTCAATAATCAGCGACAGACAGAAAATTTTGCTCAGTACGCCCCGGATACCCTGCACGCTGCTGATTAACGCCCGTATTCCGATTCGGCTTTTTATCGTTTCCTGCACAAATGTACTGCCGGGCCAGACCTCCAGCGCCACTCCGGTGAAGCACTGTGACATTTCATCGGTCCCGACAGTTCTTCGCCCCCTGGCTGGATCATGAAGCACGAAGCGATTCTTACGTACGCTGACGAGCACCACGAAATGATTAAAATTCCAGTGCAGGATACAGGGCATTCTGAGAGCATTAAGTTCATGGAGATCCAGTGACAATGCCCGGCTTTCCATCCCTAACTCAATCCCGGTTTGCTGAACACTGGCAAGCGAGGCTCCACGGGCAGACAGATTTATTTGGCGACGTAGGGCGATCAGGTCGATATTACGACCATAATGTCCGCATATCATCGCCAGACAGGCCAGTCCACATTCTGACGTTTCTGTCTGATGAACGACCGGGACTCGCCGCCGAAATTTCAGATCCAATTTCTCCTCGATGGATGATATGAAGTGGTTACGGTTCATGAATCGGCCCCGTAACACTGCGCTTCATATCGTAGAATGGCGAGAGCATCCACTGATAGATTTTACGTTTTTCCAGAAATAACGTGCTCTGTGCCTTCATGCCATTTTCCAGAGGCAGACGCTTGCCGGCGTAGCTGACAGCCTGCTTTTCTGGACTAATCACAACTTTGTAGTAAGCAGCCGCACCTGCCGCAGAGTTAATCGGGGCGGTCGTATAGGTCTGCATTTCGCGGTAGGAGGCTGGCGTCCGGGAAATGAGTGTGACTTTTGCCGAGAACTGACCAAATTTTTCAGCCGGAAAGGCTTCGTAGCGTATATTCACCCTATCACCGACTGAAATATATGGAACGGCTTCATTGGGTACCCAAAGAACCAAATAATAGCGTTGTATTTTTTCTGGAATTATCTGCAGCAGACTGTCGCCTTCGCTGACCATCTGACCTGGGGTGACGCTTAATGAATCAATTTTGCCGTCTGATGAGGCACGAATGATAATATCGCCTCCCGCATCAGTATTAATCCGCTCTTTCTGTAGCTCATAACGCTGCAGTTCCATCTGATAAACCCGGTTGTCAAATTCCGCCGCCTGCGTCTGAATTTGACTTTCCAGATTGGTTAACTGTAGAGCATTTTGTTCATGCTGCGCGCTCAGGCTGAGCAAACTATTATGCTGCTGGTAGTACAAGGCCACCAGACTGGTTAACTGGTCTTTATTAATCAACCCCTGCTGCTGGTACCGTCGGTAATTATCCATGTTATTTTTCATTAATTTTATTCCCTCCTCAGCGCGCCTGACAATGCCTGCCGAGCGTTCAAAAGAGGCGCTATACTGTATTTTCTGTTGCTCAAGCATCCGCAAAGTGGTTTCCTTACTCTCTCTAAGGCGAGTGATAATCTCGGCGATGCGTTTCAATTGGTTTTCGATATCCTGTCGTTGAGTCTCATTGACCACGCCTCTACGTGTACTTTTACTGACATCAATTTGATAAACAGGATCACCCTTTTTTACAGGGTCCCCTTCCCGGACGAACTGTGTCGCGACAAATCCCTGGACACCGGAATAGACATTAACCGGTCTCGGCCAGGTGGTAACTTCACCTTGCACGCTAATACGTCGTGTATAAGTGCCGGTGCTAATTAAAACAATGAAGCAGACGAAAAAAAGCGCGCTGGTAATTATAACCAGCCGAGAGGAGAGTCCCGGTAGTAATACTGCTTTGCCACACCATGTTTTATCCCTGTTTTCGAGCGCTTCCTTACGAAACATATTTCATTCCCGCTATGGCTAAGCCTCTCCGGAATACTGGAGGAATGACACATACTGAATACCAATTACGACCGCGTTCATCAGCGCATGAAGAATAATTGGCATCAGTATTCCGCCGGTTTTTATTCTCCCGATAACCAGCATCAGCGAAACCAGAAATAATATCAGGAACGATCGCCAGTCTATGTACTGTAAATGACAGGCTGAAAATACAACAGACACAGTGACAGCCGCCGCATAATTGTTATTCCCGAGCCAGTATTTAAACACACTGAAAAGACAGCCGCGGAAGACCATCTCTTCATAAACAGGAACCAATAGAATCATCACAATGGCATTTAGCCAGAATACATGCCCATCCAGTCGCATCTGTGAAGCTGACCAGTTTTCAGTCTGATAGCCTGCAGTGACAAAAGGCAACAGAAATTGGCTCAACAGAATACACAGGAAAAGTATAATAAAAATGCCGAAACGAAAATTCCCTCTCCCCATGCCCTCGCGTTTGTAGAAATAGAGATAATAAAGGGGGGCAATTGCCAGAAACTCCAGTCCGAAAAGTAGTGGATAGAGATATCCCGTTATCATAAGGTCTTTGCTGCCCTCGAAAAAAAGCGGCAAACATGTGATGCCAAAAAATAGCGCAAACATGGCAAAACAGCCGGTTACGGCTTTGTTTCTTGCAATATTGTACTCGCGGTTATATCCGTCAACGTTCATTTTTTATTCCATCGGCGCCAAAAGGCGTGGACGACTCCCACTCGACTGACAAACTTTAATTATGGCTAGTTTTAAAGGTTAAGAGATGGAAGAGCTGATAACATGCTCTTCCATACGCTAACAGCTATCCTTATTCGCTTTTAGACTGGTTTATACCCGTACGCCAATCAGCATCTGTCAGTAACAAATATCATTGAGGTTATTCGGACTCCAGTAGCATTCTCTGCCTGCTGCTGCATTCCACGCTTCGGATGGAAGGTTAGCTGGTTTTTGTTTGAGCGTTCCGCCCAAACCAGATGGGGACATCGCTGGGTCCGGTGTTTTTGTTGCAGCCCAGTCATAAACCTGTCCCCCTGCGATCCCACCGGTTATGGCACCAGGAGTTCCGCCTACAAATGTGCCAGCTCCAGCGCCGATTCCCTGAGCAATTTCCCGCCCAATATCCCCCCCTGCACCGGAGACCATACCCAACTGTTTATTTGTCAGCTCTTTCATCTTTCATATTCCTTATGTAATTCAATAGCCAAAAATAAGCATTGCTCAGAAAATAAATACATCCAACGGCAAACACAGGCAGCAGTGCTCTGGGTGCCGATAAAATATCTGCATCATCAACAAAACATCGCACAACGAGAAAACAGAATATAAGATAGAAAAGAGAATGCTCCCGGCAAGGATAATATCTTTAAACACCCGCATTATGATTTACCCTGCAGATTTTCCTTCCCGCATTTCATGCCAGCAGGATGGAATTTCGGCATGATTTTTAAATTTTTAAGCTATGGGTTGATAATTATTCCTCAGGCCGCAATCCATTTTCTATTCATCCCTGTATTATTCCTAATGCAAGGTTACATTAATATGACCAGATGTCAATGAATGATATTCATTCTCATTATCAATATTGTGCTGAACCACCGCTATAGTTATCAATACAGCCTCGATGTAGCTATATCCTTCTGCGCTTTTTCTAATTTCTGTTATTGTGATGTAGATCATATTTACCACTCAACGCCGCATGAAATAGCGAACAATGGTAGGCACTCTTTTTGTTGTACTGTCGCGGTAAGAACATTGGAACCACCTCCGACCCGGCGTTATACTTCCTTCGCACCATCTGGCTCCACGTGACAGTTACTGAAGACGCTTCAGGCAGGTAACTTAGCAATAGAAACACCGCAGGTGAACTGCTAAGCCCTGAAAGTAAATAGTTTACTCTCCCCGCTCTGCCTGAAGAAGTTTTAACGTATCAACTTCACCACCAGGAGAATATCCATGAGCAAACTTGGGATTAATGGATTTGGTCGTATAGGACGTTTAGTACTTCGCCGCCTGTTAGAAGTAAATAGCCCGCTGGAGGTCGTGGCCATCAACGATCTCACCTCACCGAAAGTCTTAGCCTACCTGCTTAAACATGACTCTAACTACGGTCCTTTCCCATGGAGCGTTGATTTTACAGAAGATGCGCTGATCGTTAATGGTAAAAAAATCACCGTTTATGCGGAAAAAGAGGCTCAGCATATTCCGTGGAAAGCCGCAGGCGCTGAGGTGATTGTTGAATGTACCGGTTTCTATACGTCGGCGGAAAAATCGCAGGCACACCTGACCGCCGGCGCGAAGAAAGTGCTGATTTCCGCCCCTGCCGGCGAGATGAAAACCATCGTTTATCACGTCAACGACGACACCATGAGCCCGGATGATACCATCATTTCGGTTGCATCCTGCACCACCAACTGTCTGGCGCCAATGGCTAAAGTGCTCAACGATGCTTTCGGCATTACCGTGGGCACCATGACCACTATTCACGCTTATACCGGTACGCAATCGCTGGTGGACGGGCCGCGTGGCAAAGACCTGCGCGCCTCGCGAGCGGCGGCGGAAAACATTATTCCGCACACCACCGGGGCGGCAAAAGCCATCGGTCTGGTGATCCCGGAACTCAGCGGGAAACTGAAAGGTCACGCCCAGCGCGTGCCGACTAAAACCGGCTCAGTGACGGAACTGGTTTCCGTATTGGCGAAGAAAGTCACCGCTGAAGAGGTTAATCAGGCCATGAAAAATGCGGCGGCGAACAATGAATCTTTTGGCTACACCGAAGAAGAAATTGTCTCCTCCGACATTATCGGCAGCCATTTTGGCTCAATCTATGATGCGACTCAACTGGAGATCATGGAGGCCGGCGGCGTACAGCTTGTGAAAACCGTGGCCTGGTACGATAACGAGTACGGCTTTGTTACCCAGCTTGTCCGCGTACTGGATAAATTCGCGAAGTAAACTCAGAACCAGCGGATAGCTGCGGCTATCCGCCTTTCTCCCTACCCCAGCGTTCTGGCGTTCAGCGCCTCGCTCAATAGCGTATCTTCACGCAAGCATTGCCACGCCGCGCTAACATCGTGTGGGAAATCGACATGGACAATAAAATCTTTACCATTAGGACCGTATCCCTGCGGGTTATCCAGCAGACGCGGCAGCTCGCCAAGCAGCAGCGCCAGATAACGCCCCACCGGCCACAATCCACTATCGTCTCCGCTGAATCTCAGGCCAGCAGCGCTATTTTCAAGCCGCGGCGAACAACCGGGATAGCTCAACCACTGCGGCTGCGCCGGTGCCTCCTGCCAGACGCGGGCAAACGTCGCCATCGTCCGACGCTGCATGGTCGGATCCTGAATCACCACGCCAGAGGTAGGATCCAGCCCACGCTCTTCCAATAACCGGCGGGTAAACCACGCGTTTTCGCCGCAGTTGGTTGAACGGTCTTCCACCACGATGCGATCGCGCGGTATTTGCCAGAAACGTTCGGCGATATCCGCCAGGATATGCGATTCCGGACGCCCCTCTACCCGCAACGCCTGATAGTGCGGATGCTTTTGTACGGCGTCGTAAAGAAAGGTCGTCGAATGACCAATACCGCCGCTTATCAATAGTGGAATCTGCCTCTGAGCCGCGAGCCGACAGGCGGCGTCAATGGTCGGGATCACCGCGTTACCGGCCAACACCGCAATCTGCGGCTGCGCATTCTGCGGCAAATCATCCTGCGCCAACCAGTCGCCGATGAGATTGGCCGCCGCTAACGTGTCGTGTGAAAGCGCCGGGAAATGCTCTGTCATACCCTTTCCTTCTTCTGTCCTGATCCAACAATGAAGTGTCGGGCGACATCATAAACCGCGCTACGGCGAAAAGGAAAATCCGGCAGCCACGCTTCAGCTGCCGGGTATCATCAGGCGCTGGCGTTATCCAATGCCAGTTGCCCTTCGCGCTTCTGTTTCACTTTCCAGAAGCACCATAGCGCAATAAACCACACCGGCGAAGCTATCAGCGCCAGCAGCGTATCCGGGTCGAAAATCATAATGAAGATCGAGAAGGCGAAAAACAGCAGGCTCAGCCAGCACATCACTACTCCCGCCGGCATTTTGAATTTCGACCGCGCGTGCAGGTCCGGACGTTTATGACGATATACCAGGTACGCTACAAGGATCATACCCCAGCTGAAAACCACCATGATCGCCGCCAGCGTTGAAACGATGGTGAACAACGTCATCACGTTTGGCACCAGGAACAGCAGTAACGTACCGCTCAGCATGCAGAAGCAGGAGAACAGCAGGCTACGTACCGGAATGCGGGTATTACGTGAGAGTATACGGAACTGCCAGTGCGCATGTTTTTCCACCGACAGACCGTACAGCATGCGGGTACTGGAGTAAACGCCGCTGTTCGCCGACGACATGGCCGACGTCAAGGCGACAAAGTTAATTACCGCAGCGGCGGCAGGTAGCCCGGCCTTGGCGAACAGGGTCACGAACGGACTGGCATCCGGCGAGACGCCAGGCCATGAAGCCACGGCAATAATGACCACCATCGACAGCAGATAGAAAATAATGATGCGCAGCGGCAGCGCGTTAATCGCCTTCGGCAAGATGCGCTCAGGATCGCGCGTTTCCGCCGTCATGGTGCCGAGCAGCTCAATACCGGTGAAGGAGAAAATCGCTATCTGGAAACCGGCGAAGAAACCGGTCACGCCGTGGGGCATAAAGGCCGTCGGGTCGGTAATATGACCTAACGAAGCCTTCACGCCATCCGGCGAAGTCCAACCAATAGCAATCATCCACGCGCCGGTCAAAATCAGCGCGATAATGGTGATGACCTTAATCAGCGCAAACCAGAATTCGGCCTCGCCGAACATCTTTACCGACAACAGATTAAACAAGAACAGGATCCCAAGCGTACTCAGCGCGGGCATCCACGCCGACATCTCCGGGAACCAGTACTGCATATAGCTACCGCAAACCACCACGTCGGCGATACAGGTCACCACCCAGCTAAGCCAGTAGGTCCAACCCAGATAGAAACTGGCCTGCGGGCCAAGATAGTCGCCGACGAAATCCGCAAACGAACGATAATCCAGGCGGGTCAGCAACAGCTCCCCCATCGCCCGCATCACCATATAGGTAAAGAAACCTACCAGTAGATAGATAAGCAGAATGGATGTTCCGGCGACGGCGATGTTTCTGCCCGCCCCCATAAACAGTCCGGTACCAATAGCGCCGCCCAGCGCAATCATCTGAATGTGCCGGGCGCCAAGGCCGCGTTTGAGCTGCGACGGGCACTCCCCGTCGGCGGCAGGATGAACCTGCCCCTCGCGTTGATGTTCAGTCATGTTGATTCCTTCAAGCAGGCATGGAAAGGCTTGGCGCGGTAGCGGTCAGCAGCAGCCCGGCGCGTTGACCGGCGGCGACGCCCGCATTCGGAAACAGGATGTAGGGGGCGTCGGCATTGACCACCCAGGTTTTCTGTGCCTGACGGGCGATTTCATAGCCTGCCGGCAGCGCGGTAAAGTTTTCGATTTTCGGGTCGAGATTCAGGGTAAAACCGTTCTCGCCCTTGATGATGCTCTGCTGCACCACAAAGTATTCGACCGGCGCTTTGCTACGCGGCGGCATGATGCCATCAGCGATCAGCGCACCGATCGCCAGTTCGGTGGCGGCAAACAAGCGCAGATCATTTTCACCGAATGGCATCACCTTCCCCAGTTCCAGCGTGGCGCTTTGCGCGTCGAACTTCTCGCTGGTGAAGTGGGTAAAGGTGCCGCCCGGTTCGGTATGGCGCACGATGGCATCCATACCGCTGGCCTGCAACAGCTGATAAAAATCTGCGCTGTAGTCGCCATCATGAGCGGGCAGCAGCGCAAACTGCCGATATTTCGACCCGCGAATGGCGGTATGCAGATCGAGATGCGTGCGCGGCACCTTGCCGTGGACATCGGCGCTACGGAAGAAGGCCTGTACGGCCATCTCCAGTTCAAAAGCGCGACGCGACTCGTTCCCGGGCATCGCCGCCAGATGGCGGCCGCCAAACAGCCGGTTGAGATCGTTATGCAGATAACGACGGCCGGCGCGAATGGCGGGCAGATTGCCGAACACCACTAGTAGCGCGTGGGTCAGCGGCTGCTCGCCCAGGCTTAATCCCTGCAGGATCTGCAGCAACATTTCAATCGGCGCGGTTTCGTTACCGTGCACCCCGGCAGAAAGCACCGTCGCCTGTCGCCATGACGTTTTTGGCAGCAGTTGCAGAATGCCATCGCCTAACCAACTGGCTTCGATAGTCGGCGGAAAGGTCCATGTCTGCAGTTTACAATGCAGTAAATCGTTGACGTTTTGTTCCATTCCCGGCCCCTTATCGCTGGAAGTCATAAATCGCGCCCAGATGTAAAATCTGCGTCAGCTCGTCCAGCGCCTGATAAACCTCGCGCAGCAGCTGCGGGTCGGCGAGGTCGCTGGCATGCAGGCGATCGCGATAATGCTTTTCAACCCACGCGGTCAGTTGCTGGTAGCGTTCGTCATTCATCAGGCTGTGAGCGTTGACCGCCGCACGCTCAGCGTCATTAAGCACCACCCGCAGACGTAAACAGGCCGGGCCGCCGCCGTTGCGCATGCTTTCACGTAGATCGAATGCGGCCACTTCATCGATAGGCGATGCGCTATCGGCGGCGAGAGCAGAGAGATAACGCCAGACGTTTTCACGCTGACGGCACTCTTCCGGCACCACAATCAACATTTTGCCATCGGCTTTGCTGAGTAACTGGCTGTTGAACAGATAAGAAGCCACCGCGTCATCGAGGCTAACCTGCTCGTCAGGGACTTCAACGCTGGTGAATGGAATATTCAACCTGGCGTTGCTCTCCTTCAGCGTCGCCAGCACCTCCCGCTGCTGCAGGAAGGCGTGCTGATGATGGAACAGCACGTGGCGGTTGCTGACGGCGATAACATCATTGTGGAATACACCATGGTCGATAGCCTGCGGATTTTGCTGAGCGAATACGGTGTACTGCGGGTCGAGCTGATGCAGACGCGCCACCGCTTCGCTGGCCTCCAGCGTCTGGCGTGCGGGGTATTTAGCTGGCGCAATACCGCCGCTGGCGCGCTTACCATAGACAAAAAACTGCACGCCCTGGCGGTCATAATCCCCACAGAAACGGTTATGGTTCGCCGCCCCTTCATCACCTAAATCGCCATGCTGCGGCAGCGCCGCGTGATGCGCGAAGTAGCGTTCATCGGCGAAGGTCGCCCTGAGGATGGCCGAGGTGATCGGCGCTTCCTGCATGCGGTGCAGCTTATTGTTGAGATTCGCCACCGTAAAATGCACTTTTCCATCAGCGCTATCGGCCGACGGCGACACGGTAGCGGCGTTGGCGGTCCACATCGAGGAAGCGGAGCTAAAGGCCGACAATAGCTGCGGGGCCTCTTTGGCTGCACGCTGGATCACCTGCTCGTCGCTACCCTGAAAACCAATACTGCGCAGCATCGTCATATTTGGCCGCGGCTGCGGCGGCAGAATGCCCTGTACAAAGCCACGATCGGCCAGGGTCTTCATCTTATAAAGTCCCTGCAGCGCCGCCTTCTTCGGGTTAGATAAACCGTCGCGGTTGTTTTGTGACGCTTCGTTGCCTACCGACAACCCGGCGTAGTGGTGCGTTGGCCCCACCAGGCCGTCAAAATTCGCTTCAAATCCAGACATAGTGTCCTCACAAAAACGGTTATCAGAATGGCAGACCTGGCGACGTCGCCGCCGGCAGCGTCAGCGTTTCGCTGACCAGAGAAGCCATCGGCCAGGCGCAATAATCGGCGGCATACCACGCCGAGGCGCGATGGTTGCCGGAGGCGCCGACACCGCCGAAAGGCGCTTTACTGGAGGCCCCGGTGAGCGGTTTGTTCCAGTTAACGATCCCGGCGCGCGCTTCGTCGGCCAGCTTGTCGAACAGCGTCGGGTCGGCGGAAATAAGCCCGACCGCCAGACCGTAGCGAGTATTATTGGCAATCGCGATCGCCTCATCGAACCGGTCGTAACGAATCACGGTGAGCAGCGGGCCGAAGTACTCTTCATCCGGCACCGTAATCCCGGTAACGTCGATAATTCCCGGCGTTAACACGGTAGAGTGAGGATCCGGCTGACTCATGCGCAGCAGCACTTTGCCGCCCAGCGCTTCCAGCTTCGCCTGCGCCGCCAGCATGCCCTGCGCGGCGGTTTGCGAAATCACCCCGCCCATAAACGGCTGCGGTTCGGCGTTCCATTTACCTGCGCGAATCTGCCGGCTGGCATCAATCAGTTGTTCAATAAGCGCATCGCCCTGTTCACCGCGCGGTACCAGTAAACGACGCGCGCAGGTGCAGCGCTGCCCGGCGGAGATAAAGGCCGATTGAATAATCACGTTCAGCGCCGCAACGCTATCGACAACGTCGGCCACGATCAGCGAATTATTGCCGCCCATCTCCAGCGCCAACATTTTCTCCGGCTGACCGCCGAGGTAACGGTGGAAATGGAAGCCAGCGGCGGCGCTACCGGTAAACAGCACGCCGTCGATATCGTGGTTTTCCAACAGCGCCTGGCCGGTATCTTTCGCCCCCTGCACCAGGTTCAGCACCCCATCCGGGATTCCGGCCTGCTGCCATAGCTGAACGGTGAGTTCCGCGGTCGCCGGCGTCAATTCGCTCGGTTTAAATACCACGGTGTTACCGGCGATCAGCGCCGGGATAATATGGCCGTTCGGCAGATGCCCCGGGAAGTTGTAAGGGCCAAACACCGCCATCACGCCGTGCGGCTTATGGCGCAGCAGCGCTTTGCCGTCCGGCAGAGCGGACTCGCGATAACCGGTACGTTCGGCGTAGGCATCAATAGAAATCCCGGCCTTGCCGATCATCGCCTGTACTTCGGTGCGGGATTCCCACAGCGGCTTGCTGGTTTCACGGGAAATTAACGTCGCCAGCGCCTCTTTATTCTCTTCCAGCAGCGCCGCGAAACGTTGAACCACTGCAATGCGTTCGCTTAATGGACGATGCGACCAGCCATAAAACGCCTCGCGCGCGGCGGCGCAGGCGGCCTGCACGTCGGCTGCGCCCGCACTTTGCGACTGCCATAAAACGGACTGGTCTTCCGGCGCCAGCTTAGTTAACGGCGCGCCTGCGCCCTGCTGCCACTTACCTGCTATAAAATGTGCGTTTACCGCCATGATCTGTTTTCCTCTGGGTTGAGTGTCACCGCGTGAACCCGGTCGGTGGCATTGACCTGCAGGGCGTCCAGCGCCTGCTGATCGAGCACTCCCGGCGTCTCTTGCGCAATGAGTACCGCGCGGAAGTTTTCAAACTGTCCATTCGCGACGATGGTTGGCGTCGCCTGCGGCGTCATGAGTTGCAGCGCCGGCAGCGAATAGCTCTCTCTGATAGCGCGAATATTATCGGTTTCAGCTTCCAGTACCGGGCCGGCATCGAAGATGTCGACGGACCCGCGCCAGCTAAACCCTTCTTTTTCGAGAATAGCCCGCGCCGGCGCGGTGTTAGCATGAACCTGTCCTATTACCTCGCGGGCATCATCCGGCAGCAGCGAGATGTAAATCGGGTAAGCCGGCATCAGTTCGGCGATAAAGGTTTTCATCCCCGTCCCGGTGAGACGGTCGGCATCGGCGAAGGGAATATCGAAAAAGTGGTGCCCTAACGCATCCCAGAATGGTGAATTCCCCTGCTCGTCGCTGCGCCCGCGCAGCTCGGCAAACAGATGCGGCGAAAACCACTCGCGGAACGCGGCAATAAAGACAAACCGCGCTTTGGAGAGCAGCAGGCCATTGCGGTTCTTCTGGTACTCCGGGTCAAGAAATAGGGTACAGAGTTCGCTGTGACCGGTATGGTCGTAGCTTAAATTGAGCAATTCCTGATGCTTATAAACCCCAAGCTCTTTGGATGCCCGTACCGTCTTCTGAATACGAAAATTGTAGAACGGTTCGTCGAGCCCCACCGCGACTTCAATGGCGCTAACGCCGACAATCCGGCTCAGTTCGGTATCTTCCAGAACAAACAGAAACCCCTGTTCGCCACGCGTCAGCTTGCCGGCAAAGGTTTCTACGCTGCGTTTAATCCGTGCGGCAAGGCGCACGGCATCATTCGGCAGCGATGTCATTCCCACGCCCGCCCGGGAGGCCAGGCGAACAATATCATCGAGGTCGTTTTCCCGTACGGGACGAAATAACATCATAGGCCGTCTCCCGGATTAGCTGATTAAGCGGGCGACAGCGCGCTCAAGGCGCATGAAGGCTTCATCAATATCCGCCAGGGGAATATTGAGCGCTGGGGCGAAACGCAGGACGTCCGGCCCGGCTATCAGCGCGATCAGTCCCTCTTCCGCCGCCAGATTGGTCAGCGCCTTGGCTTTTCCTCGCAGATGACTTGCCAGTTCGGCGCCAATTAGCAGTCCCATCCCGCGTACGGCGCTGAAGACATCATATTTAGCGTTCAGCGCATTGAGTTTATCGACAATAAGGGTATGGCGTTCGCCCACGCCCGCCAGCAGCGCGCTATCCATTTGCGCGAGCACGCTATTAGCGACGGTCGCTGCCAGCGGGTTGCCGCCGAAAGTCGTGCCGTGGGTACCCGGCTGGAACACTTGCGCCCAGGCCTCTTTCGCCAGCATCGCGCCAATTGGGAAGCCGCCGCCCAGCCCTTTTGCGCTGGTGAGAATATCCGGAACTACGTTGTAGTGCTGGTAAGCATACAGTTGGCCGGTACGCCCGGCGCCGGTCTGCACTTCATCAAAAATCAGCGTTGCTTCATGCTCATCGCACAGCTCGCGCAGTGCCTGCAGGAACTGCGGATCCGCCGGCATGACGCCGCCTTCGCCGATAATCGGCTCGACGATGACTGCGCAGGTGCGGGAAGAGAACGCCGCTTTCACCGCGTCGATGTCGTTATACGGCAGATGGGTGATGTCCTGCGGCAATGGCGCATAGTCGCTGGAGTATTTCGGCTGCCCCCCTACGGTCACGGTAAACAGAGTGCGGCCATGGAAGGAGTTCTTAAAGGCGATGATTTCGCTCTTGTCGGCGCCGAATTTGTCGTGTGCATACTTGCGCGCCAGCTTCAACGCGGCTTCATTGGCTTCAGCACCAGAATTACAGAAGAAGATTTTATCGGCGAAGGTTGACTCCACCAGGGTTTTCGCCAGCTGCAGCACCGGTTCGTTGGTATAGCCGTTGCCGATGTGCCACAGCTTATCCAGCTGCGCTTTCAGCGCGTTAGCCAGCGCCGGATTCGCATGACCCAGCGCGTTAACCGCAATGCCGCCAGCCACGTCAATGTACTCTTTACCCTGCTGGTCCCAGACGCGGGAGCCCGCCGCTTTCACCGGGATAAACGGCGCGGGAGCGAAACACGGAACCATATAAGCATCAAAATCTTCGCGAGTGATACTGCCTGACATAACAATTCTCCGGAACGAGGATCGGCGGCATAAATTGGCCAATCGTGAATAGTCGAATTTAACAATTTCCCTTTAGCCGTTTTCAGGGCGCACACGTCCCGCTGCGATGACAAATATTTTCACCACAACTGAAATAAGCCATTTTATTTGTATGGGTATATGTTAATTCACGGTTAATACCTTGTGTATTGCGTGAGCTAATGCTGGGCCCTGACACGCAACAAAGTCAATACAACCTCGAATCATTTTATTCACTTTTAGAGGATCATCAAGATAATGAAAAATATGAAAAAATTATTTCCATATTCACTTATCTGCATAAAATATGCATATTGATGCATGACATGCAGGCGCCTGGCCGTGCTTATTTATTCAAATGCAACCCCAAAAAACTAACAAAAATGTAAAATTCGGAATAGCCGTCAAATACTGGTTTATAAAATTGGTGATAACATTCATCACACAGATTTTACTGCTGTACCTATTCCACGGTTTTACACGACACAAATAACATTGAGATACAGGACTCTTATGGAAAAGTTATCTTACGCATCTGAAAGTAGTACATCTCCATGGACCACTTACCTGCGCCAGATCGACCGCGTCGCGCCGTATCTGGGCGACCTCGCCTACTGGGTGGAAACTCTGCGTCACCCGAAACGCGCGCTGATCGTTGATATTCCGGTGCAGATGGATGATGGCACCATCCGCCATTTCGAAGGCTATCGCGTACAGCACAATCTATCGCGTGGACCGGGTAAAGGTGGTGTTCGCTACCATCCGGATGTCGATCTTAACGAGGTAATGGCGCTTTCTGCCTGGATGACCATTAAGTGCGCCGCGGTCAATATTCCTTACGGCGGAGCCAAAGGCGGCATCCGCGTCGACCCGTTCTCACTGTCTGAAGGCGAGCTGGAACGTCTGACTCGTCGCTATACCAGCGAAATCGGCATTATCATTGGGCCACAGAAAGATATCCCGGCGCCGGACGTTGGCACCAACGGTAAAGTGATGGCGTGGATGATGGACACATATTCCATGAATCACGGCACCACTATCACCGGCGTGGTTACCGGTAAGCCGATTCATCTCGGCGGTTCGCTGGGCCGTGAAAAAGCCACCGGCCGCGGCGTCTTCGTCACCGGTCGTGAAGTGGCTCGTCGCAACGGTATCGAAATCGAAGGCGCGAAAGTGGCGCTGCAAGGTTTTGGTAACGTCGGCAGCGAAGCCGCTCGTCTGTTCGCCGACGTTGGCGCGCGTATTGTCGTTATCCAGGACCACACCGCGACCCTGTTCAACGAAGGCGGCATCGACATGCAGGCGCTGACCGCATGGCAGGCCGAGAACAAGAAGATTGCTGGTTTCCCGGGCGCGCGTGAAATCGCCAAAGAAGATTTCTGGACCACCGAGATGGATATCCTGATCCCGGCGGCGCTGGAAGGCCAAATCACCCGTGAGCGCGCGGAAAAAATCAGCTGTAAGCTGATCCTCGAAGGCGCCAACGGCCCGACCTACCCGGACGCCGACGACGTGCTGGCCGACCGCGGGGTGATCGTGGTTCCGGACGTTATCTGTAACGCCGGCGGCGTGACCGTCAGCTACTTCGAATGGGTACAGGACATGGCGAGCTTCTTCTGGAGTGAAGAAGAGATCAACGCCAAGATGGACCGTATCATGACCGATGCTATCGTTCACGTCTGCGATAAAGCCGCCGAGAAAGCGTGTTCTCTGCGTACCGCGGCCTACATCGTCGCCTGTGAGCGCATCCTGCTGGCGCGTAAAGATCGCGGCATCTACCCGGGCTAATGTCCGGTTAATCCAGATACTAAACCCGGGTTCGCCCGGGTTTTTTTATTTTTTCTCCACGTGCCAGCCGGCCTTTTCCACAAAAAACGCACATTGCGTTAACCTATTTTTATCTTCGTGACTTGAAATCGGTAAATCGCCGCGCCTAAAATCATTAGAGCTCTAATGAATTTGTAGGCGGAACATGGATAACCGACAGCTTAACTTTTCCCATCTCTTATACTTAACCGCGCATCACTGGCGGCTGGCGGTTAACCGGCGGTTGAAAAATCTTGGCATGAGCCAGGCGTCATGGGTGGCGGTGTCAGCCATTGCCCGCAACGAGCAGCCCCTATCGCAAAGCGAACTGGCGCAGGAACTGGGTGTCGAAAGCGCCACCATCGTCCCGCTCATTAACCGCCTGGTCGAACTTGAACTGGTGGAGCGCGTTAAGCCTGACAGCGATAAACGTAAGCGTCTGTTGGTCGCCACCGCAAAAGGGATGGCGCTTTTCCATCAGGTGAAAGCGGTCGCCGACGACCTGCGCGAGGAGATCCTCACCGCCATCACTCCGGAAGAGCGTGAGCAAACCCACCGGGTACTGGAAAAGCTACTGCACGAGGTGGAAAAGAAATAATGCCTCGTCGCGATGCTAATCCCTATGTGCCCCACGACTGGGCGCCGCATGAAAAACCGGCGATGCTCGGTTCACCGTCGACGCCCATCCACAGTACGCCAAAACGTGTCGCTTACGGCATCGTCGGATTGCTGGTATGCCTGACCGGCGCGCTGGGTAATGCCGTCGTTACCGCCAACCTGCAGCTGCTGCAGGGCACTTTTGCCGCCTGGTCGACGGAAATTGCGTGGCTGCCGGCGGTCTACGTCATGACTAACGTCTCCATCAACCTGCTGCTGGTGAAATTTCGCCAGCAGTTTGGCCTGCGCGCCTTTACTGAAGGCTTTCTGGTACTGTATGTACTGGTCACTTTCTTCCACCTGTTCGTCAACGACCTCAGCTCGGCGATGATGGTGCGTGCGGCGCACGGCATGGTGGCAGCGGCGCTAAGTTCACTGGGAATTTACTATCAGGTGCAGGCCTGGCCGGCGCGCCACCGTCTGAAGGCGTTGACCATTGGGATCACCGGATCGTCGCTGGCGATCCCGTTGGCGCGTCTGTTCTCGACTGAATTACTGCAGATTGACGAATGGCGTGGTCTCTACTTCTTTGAGCTCGGGCTGGCGCTGGTGTCGCTCGCCTGCGTCATTGCGCTCAAACTGCCGCCCAGCGACCGCAAAAAAGTGTTTGAGAAGAAGGACTTTATTACCTTCTTCCTGCTGGCGCCCGGTATGGCTTTGGTCTGCGCGGTCCTGTCGCTGGGCCGTCTGGACTGGTGGTTTGAGGCGCCGTGGCTTGGCTGGTCGCTGGCGGGTGCGGTGGTTCTGATCGTTTCGGCTATCGCCTTCGAGCATAATCGCACTAACCCGCTGCTTAACACCAAATGGCTTTCCAGCGGCAGTATCATTCGTCTCGGGCTGATTATGTTGCTGATACGCATCGTTCTGGCGGAACAGAACACCGGAGTCATCGGCTGGCTGCAGTACGTCGGCTTGCAAAACGAGCAGATGACCAATCTGGCATGGTCTATTTTCGCCGGTATCGTCTGCGGTATCGTCGCCAGTTGCCTGACGCTTAACCCGCAGCGCCTCTACTGGCCCACCGCGACCGCGCTGGCGTTGATCATGATTGCGTCATTGCTTGATAGCCAGTCCACTGCCCTGACCCGTCCGGAACAGTTGATGTTCAGCCAGTTTTTACTAGGCTTCGGCAGCGCCTTCTTCCTCGCGCCGGCCATGCTGGCGGGAATTGGCGGGGTGATTGCCGACCAGCGGAATCTGGTCAGCTTCTCGGTTCTGTTTGGCATGAGCCAAAATATCGGCGGCCTGCTCGGCTCGGCTATCCTCGGTACTTTTCAGACCTGGCGCGAAAAATTTCATTCCAGCCAGTTGGCCGATCAGATAACCACGCTAAACCCGCTGATCGTCGAGCGACTGCAGCAGTACAGCCAGATGTATCAAAGTCAGATTGGCGACAGCACGCTATTGAACGTGCAGGCGACCACCCTGCTGCAAAACGCCTCGACGCTACAGGCCAATATTCTCGCCTACAATGACACTTATCTCCTGACGGCGGCGATCTCCGCCGCCACGCTGGTGTGGATTTTCTGGCGCTTAATCAGATTGCGAATCACCGCCCGTATCGCGTTAAAACGCGCAACCGGCAATAAATAATAAGATAATTTTTACTCTGGAGTGGTTATGAGTCAGCAGGACGCGGCCAGGCAACAGGCCAATACCCGAAACAACATCCGCGTGGTGTCTATTTTTACCGCCGCGGCGATCGGCATCGTCGGCGTATTGGTGATTCTTTACGCCTGGCAGTTGCCCCCTTTCACCCGGCATAGTCAGTTTACCGATAACGCTTATGTGCGCGGTCAGACGACGTTTATCAGCCCGCAGGTTAACGGGTATATCACCGCGGTGAACGTCAAAGATTTCGATACCGTTCAGCCGGGACAGGTGCTGTTCCAGATTGACGATCGCATTTATAAGCAGCGGGTACACCAGGCGCAGGCAACGTTGGCGATGAAACAAGCGGCGCTGAAAAACAACCAGCAGCAGCGGAAAAGCGCCGAAGCGACGATCGTCAAAAACGAGGCCGCCTTGCAAAACGCCCGCGCGCAGAATCAGAAAACCCAGGCCGATTTAAAACGCGTACAGGAGCTTACCGCGGATGGGTCGTTATCCATTCGCGAACGCGACTCCGCGCGGGCCAGCGCGGCTCAAGGCGCAGCCGATATCGAACAGGCGAAAGCCACACTGGAGATGTCGCGCCAGGATCTGCAGTCCACTATCGTCAATCGCGATTCGCTGGAGGCCGATGTGGCCAGCGCCAAAGCGGCGCTGGAGCTTGCCGAAATCGACCTGCAGAATACGCGGATTATCGCCCCGACGGCCGGGCAACTGGGGCAGATCTCCGTACGCCTCGGCGCCTATGTCAGCGCCGGTACGCATTTGACCTCGCTGGTACCGCCTCAGCACTGGGTTATCGCCAACCTGAAAGAGACACAGCTCGCCGAGGTGCGCGTCGGCCAGCCGGTCACCTTCTCGGTCGATGCGTTGAACAGCGAAACCTTCCACGGCAAAGTACAAAGTATTTCGCCAGCGACCGGCGTCGAATTCAGCGCGATCTCGCCGGATAACGCGACCGGCAACTTTGTCAAAATCGCCCAGCGGATCCCTGTCCGTATCGCGGTCGATGAGGGACAGAAAAACAGCCATCGTCTGCGTCCGGGGATGTCGGTGCAGGTGACGATTGATACCCGCGCGGAGAATAAACAATGATCCGCCCGTTAACCCTTGCCGTGGCGCTGGCGCTGGTCGGTTGTCAGTCTGCCGATGTCCCACGTGCGGAGCCTACGCTGGCGATCCCCGCCGCCTGGCGTGCCGATGTGGGTCCTTCCAGCCCGGTGGAAGGCGTGTGGTGGCGCAATTTTCACGATAGCGCGCTTAATCAGTATGTCGATCGGGCGTTGCGCTACAACAGCGACGTTCTGATCGCCCGCGAACGGGTTAACGAATATCAGGCGCGCGCGTACGCTGCTGATAGCAGCTTATTCCCCTCGCTTGATGCCAGCCTGACCGGTACCCGCGCTCGCGCACAGTCCGCCGCGACCGGTCTGCCCATCCACAGCACGCTGTACAAAGGCGGCCTGACCGCCAGCTATGACGTCGATATTTGGGGGGCCAACCGCAGCGCCGCCAGCGCCGCCGAAGCCAGCCTTGAAGCGCAGAAAGCCGCTGCCGCCGCGGCTAATCTCACCGTAGCGTCATCGGTCGCCGTCGGCTACGTCACCTTGTTGTCATTAGACGAGCAGCTGCGGGTCACCCGCCAAACGCTGAAATCGCGAGAAGATGCGTGGAATCTGGCTAAACGCCAGTATGAAACCGGCTATACCTCGCGCCTGGAGCTCATGCAGGCGGATTCCGAACTGCGCTCGACGCGGGCGCAGATCCCGCCATTGCAGCATCAAATCGCGCAGCAAGAGAACGCCCTGAGCGTTCTGTTGGGCGACAATCCCGGTACGGTGAAACGCAATGAATTCGCGCAACTTACCCCACTACGGCTGCCCTCGCAGCTGCCATCATCGCTAATGAGCCGCCGTCCTGACATTGTACAGGCTCAACGACAGCTGGTGGCCGCCGATGCCACCCTTGCCTCGTCGCAAGCGCAGTTGCTGCCATCGATTAACCTGACCGCCACCGGCAGCCTGCAGGACCGGACGCTGCCGGAACTGCTCGATAATCCGCTGCGGCTCTGGAGCATCGGCGGCAGTATTCTGGCGCCGTTACTCAACCGCCAGGCGCTAAATGCGCAGGTTGATGTCTCGATGGCCCAGCGCAATCAGGCGTTATACGGATATGAGAAAACCGTACGCGGCGCGTTCAAAGAGGTGAACGATAGCCTAGATGCCATCAGCCGCTACGGCGAACAGTTAAGCGAGCTCCAGGAGCAGGAATCGGTCGCCGCAGAGACGTTGCGTATCGCGCAGAACCGCTATCGTAACGGCTACTCTTCCTATCTGGACGTGTTGGATGCGCAACGTACGTTATTCTCCACTCAGTTGAGCGTGGTGCAGGTGAAAAATAACCTGCTGCTGGCGCAGATTGATTTGTACCGGGCGCTGGGAGGCGGCTGGTCTGACTCATCAGGGAGCTAAATGGGGAAATGTTATATGCAACAACAGTGGTCGGCAGTAGACAATTATTTGATTGAGGCCTTAATCCCCGGCGATCCTGTGCTCGATCGGGTACTGGAAAACAACCATCGAGCCGGGCTGCCGGCACACGATGTCGCCGCCAATCAGGGGCAGTTTCTCGCCCTGCTGGTACGGCTTACCCAGGCTAAGCGGATACTGGAGATCGGTACTCTCGGCGGCTATAGCACCATCTGGATGGCGCGCGAGCTTCCTGCCGACGGCCAACTACTCACGCTGGAGGCCGACGCGCATCATGCCCAGGTGGCGCGGGAGAATCTGCAGCTGGCGGGCGTTGACCAGCGGGTCACGCTGCGAGAGGGGCCGGCGCTACATTCTCTGGAGGCGCTTGGCGAATGTCCCGCTTTCGACCTGATCTTCATCGATGCCGATAAGCCGAATAATCCCCACTATCTGAGCTGGGCGCTACGTTATTCCCGCCCAGGAACCTTAATTATTGGCGATAACGTGGTACGCGACGGTGAAGTGGTCAACCCACAGAGCGCCGACGAGCGCGTTCAGGGCGTGCGTCAATTCATTGAGATGATGGGCGCCGAGCCACGGTTGACGGCAACGGCGCTGCAGACCGTGGGCACTAAAGGCTGGGACGGCTTTACTCTGGCGTGGGTAAACGCTTAAGCGAGTAGCCCCGGTAAGCGCAGCGCCTCCGGGGACAACCAGCCAGGCTACGGCGTAATTTGCTCCATCGCCTGCAACACGCGTTTGTCCGAGATCGGATACGGGGTACCCAACTGCTGAGCAAAGAAGCTGACGCGCAGCTCTTCGATCATCCAGCGGATCTCCTGTACGTCGTCGTCATCGCGGCGATTCGGCGGCAGCTTATTCAACCACTGCTGCCACGCCTGTTGCACGCTCTCGACTTTTAGCATCTGCGCGCGGTCACGATGCGGGTCGATTGCCAGCTTCTCAAGACGTTTTTCAATTGCCTGCAGATAACGCAGCGTATCGCCGAGGCGGCGGAAACCGTTGCCGGTAACAAAGCCGCGATAAACCAGACCCGCCATCTGCGCTTTAATATCCGACAGCCCCAGGGCCATCGTCATATCTACCCGCCCTTTCAGACGCTTATTGATGTTAAATACCGCCGTCAGGATCTGCTCGACCTGCTTCGCGATATCGACCACCGTGTCGTTCAGTTCGGCGCGCACTTTATCGTGCAGTTTACTAAAGCCCTCTTCGGTCCACACCGGGCCGCCGGCTTCATCAATAAGCTTGTCAACACCACAGGAGATGCAGTCGTCAATCAAATCCAGCACCTTGCCATAAGGGTTGAAATAGAGTCCCAGTTTGGCTTTGTTGGGCAGTTTCTCGTGCAGATACTTAATCGGCGACGGAATATTGAGCAACAGTAAACGGCGCAGACCACGCCACATCGCCTGCTGCTGTTCCTGTGGATTATCAAACAGTTTGATGGCGACGCTGTCACGCTCGTCCACCAGCGCCGGCCAGGCTTTCACCTTATAATTACCGCGCTTCTGTTCGTAACTCTCCGCCAGGGTGCCGAAACTCCAGATATGCAGCCCGCTCTGTTCAATACCATCGTCGGCCACCGCCGAGAGCGTCTCCTGAACTTTACCTTTTAGCGCGTCTTTTAAGGCCTGCAAAGAGCGCCCTTCCTGCAGTTTCTTATTTTTGTCATCCACCACCCGGAAAGTGATTTTCAGGTGATCGGGCACCTGATCCCACTGCCAGGATTCGCGGTCGATGGTCACGCCGGTCATTTTACGCAACTCACGCTCCAGCGAATCCAGCAGAGGCAACGCCAGCGGCGTCGCGCGGCCTAAAAACGCCTCGGCGTAATTAGGCGCTGGGACGAAATTACGCCGAACGGGTTTCGGCAACGATTTAATTAACGCGATGACCAGCTCGCGACGCAGGCCGGGGATCTGCCATTCAAATCCGGCTTCCTCTACCTGGTTGAGCAACGGCAGCGGAATATGAACCGTTACGCCATCGGCATCCGCACCGGGTTCAAACTGATAGCTAAGACGCAGTTTAAGATTGCCCTGATGCCAGAAATTCGGGTAGTCCAGTTTACTGACCTGCTCAGCCCCCTCTTTAATCAGCATGCTCTTTTCAAAATTGAGCAAGTCTGGCGTTTCGCGGCTGGCCTGCTTCCACCACTTATCAAAGTGGCGAGCGGAGATGACATCGTGGCTAATGCGCTGGTCGTAAAACTCGAACATCGTCTCGTCATCCACCAGGATGTCGCGACGGCGCGACTTATGCTCCAGCTCTTCGATTTCAGCGCGCAGCTTCAGGTTATCGCGGAAGAAGGCATGCCGCGTCTGCCAGTCGCCTTCTACCAGCGCGTGGCGGATGAACAGCTCACGACACAGCGCCGGGTCAATCTGGCTATAGTTCACTTTACGCGCGGCGACGATCGGCAGACCGTAGACGGTAACCTTTTCTGTCGCCATGACCGCGCCCTGCGACCGCTCCCAGTGCGGTTCGCTGTATGAACGTTTGATCAGATGCTGCGCTACCGGCTCGACCCACTCCGGCTCAATGCGGGCGGCGATGCGCCCCCACAGGCGGCTGGTCTCCACCAGTTCCGCAACCATCGTCCACTTCGGCGGTTTCTTGAATAGACCGGAGCCGGGGAAGATAGAGAACCGGGCATTACGGGCGCCGGTATACTCTTGTTTATCAGAGTCTTTCATCCCGATATGCGACAACAAACCGGTCAGCAGCGCGGTATGAATCTCCCGGTACTCCGCCGGCTCGCTGTTGATCGGCAGGCCGAGTTCTTTCACTACCTGGCGCAGTTGGGTGTAAATATCCTGCCATTCACGCACGCGTAAATAGTTGAGGAAATCCACCCGGCACTGGCGGCGGAACTGATTCGAGGAGAGCGCCTTTTGCTGTTCGCCGAGATAGTTCCACAAATTGACAAACGCAAGGAAATCAGACTCTTTATCGTGGAAACGACGATGCTTTTCATCAGACGCCTGCTGCTTGTCCATGGGGCGCTCGCGCGGATCCTGAATCGACAGCGCGGAAGTGATAATCATCGCTTCACGCACGCAGCCATGTTTCTGCGCTTCCAGCACCATCCGCGCCAGACGAGGATCCACCGGTAGCTGGCTAAGCTGGCGGCCCAGTGGGGTTAGTTTATAAGCCGTTGCCTGCTCATCGGTAGTGATGGCGCCGAGCTCTTCTAACAGACGCACGCCATCCTGGATGTTGCGCTTATCCGGCGCTTCGACAAACGGAAACGCGGCGATATCGCCCAGCCCCAGGGCGGTCATTTGCAGAATGACCGACGCCAGGTTGGTACGCAGAATTTCCGGGTCGGTAAATTCCGGCCGCGACAGGAAATCGTCTTCCGAGTAAAGACGGATGCATATACCTTCTGACACACGTCCGCAGCGGCCTTTACGCTGATTAGCAGAGGCCTGTGATACCGGCTCGATAGGCAGGCGCTGCACTTTTGTACGGTAGCTATAGCGACTGATGCGCGCGGTACCCGGATCGATAACGTATTTGATACCCGGAACCGTTAGCGAGGTTTCAGCAACGTTGGTTGCCAGGACAATACGCCGCCCGCTATGGGACTGGAAGACCCGGTTTTGCTCACTGTTTGATAAACGAGCATACAGCGGCAGCACTTCGGTATGACGCAGATTGAGCTTATTCAACGCATCTGCGGTATCGCGGATTTCCCGCTCGCCGCTCATAAAGATCAGGATATCGCCGGGGCTTTCGCGCCCCAGTTCATCGACGGCATCAAAAATCGCCTGGAGCTGATCGCGTTCGGTATCGTCCGCCTCTTCAACAATCGGACGATAACGTACTTCAACCGGGTAAGTCCGCCCGGAAACTTCGATAATCGGCGCATGATTAAAATGGCGCGAGAAACGTTCCGGGTCGATGGTTGCGGAGGTTATGATGATTTTCAGGTCCGGGCGGCGCGGCAGGAGCTCTTTCAGATAGCCCAGCAGAAAATCAATGTTCAGACTGCGCTCGTGCGCCTCATCAATAATGATGGTGTCATACTGCATCAGCAGGCGATCCTGCTGGATTTCCGCCAGCAGGATACCGTCGGTCATCAGCTTAACCATGGTGTTTTCGCTGACGTGGTCGCTGAAGCGGACTTTATAACCGATACAGCCGCCTGGCTCGCTCTGCAGCTCTTCGGCAATACGGTTAGCGACGGTTCGCGCCGCCAGTCGACGCGGCTGGGTGTGGCCAATCAGGCCTTTCAGGCCGCGCCCCAGCTCCATGCAAATTTTGGGTAACTGAGTGGTTTTGCCAGAACCGGTCTCCCCGGCGACGATCACCACCTGGTGATCGCGCACCGCTTCGAGAATCTCTTGTTTTTTCTGGCTAACCGGCAGGTTTTCCGGATAGGTGATTGCCGGACGCGCGGCTTCGCGTAGCAGGACTTTCCCTGCTGCCTGCTCTATCTCCCGCGCCATCTCGTGCAGAATGGCCTGCTGGGCATCAGGATTTTTAACCTTCTTTACGCCATGCAGGCGGCGGCCGTAGCGCGATTTATCGCGCAGCATCAGGCCATCGAGCCGTTCATAGAGCTGCGAGAAAGTGATTTTTTGTTGTTCTGTCATAGCGTTATCGGGCAGTGCTCTGCCGGAAAAATCTCTCATGAAATATTGCTGTAGATTACCACATCTGTAGAATTCATGCCTTGTTCAAAAAAATTGAACATAGAATTCGATATATTGCGCTATCTCTGCGGCATGATTGTGAATACAGTGTCATCAAGCACCAGGGCATTGACCCGTCAATCACATTAAAAGGAAACACCCATGAGCAAAGTATTAGTTCTGAAGTCCAGTATTCTTGCAGGGTACTCGCAATCCGGCCAACTGTCCGACTATTTTGTTGAACAATGGCGCGAAAAACACGCAGGCGACGTTATCACCGTGCGCGATCTGGCGGCAAACCCGATTCCGGTACTGGATGGTGAACTGGTTGGCGCGCTGCGTCCGAGCGATGCACAGTTGACTGCGCGTCAGCAGGAAGCGCTGGCACTCTCCGATGAGCTGATCGCTGAACTGAAAGCTAACGATGTGATTGTTATCGCTGCGCCGATGTACAACTTCAACATCCCGACTCAGCTGAAAAACTATTTTGACCTGGTTGCCCGCGCAGGCGTCACCTTCCGTTACACCGAGAAGGGGCCTGAAGGTCTGGTTACCGGCAAACGTGCGGTAGTGCTAACCAGCCGCGGTGGTATCCATAAAGATACGCCGACCGACCTGGTTACGCCGTATCTGTCTACCTTCCTTGGCTTCATCGGCATCACCGACGTGAACTTCGTGTTTGCAGAGGGTATTGCTTATGGTCCAGAAGTTGCGGCCAAAGCGCAGTCCGATGCCAAAGCGGCGATCGACAGCGTGGTTGCAGCCTGATAAAACAAACCTCCCGCACCAGCGGGAGGTTTTATTCTTGCCAAGAATTAAACGCTAACGCCATGTGCGGAAGCTAACGCCGCCAGACCGCCAGCGAATCCCTGACCTACCGCTTTAAATTTCCATTCAGCACCGTGACGATACAGTTCGCCAAAGATCATCGCCGTTTCCGTTGATGCATCTTCCGACAGATCAAAACGCGCGATTTCTTCACCATTGTCGTGGTTATACACGCGCATATAGCTATTCTGTACCATACCGAAGTTCTGCTTACGGGTTTCGGCGTCGTAGATGGTGACCGAGAAAACCAGTTTTTTCACCTCTGCGGCAACCTGGGAAAGCGTGATTTTGACCTGTTCATCATCGCCGTCTCCTTCACCGGTACGGTTATCACCCTGGTGCTCAACACCGCCGCAAGGGCTCTTCTTGTTATTAAAGAAGATGAAATTCGCATCCGAGAGCACCTTGCCATCCTCGCCAACCATAAAGACCGACGCGTCAAGGTCGAAGCCCTGCCCGTCAGTGACCCGAGCATCCCAACCTAACCCCACCATCGCGATATTCATCGACGGCGCTTCTTTAGTGAGTGATACGTTACCACCCTTAACCAGGGAAACAGCCATTTAAACCTCCTGTTATAAATCTACCGTATTGCCCGATTCGCAATCAGGCAGCTCGAATCACGATGCGTTGATTCCATACTGGGCACAGACGCTGGACAAGCCGCCTGCGTATCCCTGACCGACGGCACGGAACTTCCACTCGCCGTTATGGCGATAAAGTTCGCCGAAAAGCATCGCCGTTTCGCTGGAAGCGTCTTCGGTCAAATCATAGCGGGCTACTTCATGCTGCGAATCGTTGTTGACCAAACGAATAAAAGCGCCAGAAACCTGACCGAAGCTTTGGCGACGCATTTGCGCGTCGTGAATGGTCACCACAAAGATAATTTTCGCGACATTAGCGGGGATCATATCCAGTTTGACGATCAGCGATTCATCATCGCCGTCCCCTTCCCCGGTACGGTTGTCACCGGTATGAGTGACCGAGCCATCAGCCGATTTTAAGTTGTTGTAGAAGATGAAGTCGCTGTCGCTGCGCACCTTTCCTGTGTCGGATAACAGGAAGGCGGAAGCGTCAAGGTCAAAATCCTGGCCGTCGGTGGTACGAACATCCCACCCTAATCCAACCAGCACGTTTTTCATTGACGGATCGCTTTTGCTAAGAGAAACGTTACCGCCTTTTGACAGTGATACGCTCATATTAAATCCTTTTTAAAGTGAACATGAATAAGGACAGTGCAAAGAATTAACTACCTCCCGGCTGTTCCTCGTTTTTTTCCTGAAATACAAAACTAGCGACAATCCCAAGAATAAGCACCACCAGAACGACATATAGACTGGCGGTAGCCGAAATACTATAGCCATGGTGCCAGAGATGGTCGGTGGCATTCAGACCAAGTTTAAAGGCAATAAAGAAAAGTAATACGATGACCGCTTTTTCAAGATGCACTAAATAATGTTTAAGCGCCTCCAGTACGAAATAAAGCGTACGTAGGCCAAGAATGGCAAACATCATCGCGCTATAGACAATCAGCGGCTCCTGGCTTATTGCTATAATGGCCGGTACGGAATCAAAAGCGAACATCACATCAGACAGTTCAACGACCGCCACGCATAACATCAGCGGCGTTGCATATAGCGCGACGCGTTTACCAGCGCTAATAATGAGATCTTTATTCTCCGGCTTCGCCCGTTCACGGTCGACCTCTTTAGCGGTAAGTAAAAAAGCATGTCCCACCAATTTTGGCCAGATGGGGAACACACGTTTTACCAGTCGGTAAGCGATATGCTGCGAATAGTCTTCTATTTCATCGCTCTCCTCCCCGCTTTTTAACATCATGACGGCAGTCCATAGCACAATTAAGGCAAAGACTATTTCAACATACGGACCCAGTGCTAATAGACCTGTGCCGATGGCGACAAAAATAGCGCGGAAAATAATCGCGCCAATCACCCCCCAGTACAGGACGCGGTGGCGATAACGTTCCGGGATACCAAACCAGGAGAAGATCGCCATCATAACGAAAAGATTATCGACCGAAAGCACCTTTTCTAAGGCGTAACCAGTAACAAACAAACTGGCTACTTCCGCGCCGTGGTGCACCAGCAGAAATCCGGCAAAAGCCATTGCCACCACAACCCAAAATAGTGACCATAACGCCGCGCTTTTCAGCGATATCACGCTATCGTTACGATGCATCACGAGGTCGATAACGATAGCCCCGATGGCGAGAATAATAAAAACGCTCACCGTTTCAACGGGAAAACCTAAATGCGTGGAGACCATGAAATACCTTTAAATGCTGGGGTTAAAGACCAAACTCTTCAGCGTTAAAACCAAGCGCGGCGATTATCTCTCTGGTTGCCGCCTGTTCATCCGGGTCGAAATGGCCATCGCTTTTGCCCACCGCAATGCCAACTCGCACGGCCAGTTGTGCTGCTTCTGGCTGATCTTTTAAAGCCAGAATATATTTCATGGTTTCGCCTTTGCCGATTTCCATATCAAAATCGAAGCTGGATACCAATTTATTAAAAAAGTCGATCACTTCGTTGGTATCAAAAACTTTCATTTCCTCCGACGAACGAAGAAAGCCCATCATTTTCTGTTTTTCTTCGGCGCTAACACCATCGCTGGAAACGGCAATGCGAGCACATACCGCAACCGTTCCCTGCATGAATTTCTTATTTTTAAAACGCCCAACCTGTTTGACCAGTTCATCGCGGCTGGCGTTCAATGTCGATTTTACTTTATTAAATAATCCCATCGTTCCCTCACTTGGTTTTCTTTATTTAGAACCTGCTCGCCAGCGGAATCCCCAACCGAATGCGCGATCCATCTCTTTATGGCCGGTGAAATATTGATTTATACGCTCAACTTTTATGGCGCCGTTGTCATTGACTAAGCGAGCAATAGCGCACATTGTTCGACGATTATTGCCTTCGGTCAGTCGGGTTTCGATTGGCGGCTGGCCGGGGACATGTAGCGTAACTACGCCATCTGTTTTATCCCAGCTGGCAACGCCTTCATAAATAAAGGCGTAGATTAATATCTGCTGAATATTTTGCCATTCGCTGCCATTGATACAGATCCATTCGCCATCGTTAACAGCCCCCGTACGATCGTCACCCTGAAGCTGAATAAAGGGCGGTTGTTGATATCGCCCAAATGCATTACCCAATGCCTGAACTACGCTTAAATCGCCATTTTTTAATTCGACAAAAGCGCCAAGATCCAGATCAACGTTGCTGGCCCCTCCCCCTAATAATGAACCAAATAAGCCTGTGGCCGAGCTTTGGCGATGCCAATTCAGATTAACGCGTATCTCGCCATAGTCGTCTCGTTTAGCGAGGCTGATTGCCGGTTTCTCTTTAGTCAAAGTCACTTTGCTGAGGTTCACTTTCGCGGCTTCAGCAGCAGGAGGTGTAACTTCATCGGCAATATCAACACCATAGTATTCAGCGAGCGGTTTTAGTCCGCCCGTAAAACCCTGAGCGACAAAGCGAAACTTCCACTCGCCATTACGCCGGTAAAACTCGCCCAGAATCAGCGCGGCTTCATTTCGACCGTGAACATCGACCTGACAGTCAATCAGCGTATTGCCGTTATGCTCCACCGCGATCGTCAAATGGCCTAATTCACCGATAGTCCTGTTATTATCGCAGGTTGCGGTAAATGCCACCTTTTGGACGTCCGCCTGCAGCAGCCCTAATGCAACCTGAAATACAGTAACAGAATTATTAGCGCTAACCTGTATGGTATTATCATCATTCCGCGGCTGGCCGTAAAAACACATATCCGCATCGCCTCTCACTTTATTATTGGTATAGAGACGAAATGACGACACATCAACACCGCTTCCCGCGCTTATTTTGATACTAAGATTAGCTGCAGGAACCGCGCTATTTCCTCCGGGTAATAATTTCATTAGCGCACCACAATGCGTAATACGTCACTTTCCATATCTTCGATAGTGCGCCCCTGAGCAGCTTGACCATGGGCGGTAAAATCCCAACTGCCATTCTGACGGCTTAATGAAGCAATAATAATACCGGTATGAGAACCTTGCTCGGTTAGCTGGTAGCGGGCCAACTCCTGATTATTTTGATCGAGCACGCGGCAATGGGCATTCTCAACTTCGTTAAAAGTTTGGCCGCGAAAACTATTGACGGTAAAAGCCAGATACTCCACATTAGAGGAAAGTTTTTCCAGATTGACGCGAATGACTTCATCATCACCCTCACCCTCTCCAGTTAAATTATCGCCGCTATGAACGACAGCGCCACAGCGAGATTTCAGCTGTCCAAACCAAATGGTATCCAGCACGTTGCCATTCTTATTCAATAGAATGCAGCTGGCATCAAGGTCGATAGAACCGGCGCCACCGGAGAACAATCCGCCGAATAACCCTTTTTTCTTCGCCTGCAGCGGATCCCAGCCTAAACCGAAAGTCAGCTGCGATAATGCCGGAGACGCTTTGCTTAATGAAATTGTCTGATTCTTAGTAAGTGAGACCATTTATTATTCCCTATAAAATATATTTAGCAAATCAATATGCATTAAAGACTCGAAAAAAATCATATCATGATAAAGAACTGAGACAAGGCAATTTATAAAATTAGGAAAAAGAAAAATACGCCACTGATAGCAATGCATTCCCAAAATCATTAAAAAATATAAAAATATTCACTGCACAAATACTCATTCCGAAAACAAAAAAGCACCTCATATTATGATTGACATGCCATTATAGCGAACCTAGACTCCAGTTAAATTTAACGCTGGACGCGTGGAAGTAATATTAATGGAAAGAAAAATATGGATTATGGAGGGGCTCGCCTCCCAACGCGATATCATTTTCGGCATTAATGATTTCACAATCAATAATAACAAACACCCAATAACCACCTACGCTTCACATAGTCAATCACGACATGAAATATTATCAACGGCACATTTTTCATTAAGTGAACCCACAGACATCAATTCACGAATGTCATTTATTTCATCAATAACAAAGGAATATGGCATATCCGCCATTCAGGTTGGCAAAGCGTGCCGTTGGTACGAACAGCACCGACGCCAAATTGAAGCGCTAGGCGTGAGTCTCACCACGGGCGCAAGCCAGGTATCCACATTTGATATTGCCGATGACAAAGTCAGCTTTGCAAAAGCCATGCAAGCGTATGGGCTTCCCGTGGTGCCATCTATTCGAATCACTGATACCAACACGCTGGAATATCTCCTCAAAGCGTCACCTTTTCCCGGTTGCCGTTTATGTGTGAAACCCGTGACCGGTATTTATGGCATGGGGTTTTGGCTATTTGATGAGCACGCGCTTTCTACAGATATTATTAACCACCCGGAACAACGACGCATTCAGCCGGAACAGTATCTTGCCGCCGTTAAGACCAGTGAGGTGTTTACTCCACTGACCCTCATGCCCTGGTTACCCGGGCCCGAATACTCTGTCGACATGCTGCTTAGTCACGGCAAAGTACTGACAGCCATTGGTAGACGAAAAGAAGGCGCGCTGCAGTATCTGGAAAATGGAGGGCCGGCGATAGAACTTGCATGCGCCTGCGCCGAAGCACTGCACGCTGATGGCCTGGTTAACGTGCAGACCCGGAACGATACAGAAGGCAAACCACTTTTACTGGAAATAAATCTACGCCCTTCCGGTGGTATTGGTTATACCCGTCACAGCGGCGTTAATCTGCCCGGGTTGTTCGCCGCGCAGCGGCTGGATTTACTGACAGCGGATGACATCATACGGCGCGTAGCGCATCAGTTCACCCCTGCAACCATCAGAGTAATGACAGAGAGCAGGCGATACCCTCAGCAACTCAACAACGTTCTTGCTCCTTCGTACAATGCGGAGGTGAAATGATGAAACACGAAAACTGCTACCGCCGTCAGCTCTCAAGTGGCGAATTACGCGTGTTTCACCACGGCGAGGATAACGAACTTCATGCACTGTTTGACATCGCTGAACGGCGCAATCCTAAACGGGCATTTCTGTTTGTCAGTCAGGTGTTAGGTCGACATATCCCTGTTTCGCCGGCAACGATGCGCGCAGTTTACCAGCGACTAGCCGTTGGTTTCCCCGCCGACCTCGCCGGGCCGGTGTTGTTCGTCGGGATGGCTGAGACTGCCGTTGGCCTCGGCGCAGGCGTGTTTGACGAACTCCGCAAACGTGTTGACCAGGCAATCTATCTCACCTCTACGCGTCATCCGCAAGAGGCGGAACTGCTGTGCGAATTTAAAGAAGCGCATAGCCATGCCACGGACCATTTGATTTATCTCCCCGACGATCGAGAAATGCGCCGACGGGTGCTGGAAGCAAAAACTCTGGTGCTCATCGATGATGAAGCAACGACCGGTAATACCTTCATCAATCTTGTGTCCGCGTTGCACCCGCATCTGACACATTTGCAAAGGGTTGTCTCCGTGACCCTCACCGACTGGAGCGGCGATGCCTTCGCCAGGCGTTGTAACCTGCCTGTCAGCCAGGTCGCGTTAGTTAAAGGACGCTGGGAATGGCATCCACAGTCCAACGCTACGCCTCCTGAAATGCCTGCCGTCAATATTACCTCGCGTGGAGAGTATGCCCTTTCACGACGCCAGACGTGGGGGCGCCTGGGAATGATACGTCCCGCCGCTGACCTAGGCTGCGAGATCGTCGCAGCCACAGGCGAAACTATCCTGGTACTAGGCAGCGGTGAGTTTGTCTGGGAACCATTTTTGCTAGCTGAGCGTCTTGAGCAGCAAGGGGCCAGCATTAAGTTCAGCGCCACTAGTCGCTCGCCGATTGCGCCCGGCATGGCCATCCAATCGCTGCTGTCATTTAACGATAATTACGGACTGGGGATCCCAAACTTTGTCTACAACGTCGCCCACCAGCGTTTCGATCGCATTATTTTATGTATAGAGACCCCAAAGGAAAGCGTTGATCCCCATCTGGTCCACGCGCTGGAGTCGCTTTGTTCGCGACTGGAGATTTTATCTTATGAATAAGCCGGTAGTATTTTCCGATCTCGACGATACGTTATTTCAGACCAGACGAAAGATGGTCAATGAACTCTCTGCGGCCCCCTTTCGTTGCGCCGCGCTGGACCGGGAAATGCGTCCACGCAGCTATATGAACGAAGAGCAGGCCATGCTCGTCGATTGGCTGCTGGAACACGCCGAACTGATCCCCGTCACCGCCAGAGGAAGCGAAGAGTTGGCGCGGGTGCAAATCGCGTTTGACTCATGGGCTATAACCACCCACGGCGCGGTCATCATCACGCCTGAAGGGCTAGCGGATGCTGAGTGGCAACAGCATATGTTGGCTAATCTGGCGCCGTATGCTGACAAACTGACAGCCATGCAACACGACATCACTACCCAGATGGCTATTCAAGGCGTCGACGGCTGGGCGCGCATCAACAAAGAGTATGACGAAGTGCCCGTTTACCTGGTGATGAAACATCGCGACAGCACCAGAATCGCCGAACTTTACGCCTTTGCCGACTGGCTGACGCAGCGCTTCACCCTGCAGGGCTTTTATCTTCACCGCAACGGTAATAATGTTGCCTGGATACCTGAACCTGTCGATAAAGGGTTGGCCGTCGCTTGGCTAGTAAATAAATTGCAGGCCCAGCGCGGCAAATTCCCGGTGCTCGGTTTTGGCGACAGCCTTAGCGATCATCGTTTTTTGCAACTTTGCCATTGGTTTGCCATCCCCAGGCAAAGCCAGTTTGCCGCAGCCATTAATCACCATATTTTCGCAGGTTCTTAATATGCACGAGCTCCATCACTTTTCCGGCGCTTTTCCGCAAAATGACGTCCGCTTTCTACTCAGTCCGGTGAATATCGCCATGACGTCGGTTGATGAAAAAGAGGTGTTGATTCAATCGGGTAAAGCGCACTATTCCGACCTGCTCAGCCAGGAGCCCGCGCCAAGTCAGTGGCATCTTAATCTTTTTGCCAAGGCCCTGCAGCGTGAAACGCCACGTATGGCTAACGAGGTGCAGCAGCTCTGTCACACACTCATCGCGCAGTTCACTGATACGCCTATCATACTGGTGAGTTTAGTGCGCGCGGGTGTGCCGCTAGGGGTGATGCTACAGCGTGCGCTGCGTGATGCGGGTAAAACGTCCTTCCACTACGGTATTAGCATCATTCGCGATCGCGGTATTGATAGCGCCGCGCTTGACTGGATTGAACACCGTCACGGCACGCAAGGTATCGTCTTTGTCGACGGATGGACCGGGAAAGGCGCCATTCGTTCGCAGCTGCAACGTTCGCTACATGGCCGTAAAGGCTACCCCGCCGATCCCAGACTGGTGGTGTTAGCCGATCCCTGCGGCTGCGCGTGGTTGTCCGCGTCCGACGATGACTGGTTAATCCCCTTCGGAATCATGGGCGCGCCGGTATCGGGTCTGATTTCTCGCTCTTTGTGGTCGCCGGTCGGCTTTCACGGTTGTGTGCAATGCGATCATTTAGCTGATTTTGAATGCGGCCAGCTACTGGTTGATACCGTTGACAACTATCGACAGACGCTACTATCCGCCGCGCAGATTAAACCTGATTTAGCGCAGAAAGCCAGACTTCGACGCAAAAGCGAAGCTGTAGTGCTCCACCTTGCTGAACGATATGTCGTCGACAATCTTAACCGCATCAAACCAGGCATCGCAGAAGCAACGCGAGCGGTGCTTCGCAGGGTACCCGATCATGTTCTGGTGCGCGCCATTAACGATCCGGATGTTGCGCTATTGATTGCGTTAGCCCGCGATAAAGGTATTCACGTAAGCGAAGTTGGCGATGAAATCGGCCAATACCGTGCCGTCACTATTATCAAGAAGGTATTTTAATGAAAACACGTCTCTCGGCATGGAATCTGGGAGCGACCCTATACATGCCCGCCACGCGCCATGATATTGCCTCAACCATCATTGACGGCAAAATGAAAGGACTACGCTCATTAGTGATCTGTCTTGAGGATTCGGTTAGCGATAGCGATATCAACCACGCTCTGGTAAACCTCGAAAAGCTCTGTACACAGCTGGCCCATGCCAAAGCAACACAAGAGCACCGTCTCTGGCCGCTGGTATTTATTCGTCCACGACATCTAACCATGGCGAAACAACTAATCGAGAACTTTGATTTGACGGCCATTGACGGCATGGTCATACCCAAATTCACTCACCATTCACTGGCTGGCTGGTGGCGAGCGATCGGCAGCACTTCTCTGAGCATGATGCCAACGCTGGAAACCGAAGAGGTATTTGATTGCGAGAAAATGCGCCAACTTGCCGTAGAACTCAGCGCTCATCCCTGTCGAGCCCGGATAATCGCCTTGCGTATCGGTGGTAACGATCTCATGAATGTTATCTCGCTGCGTCGTTCGCGTAACCTGACGCTGTACGACGGGCCAATGGGATACGTTATCAAAATGCTGGTATCCGTTTTCTCTCCTTATCATTTCGCCCTTACCGCGCCGGTTTGCGAACATATCGATAGCCAGGAGATCATGGCGCGGGAACTGCAGCTGGATATGGCCCACGGGCTGGTCGGAAAAACAGCTATTCATCCCAATCAATTGCTGACGATTGAACGCGCGCTAATGGTCACACCCGGCGAACACGCTGATGCGCTACGGATCCTTAACTCCAGCCAGGCTGTGTTTAAATCTCAAGGGACAATGTGCGAACCGGCCACCCATCGCAACTGGGCTGCAGCCATCCTGGCCAGAGCAGCCCATTACGGTATCGTTAGCGAATTCGCCCAAGACGCTTTTGCCCAAGGGTCGATAAATTAACCGACACACTACACTATGGATAATGCGATGGCCTCAGGATGAGATTAAATAGTAAACAAGAGCGCATTTTTAAACTGGCGCTGATTCTCGGCAACGGGCAACCGGTCCCCTCAACGGAACTGCTGGAAAAGCTAGGTTGTTCGGATCCAACGTTATCAAGAACGCTGAAAACGTTGCGTGATACCTATGCGGCGGAAATAAAATACAGTAAAGCCGCCCATACCTATCAACTTGTCGCTAGTGGCTCCTTGACTAAGGAGATGATGGAGCGAATGGCAGAAGCGATCCGTGTCAATAGCGACCTTAAAATGCCGATGACTTCGGGTAAAGTCGTATTGAATAAGGATCAAAAAACGGCTATTTCGCTGTCGGTTAAACGCTCGGTGCTACGTAAACTGGACCGTCTGGCCTGCCTGGCGATGCTTACCCGTAGCGGCGCGGTAGAGATGCTGGCGCAAAAGTTTATTGATGAATTAATTGATTCATTTTACAACCAAAAGCGCTGATTATATCGTTCGCCGCCCTATGTCCGGGCGGCAACAAACATCCACTTGAGCTGTCACGCTATCAATCCCCTTATCTCAATTTAGCCACTCTATATCTGCAGTCAGGTAGCGCCGGGAATCGTACCGGCCAGCAACAGTAATATGAAGCCGTAACGTCGCGGGTGGCAACGGTACGTTCTTACGCCACGCGGGGCTCAGCCATGCGGTTCTTCTCCATTAAAGGAAGCGCTGAGCAACAGTAACTGCCGCTCTATATGGTCTTTAAACTGCTGTTTATCCGGATGGAAATATAACGGCTCGCCAATATTGACGTCGATGAACAGGGGTAAAGGAATGCGGTTGCCTTTAGCCATCACCCGTTCGGTACCTTTGAGCCCTATAGGGATAATAGCGACCTGCGGCAAACTTTGGCTGAGATACCAAAGCCCTGATTTTATCGGCGTTATCACTCCCGGTTGTCCGCGGGTACCTTCAGGAAAAAGGATCAGGATTTGTTCATCACGTAGCGCTTGTTCACAGGCCGCTAACGGATTTTTCCCCTGCCCGCGGCGCGCTACGGGAATAATATTCAGTACATTCAGGGTGAACCAGGCCAGCGCTTTATTACGTAAAAAATAGTCCGCCGCCGCCACTGGATGAACTTGTCTCTGCGTTCGCAACGAAAATAGCGCCAGCAGCGCGAACACATCCATATGGCTGTTATGATTAGCCACCACGATCGCCGGCCCCTTTTCCGGCAGGCGCTCACGATGTTTCACCCGCAGCCCTAGCCACAGCCAGGCTAATGGCCAGATAACCAGTATCGCAAACAGCATTCTAAAGCCATTTTTTAGCATCATGTCAGTAGCAGGAATAACGAATAAAATGGAAGAATACCGGCGCGGTAAAGATAAGAGAGTCCAGCCGGTCAAGAATGCCGCCGTGGCCCGGCAGCAAGGTACCGCTGTCTTTCACCCCAATATCGCGTTTCACCGCCGACATCACCACATCTCCGCAGAAACCCGCGCTGCCGATCATCGCGCCCGCCAATAACGACATCTGCCAGTTAAGCGGCGTCATTATCGGCCCCAGCAGCCATGCGGCCAGCGTGGTGCAGCCAATACCGCCAAGCAACCCGGCCAGGGTCTTATTTGGGCTCACGGTTGGCGTGATTTTGATCCGCCCCAATGATTTACCCCAAAGATACTGCGCAATGTCGTTGAATTCGGTTAAGCCCACCAGAAACAGCACCAGCAGCGCGCCGGTTTGCTGGCCGTTGGTTGGCAACACCAGCAAAGAAGCCACGTGGCTAAAAGCGAAGACGGTGGTCATCAGCCCCCAATGGTGCTGCGCGGCGCTATGTAAAAACCCCCGGGTATCACCCGCCAGAACCATTCTCGCAGGCAGGAATAAAAAGGCGTACACCGGAATGAAAATGATATACAGACCGTACCAGCCAATACTGATTAGCCAATAGTTGATGGGGATGGCGATGAACATCCACAGTACGGGCATGCGGTCAGCCTGTCGGGAGGGCACCAGAGTCAAGAACTCTTTCAGCGCCATAAAGCTGACCAGCGCGAAAAAGGTCAGCGCCAACCAGCGCGGGCTGAGCAACGCCAGCGAAAAAAGGACGATAATCACCCACCAGGTGTGGATCCGTAAGGTCAACTCACGCCAGTTTTTCTCAGGCTTCCGCCAGCGCAGCAGACCATCCACCGCTGTCGCCAATAGCAATAGCAAAAAGATAACCGCCAGAGAACGCAGCAATAGCGTCATGCCCTGGCTCCGGGCAGAACGCTGGAACAGCGGTTGATAATGGTCCAGATAAGCAGCAAGGTAACGAGCCCCCACAGCATATTGCTCCATACCGCCACGTCCGGCCACAGGTTCAATGCTATCCCCCAACCGCCAAACACCATAGCGCGATCGCTTTTCCCCATCGGCCCGGCGTAACTACGCACGCCGCCAATCGCCTGCGTCAGCACTCCGGCAAACTCACTGAGAACCGTACAAAGCAGCATTGTTAACACCAGCGTCGGATGGCTACCGGGAAGCAATAAAAAAGGAAGATATAACGCAACATCGGAGATCACGTCGCCAAATTCGTTGAGCACCGCGCCGAGTCGGGACTGCTGACGACACTCTCGGGCCAGCATGCCATCAAGCGCATTCAGCGCCATACGGATAAACAGAACGACTGGAAGTATCCAGTAAAGAGTGTAATGCGGAAAGATCGCCAGGACTAAGCCGGTCAGAACGGATAATAACAAGGCGGCGAGCGTCACATGATTGGCGGTGACCGCTCGCTTCGCCAACCAGAACATGATTGGCCGCAGCAGCGCCTGAAACGCAGGCTTCACGCTGTAAAGCGTCATTGTCGATCCTCGATAAAGTCAAAGGACCATATTGCGCTTAGCCGCTGCGTGACAAAAGACGGCAAAGTAAAATTCAGAATCCGTTAATATTCAACAAGCTAATAAAAAAATTAATAACATTCAGCTCGACGATTTTGGCCGCAGGTTTTCGTCAAATTCCAGACGCTTGCGCCCGGCCTCCATCTCTTTTAATGGCTCCACCTGATGTAGCGTCTGCTTACAGCGTTCGACCAGCACCTGGTATTCACGGGTACCGTGTTTTTTCCACTCCAGCTCCTGTTCGCTCAGCGTACGAATCGCTTTTGCCGGGCTGCCGATGATCAAATGGTTAGCAGGCATTTCCGCTTTCGCTTTTACGAAAGCAGAAGCGCCGACAATACTATTTTCGCCAATTACCGCCCCGTCGATAATCACCGCGCTCATTCCCACCAGCGCGTTGCGGCCAATCACACAGCCGTGCAGGATGGCGCCGTGGCCGATGTGACCGTCCTCTTCCACCACGGTATCCTGACCGGGGAAGCCGTGCATGACGCAGTTATCCTGAATATTGGCTCCGTCTTTTACTACAATACGGCCGAAGTCGCCGCGCAGGCTGGCATTAGGCCCAACATAGACCCCTTTTCCCAGGATCACGTCGCCAATGAGTACCGCCGTCGGATGAACATAGCTCTCATCCGGCACCACTGGCGTAAGCCCATCAATCTGATAAATCGGCATGCAACCTCCTTAAACGCCCGGCAAACCGCCAAAGCGTTGAAAATAAAGCGGTCCCGGCGCGGGAAGCTCGCCAACCGAGCTTTCACCTTTCTCGCCGACAAACGCCAGCGCGCCGGGCGTCACGCGTTGATAAATATTGATGCACAGCTGCCGCGCGGTTTGCCCGGCCCAGTGTGCGGGAAGCAGCTCTTCCGGCAGCAGCGGGTCTTTAAGCACCACCCGGCGATAGAAATGGATAAGGAGCAGTTGGATCTGGAAACAGCGCTCCGGCGTCAATTCTGACGGTTCGCTGTCGCGCAGCAGCGGCAGTAACGGTCGGAACAATGCGATAAACGCCTCGTACATCTCATTTTGTTCGGTGAGATGCCAGCACTCCTCTACGCGGTCGCGCAGCGCCGCCCTTGAGAGCGCCAGCGGCGAATGGGCTTCAAAACAGATGACGTTTTCGGCAACGCCCGCTTCATGTAGCAGCGATTGGACATCGGCCAGTTTTTGCGACGGCGAGGCCAGCAGGCTCGGCGCCAGCGCGCCAAATCCCTGCCATAGCAGTTGCTTTTTGACTTCCGCCAGAACCGTTTTTTCTAATCCTTCCGACAGTAGCAGCAGCCAGGTTCCGTCCCATTCGGGAGCGTTCGCCCGATAAATTTTATGTTCCGCGCGCCGGGTCAGACGTAGTCCTTTATCGCTCAGGCGATAAAAGCTGCGCCGGCCGATACGCACGACATCTAGCCACTCTTCTTTATTGAGGCGAAATAGCGCGGTGCGTACAAAGCGCTCGCCGAAACCTAATCCTTCCAGCAGCGCCGCGACGCTACCCAACCACACTTCCCCACCGCGTTGTAATAAGGCGTCGCCATACAGCGAGGCAATCAAGGAGGTACCGCTAATCGGCATCGCCGTTACAGCTTGTTGAATAAAGGCGTCGAGTTTACTCATCTGATTCATTCTGTTGTTATATTTTTCCTTTATGAATCATAGCACAGGAAATTCCCGGCTTACGGCGTAAAGGCCTCAGCCGGGTTACCGGGGAGAGAATTAACCGCTAACCACCGCTTTACGCAGGTCGAATACCCGACAGGCTTTCCCTTCAGAGCGAGGAATGCTGCCGCAGTTGACGATAGTAATATCGGTGGAGATCCCGACCATCGACTTAATACGGTGACGCAACTGATGGCAAATCTGGCAGCGTTGTTCATGACTTAACGCCAGCCCGCTCTCTTTCAGCTCAACGCGTACCGCCAGCGAATCAAGATGACCGCGGCGATTGACCTCTAACTGATAGTGCGGCGCCAGGTGTTCAAACTTGAGGATCTCCTCTTCCAGCTGCGAGGGGAAGACGTTAACCCCGCGGATAATCAACATATCGTCGCTGCGTCCACTGATGCGATCCATGCGGCGCATGGTCCGCGCGGTTCCCGGCAGCAGGCGCGTCAGGTCGCGGGTACGATAGCGGATCACCGGCAGCGCTTCTTTGGTCAACGTGGTAAACAACAGTTCGCCATGCTCGCCATCCTCCAGCGGCGTACCGTCGTCCGGGTTGACGATTTCCGGGAAGAAGTGGTCTTCCCAGATGGTCGGGCCATCAACGGTTTCCAGACACTCCATCGCCACCCCCGGCCCCATCACCTCTGACAGACCGTAAATATCCAGCGCGGTGATCCCCAGGCGGCGCTCGATTTCCGCGCGCATCGCCAGCGTCCACGGCTCGGCGCCAAACACGCCGACCCGCAATGAACAGCCGCGGGCATCGCCGCCCATCTGGCGTTCCAGCTCTTCAATCAGATTCAGGCAGTAGGACGGCGTCACCATGATCATATCCGGCTGGAAGTCGCGGATCAGCTGCGCCTGTTTTTCGGTCTGTCCGCCGGACATCGGGATCACCGTCGCGCCTAAACGCTCCGCGCCGTAGTGCGCGCCAAGGCCGCCGGTAAACAGGCCGTAGCCGTAGGCGACGTGAATTTTATCTTTCGCTGAACCTCCGGCCGCACGCAGCGAACGGGCGACAATATTGGCCCAGTTATCAATATCGTTTTGCGTATAACCTACCACCGTCGGTTTGCCGGTGGTGCCGGAAGAGGCGTGAATGCGCACCACCTGCTCCATCGGCACCGCAAAGGTATCGAAGGGATAGTTGTCGCGCAGATCTTGTTTAGTGGTACAGGGGAATTTTTTCAGATCGTTTAATTCCCGAAAATCGTCAGGGTGCACGCCGGCGGCGTCGAATTTGCGGCGATACATCGGCACATTTTCATACGCATGCTTGAGCGTCCATTTCAGGCGCTGGGTTTGCAGGGCCTGCAGTTCATCACGCGATGCGGTTTCAATCGGATCTAATTTTGTAGTAGTTATCATTGTAGGGTACTCGCAGGTAAATTAGCTCACACTCGCTCGAGGATCATGGCAATGCCCTGACCCACGCCAATACACATCGTACACAGCGCATAACGCCCGCCCCGGCGTTGCAGCTCAAGGCTGGCGCTCAGCGCCAGCCGCGCGCCGCTCATGCCCAGCGGATGGCCTAACGCGATGGCGCCGCCGTTGGGGTTCACGTGTGCCGCATCATCCGGCACGCCGAGTTGTCTGAGCACCCCCAGCGCCTGCGCGGCGAAGGCCTCATTCAGCTCAATCAGGTCCATATCGTTAATATTGAGCCCGGCTCGCTCCAGCACTTTACGCACTGCCGGTACCGGCCCCAGGCCCATCAGGCGCGGCTCAACACCCGCCGTCGCCATCGCCACAATACGCGCGCGCGGCGTGAGCCCCTGTACGCTGGCCTGCTGTTCACTGGCGATAATCAGCGCCGCTGCGCCATCGTTAACGCCGGATGCATTTCCAGCCGTAATGACTCCGCCTTTCCGGAACGGCGCTTTTAATAGCGCGAGTTGCTCAAGCGTGGTTTCCGGTCGAGGATGCTCATCATCGCGTACCGCGCTGACCGCTCCTTTCTTGCCGATGATCTGCACCGGCACGATTTCCTGCGCCAGAATGCCGTCGCGCTGGGCCTGCGCCGTGCGCTGTTGGCTGCGCCAGGCGAAAGCGTCCTGATCGGCTCGGCTAATATTTAACAATTCAGCTACATTCTCTGCCGTTTCCGGCATGCTGTCAGTTCCGAATTGTTGCGCCATGAGCGGGTTCACAAAACGCCAGCCAATCGTGGTATCAAAGAGTTCCGCCTGACGCTGGTACGGCGTGCTGGCTTTTCCCATCACGAATGGCGCGCGCGACATCGATTCGACGCCGCCGGCAATCAACAGATCGGCATCGCCGGCTTTGATCGCCCTGGCGGCAAAACCGATCGCATCCAGACCCGATCCGCACAAGCGGTTAATCGTGGTGCCCGGCACGGTATGCGGATAACCGGCCAATAGCGTCGCCATATGCGCCACGTTGCGGTTATCTTCACCGGCCTGGTTAGCACAACCGAAAATCACATCATCAATCGCTGCCGGGTCGAGCCCGGGGTTACGGCTCAGCAGCTCACGCAGCGGGATCGCCGCCAGATCGTCGGCGCGGACGCCGGCCAGCGCTCCGCCGTAGCGGCCAATCGGCGTGCGGATCCCGTCACAAATAAAGGCGTCGCGCATTACACTTCTCCCGTGATTGTGCCGCCGATGCGGTGCGATTTGCCGCGGAACAGGGCCACAATCTTTTGCTGTTGATTAACAATTTCGATGTCGTAGACGCCGGTCAGCTTGCCCTGCTGTTTGACTCTGGCGGTGGCGACCAGCCTGTCGCCTGCAAACGCCGGACGAAGAAAATCAATGCTCGCCGCCGAGGCCACCGCCGCCAGCCCCTGGCTGTTACAGGCGTATGCGAAAGCGGTATCGGCAAGCGTAAATAGCTGACCGCCGTGACAGGTTTGATGGCCGTTAAGCATGTCCGCCGAGACGGTCATGCTCATCTGCGCAAAACCGTCGTCCATTTCGATAAGTTCGATCCCCATCTTTCTGGCGCAGGTATCTTTTTCGTACATCACGCGCGCGTTGCGCCACGGATCATTGCTCATGGTGCTTCTCCATCAGCGCCTTCTGGCGCAACAGGGAACTGGGGCGATAGCGCTCCTCGCCATAATGGTGTTGCAGGTTCTCCAGCAGTTGCAGCACCCGCCGCCAGCCAAGGCTTTCTCCCCACGCCAGCGGGCCTCGCGGATAGTTGACGCCAAGCCGCATCGCTGTATCGATGTCTTGCGCGCTCGCAATCCCTTTTTGCACCGCATCAAGCGCTTCGTTAATCAGCATCGCCACCGTGCGCCACACTAGCAAGCCGGGATAGTCGGCAATACGCAGGACTTTCTTGCCCTGCTGTTGGAAGTAATGCACGGCCTTATCAGTGGCCGCAGGCGCGTTGGTGGCTGCTGCGGCCAGCACCACCGTATCGCTGGCGCACAGGTCATAAACCACCACCGGGCGTTTATGCTTAAGGCTCAGCGCCAATGCCGTTTCGCCTTCGGTCTCCAGCAATAAGAGTTCATCGAGTTCTGTGACACTGTCACTTACAACCGTAATAGATTGAACACCAGTAGATACCGGCGGCAGCGCCGCGTCCGGCTGCGTCTCCGCGGGCCAGCGATAGACGCCGTGACCGCTCTTTTTACCCAATCGCCCGGCCAGCGCCAGCTCTTGCTGGAGGAGCGACGGCAAGTAACGGCGGTCCTGCCAGAAGGCGTTAAACACCGAACAGGTCACGGCGAAGTTGACGTCCTGGCCAATCAGGTCAGTCAATGCCAGCGGTCCCATCGGAAAACCGCCGCCGTCACGCAACGCGGCATCAATAACCTCAGGGGCGGCAACCTGCTCTTCCAGCGCGCGCCAGGCCTCGGCGTAGAAGGGACGCGCTACGCGGTTAACGATAAAACCGGGCGTTGAGCGGCAGCGCACCGGCTGTTTCCCCCAGCCGCTTACGCACTGGCACAGCTGCTCTACCACCTCATCAGACGTCTCGAGGCCACTCACTACCTCGACCAGTTTCATCACCGGCGCCGGATTAAAAAAGTGCAGCCCGGCCACCCGCTCCGGGTTTTTGACCCCGGCGGCGATGGCGGTAATCGAAATAGACGAGGTATTACTGGTCAACAGCGTTGACGGCGCGCATATCTCCGCCAGCTGTGCGAACAGCGCCGTTTTGACCTCCAGCCGTTCAGAGGCCGCTTCAATTACTAAATCTGCGTCGGCAAGCGCGGATAAATCGTGGGCCGGATGCAGGCGCGCCAGCAACGCATTGGCCTGCTCTGAGGCCAGTTTGCCGCGCTCGACACGTGATGCCAGACGCCTGGCAATGCCGTCGATCGCCTGAGCGATCGCGGTTGCATTAATATCGAAAATAAGCACCGGATGTCCGGCGGCAGCGGCCACTTCGGCAATACCGGCCCCCATGGTGCCGCTGCCAATCACCGCCACGGTGGCTAAAGATGTTGTCATGGCCTATTTCCCGCTGAACTGTGGTGGCCGTTTGGCCAGAAACGCGCTGACCCCTTCGCGGTAATCATCGCTGCGCCCGGCCAGGCGCTGATAATCGCGCTCAAGATCCAGCTGCGCATCGAGACTGTTGGTTTCAGACGCCAGCAGCGCCTTTTTAATCAGCCCAAGACCAAACGTCGGTTGCGCCGCCAGATGGCGCGCCAGCTGCAGACTGGTATCCGCCAGTTCTGAATCGTCCACCAGTTGCCAGATAATCCCCCACTGTGCGGCCTGTTCCGCGCTGAGGCTATCGCCCAACAGCGCCAGCCCCATCGCGCGCGCACGGCCGGCCACCCGCGGCAGGAACCAGCTGCCGCCGCAGTCCGGCACCAGGCCGAGCTTGCTGAACGCCATCACAAATTTGGCTGAACGCGCGGCCAGCACGATATCGCAGCCCAGCGCCAGGGTAGCGCCCGCGCCGGCGGCAACGCCGTTGACCGCGCAGATAACCGGCTTCGGCAGCGCCGCCAGACGGCGTACCAGCGGGTTATAAAAACGTTCTACCGACAGGCCGAGATCCGGCGGCGGGCCGCTGGGGTCGACATTGCGGTCGTTCAAATCCTGGCCGGCGCAAAAGCCGCGACCAGCGCCGGTGATCAGCAAGCAGCGCACGCCGTCATCACGCTCGGCCTGCTTCAGACATTCCGCCAGCTGTTGATGCATCAGATCGTTAAAACTGTTTAGGCGGTCCGGGCGATTGAGGGTAATGGTCATGACGCCCTGTTCCACTGCGCTGAGAATGAAAGCTTCCACGATTAGCGTCCTTTAAATTCCGGTGTACGTTTTTGTAAGAAGGCGTCGATGCCTTCGCGACGGTCCTCGGTAGCGCTCAGCAGGCTAAACAGCTGGCGCTCCTGTTGCAGACCAGCCTGCAGGCTGACTTCCTGCGACAGGCGCAGCGACTGTTTTGCCGCCCGTAGCGCCAGCGGCGAATGGCGGGCAATGGTGGTTGCCAGTTTCAGGGCATACTCATCGGTTAACGCCGCCGGATGGATATCGCTAACCAGCCCGGCCTGCTGCGCCTGGCGGGCGTCAATACTCTCACCGCTCAGCACCATCCGGCTGGCCAACGCCTTGCCAACGCTGCGGATCAGACGCTGGGTGCCGCCCGCGCCCGGCATAATGCCGAGGGTAATTTCCGGCAGGCCAAAGCGGGCATTGTCACCGGCAACAATCAGGTCACACTGCAGGGCCAACTCGCAGCCGGCGCCAAGCGCGTAGCCGTTGACCGAAGCGATGAGCGGTTTAGTGAAAGCATCGATACGCGCCCACAACCGCGGGCGAACATCATCAAGGGTGGCTGGCAGATCTTTTTCCGCCATCTCGTTGAGATCGGCCCCGGCGGCGAAAAAACGCGCGTTACCGCTGATAACGCATACGCCGACGCTGTCATCAATTGACGCCGCCTCCAGCACCTCGGCAATCTGGGTTAAGAGGACATTGTTCAGTGCGTTGCGGGCCTGCGGGCGGTTCAGCGTCAGCTGTAGCACCCGGCCATGACGGTGGATCAGCAGGTCACTCATGCCATCCCCCGCGCGTCAAAGTCGACCACCACATCGCCGCTGGTTGGCAGCGACTGGCAGCTCAGCACGTAACCCGCCGCCAGCTCGTCCGCTTCCAGGCTGTAATTGGCGGCCATCGCCACTTCACCGCGTAGCACTTTGCATTTACAGGTAGCGCATACCCCGCCCTTACAGGCGAACGGCAGATCGGCGCCCTGACGCAATGCGGCATCCAGGATGCTGTCGTCTTCGGCGCTGAGGGCGATAAGCCGATCGCGCCCGTCCTGACGGATGGTCACCGTGCGCCCTTCCGCCTGCACACCGGCAGCGCGCTTCACATTGCCGCCTGGCGTATTGAAGCGTTCGAGATGAATGGACTTCTCCGGCACGCCAAGTTCGCGCAGCGTCGTTTCTGCCTCATCCATCATCACCGCCGGACCGCAGATAAAGGCCTCGTCGAAACGGCTAAAATCCAGCAGATGGTCAGCGAGCTGGCGCAGTTTGTCGCCGTCAATGCGGCCCTGTAGCAGATCGCTGTCCATCGACTCCTGGCTAAACAGATGTATCACCTGCAGGCGCTGCGGATAGCGGTCTTTTAAATCGGCCAGCGCCTGGCGGAACATCATGCTATGGCTGCTGCGGTTACCGTAGATCAGCGTGAAGCGGCTTTGCGGCTCGGTCGCCAGCGTCGCGCTAATGATAGCCATCATCGGCGTGATCCCGGAACCGGCGGCAATCGCCAGATATTCACCCTGCCGTTCAGCCTGCGGTTGATAACCGAAATGCCCCTGCGGCACCATCACCTCCAGCTCCATACCCTGCTGGATATCGTGCTGGGCGTAGCGCGAGAAGCGCCCGCCATCGATGGCCTTGACCGCGACGCTAATTTCCCCTGGCGTGCGGCTGCGACAAATGGAATAACAGCGGCGCAGTTCTTCGCCGCCCAGACGGGCTTTTAGCGTCAGATGCTGGCCCGGTCGAAAGCAGTACTCCGCCTGCAGGGCTTGCGGAATCGCAAAAGTGATGGTCACCGCATCGCGGGTTTCCGGCTCGACTCTCGCCACCTTAAGCGAATGGAACGTCGTCATGGCAACCTCAAATACATTTAAAGTAATCAAAAGGTTCGCGGCAGCTGTCGCAGCGATAGAGCGCTTTACAGGCCGTGGAACCGAATTCGCTAATCAGCGAGGTATGGGTGCTGCCGCAGCGCGGACAGCTCACCTCAGCGGGCATGTCCGCATGGCAGGCGTGCCCCTGGGGCGGGCTGATGCCGTACTGGCGCAGGCGCTCGCGGGCATCCTGACTCATCCAGTCGGTGGTCCACGGCGGATCCAGCTGCAGGACGATATGTACCGGCACAAAGCCATGCTCGCTCATGACCGTACGGATCTCGCCCAGCAGATGCTCCGTCGCCGGACAGCCCGAATAGGTCGGGGTAAAGCCAATCACCCAGCCGTCGCCGTGGCGCGCGACGCTGCGCACCATTCCGAGGTCGGTGATGGTGAGTACCGGCACTTCCGGATCCGGGATCGCGCTTAATAATCCCCAGATGGTGCGAACCTCTGCAGGAGCGATATCGGCAAGACGTTGCATAGTCACCTCACTTACCACTGCAGTCCGGGATGCGAACGCTGCAGATACTGCATCTCCGCCAGCAGCGGGCCGAGATGTTCACTGTGCAGCCCCTGTTTGCCACCGCTGCGGAAGGCAGCTTCCTGCGGGATTTGTAAGCCGGAGTCAAGCAGCGCGGTTTGCACAATGCTCTGCCATTCGGCCTGCAGTTCACGCGGATCAACCGCAATGCCCTGCTCAACCAGGCTGAGCTCCACTTCATCAGCCAGGAACAGTTCGCCGGTGAAGCGCCACAGATTGTCGACCGCCTGTTGCATTTTGCGGTTTGATATCTCGGTGCCGTTACCCAGTCGCTCCAGCCAGCCGCGGCTAAAACGCTGGTGGTAACGCACCTCTTTCAGCCCTTTAGCGGCAATGGCCGCCAGCTGCGTATCGCGGCTGTTCACCAGGCGGCTGAACAGGGCGACGTGCCAGACGTCGATAAAGAACTGGCGGGCGATAGTGTCGGCAAAATTGCCGTTTGGCTGCTCCACCAGCAGCAGGTTGCTGAACTGGCGCTCATCGCGGCCAAAGGCCAGCGTATCTTCGTCGCCGCAGCCGTTAAGCTCGGCGGCATAGCTTAAAAAATTGCGCGCCTGTCCGAGCAGGTCGAGGCCGATGTTGGCCAGCGCAAGATCGATCTCGAGCTCGGGCGCATGGCCGCACCAGGCGCCTAAACGCTGGGCCAGAACCAGACCATTGTCGCCAAGGCGCAGGGCGTAGGTGGCTACGGGGTTAGGGTTATTCATCGCCGCCTCACATATGTTCCATGCCGTCCGGCACGGTATAAAAAGTCGGATGACGGTAGACTTTGCTTTCCGCCGGGTCGAAGAATTCGCCGCGTTCTTCCGGCTGCGAAGCAACGATTTCGCTGGCCTTCACCACCCAAATTGAGCAGCCTTCGCTGCGGCGGGTATAGGCATCACGGGCATTCTCCAGCGCCATTTGATCATCGGCAGCGTGCAGACTGCCGACGTGACGATGGGATAACCCCTGTTTGCTGCGAACGAACACTTCATATAACGGCCAGTAAACTTTGCTCATGTTGTCTCTCCTCATGCCGCGCTGCGGGCCTGCTGTTTTTGCGCATGGGCCAGCGCGGCTTCGCGCACCCATTCGCCCTCTTCCCAGGCCTTACGCTTGGCGGCCAGCCGCTCGTGGTTGCAAATGCCACGGCCGCTAATCACCTCGTTAAATTCCTGCCAGTCGATTTCGCCGAAGCGGTAGTGGCCGCTGGCTTCATCAAAGCGCAAATCCGGGTCCGGTACGGTCATACCGAGGATCTCTACCTGCGGCACGGTGTTATCGACGAAGCGCTGACGTAGCTCGTCGTTGGAGTGCAGTTTGATTTTCCACGCCATGCTGCGGGCGCTGTTCGGCGAGTTGTCATCGTTAGGGCCAAACATCATCAGCGCCGGCCACCAGAAGCGGTTAATGGCGTCCTGCAGCATCTGCCGCTGCGCGTCATTACCCTGCGCCAGCGCCATGCAGGCTTCAAATCCCTGGCGCTGGTGAAAGCTCTCTTCTTTGCAGATTTTGACCATCGCCCGGGCATAGGGGCCGTAGGAGGTCCGGCACAGCGCCACCTGGTTGACGATGGCCGCGCCATCGACCAGCCAGCCGATCACGCCGATATCGGCCCAGCTGAGGGTCGGGTAGTTAAAAATAGAGGAATATTTCATCTGCCCGTCGAGCATTTTCTGATACAGGTCTTCTCGGGCGCAGCCCAGCGTTTCCGCGGCGCTATAGAGATACAGCCCGTGTCCAGCCTCATCCTGTACCTTAGCCAGCAGGATCGCTTTGCGGCGCAGCGTCGGCGCGCGGGTGATCCAGTTGCCTTCCGGCAGCATGCCGACGATCTCCGAGTGCGCGTGTTGACCTATCTGACGAATCAAGGTCTTACGATAGGCATCCGGCATCCAGTCCTGCGGTTCGATGGCCGTTTCCTGCGCGATGCGCTGGTCAAAGCGTTGTTCTTCTGTCACGTCATCACCTTTATGATTCCGATATTCACAACAAAAACATTTATGTGAATCATTTCGTTTATTGAAGGTTACATATTGGTTAAATAAAACCACAAATTTTGTTTGTTCTTTTTGTGATAACAACCGCAAAACCTTTTGTAAAAAGCAAATAAATCAGAAACATAAACACAACCCCTGATTAACCACCGATCACAATGTTAATAAATTATTAAATTCGGACTTGATTTTTATGATTCATAAAAGAACTATTTATAGATAACACACGTAACATATTTGGAGATTTGCGATGCAGCAGTTAGCCAGCTACTTATCCGGCGCCTGGCAAACCGGCCGGGGCCGCGCCCGTACTATCCATCACGCCATTACCGGCGCGGCGCTTTGGGAGGTGACCAGTGAAGGCCTGGATATGGCGCAGGCGCGCCGCTTCGCGATTGAACGCGGTGGCAAAGCCCTGCAGGCGATGACCTTTATTGAACGCAGCGCGATGCTGAAAGCGGTAGCAAAACGGTTGCTGGAGCAGAAAGACGAGTTCTACGCCATCTCGGCGCAAACCGGCGCCACTCGCGCCGACAGTTGGGTGGATATTGAAGGCGGTATCGGTACTTTGTTCACTTATGCCGGGCTCGGTAGCCGCGAACTGCCGGACGATATTCTGTGGCCGGAAGACGAGCTGATCCCGCTCTCCAAACAAGGCGGTTTTGCCGCACGTCATGTGCTGACATCAAAATCAGGCGTCGCCGTCCATATCAACGCCTTCAACTTCCCCTGCTGGGGAATGCTGGAAAAACTGGCACCCACGTGGCTTGCCGGCATGCCAGCTATCATTAAGCCCGCCACCGCTACCGCCCAGCTCACCCAGGCAATGGTGAAAGCGATTGTCGACAGCGGCCTGGTGCCGGAAGGCGCCATCAGCCTGATTTGCGGCGGCGCGGGCGATCTTCTCGACCATCTCGATAGCCAGGACGTAGTGACCTTTACCGGCTCAGCCGCCACCGGCCAGCAGCTACGGACTCACCCTAACCTGGTGGCCAAATCTATTCCCTTTACCATGGAAGCAGATTCGCTCAACTGCTGCGTATTAGGTGAAGACGTCACGCCGGAGCAACCGGAATTTGCGCTGTTTATTCGGGAAGTGGTCCGCGAGATGACGGCGAAAGCCGGGCAAAAATGTACCGCTATCCGCAGAATCATCGTGCCACTGGCTCAGATTAATGCGGTTAGCGATGCACTGATCTCCCGCCTGCATAAAGTAACCGTCGGTGACCCTGCGCAGGAGGGCATTAAGATGGGGGCCCTGGTTAATAGCGAGCAGCGTCAGGACGTGCAGGATAACGTCAATAAACTGATTGCCGCCGGCTGTGAAGCGCTGCTCGGCGGACAGGCAGATCTTAATGCTGATGGCGCGTTCTTCCCGCCGACCCTGCTGTACTGCCCGCAGCCGGATGAAACGCCAGCGGTTCACGCCATTGAAGCCTTTGGCCCGGTGGCGACGCTGATGCCGTATCGCGACCGCCAGCATGCGCTCACGCTGGCACGCGCCGGCGGCGGTAGCCTGGCCGGTACGCTGGTCACCGCCAGCGGCGAGCTGGCGCGCGAGTTTATCCTTGGCGCCGCGCGCGCGCATGGCCGTATTCAGATTCTGAACGAAGCATCCTCCGCGGAGTCCACCGGTCACGGTTCGCCGCTGCCGCAGCTGGTACACGGCGGCCCCGGCCGTGCTGGCGGCGGAGAAGAGCTCGGCGGACTGCGTTCGGTGAAACACTATATGCAGCGTACCGCGATTCAGGGCAGCCCAACGATGCTGGCGACCATAAGCCAGCAGTGGGTGCGTGGCGCGCAGGTTAGCGAAGACCGCATTCACCCGTTCCGTAAATACTTCGAAGAAATCCAGCCCGGCGACAGTTTACTGACCCCGCGGAGAACCCTGACCGAAGCGGATATCGTTAACTTCGCCTGCCTGAGCGGCGACCATTTCTATGCGCATATGGACAAAATCGCCGCCGCCGAGTCGATTTTCGGCGAGCGGGTGGTTCACGGCTATTTCCTGATCTCCGCAGCGGCCGGGCTATTCGTCGATGCCGGCGTCGGGCCGGTTATCGCCAACTACGGCATGGAAAACCTGCGCTTTATTGAGCCGGTCAAACCGGGAGACACCATTCAGGTTCGTCTGACCTGTAAGCGGAAAACGGTTAAACGTCAGCGCAGCGCCGATGAAAAAGCCACCGGTGTGGTGGAATGGGCAGTCGAGATTTTCAACCAGCATCAGCAGGCGGTGGCGCTGTATTCCATTCTTACCCTGGTGGCGCGCCAGCAGGGAGACTTCCCGGCGTAGTCAACACGCAGGTACCACGCGCTTAATGCCTCTACGGAGGCATTTTTTACGTCCGTCTGGCAAAACTGACAAACAAGCTGGCAAAAGCAAACAAACGTTCGCGGGCGGCAGACTGCTAGGGTAAGCGTAACAAAGCCGACATTCGCAGCGGCAACAACAACACAACAATAAGATGAGGTCACAATGGCAAACGGATTGATGTTTTCCCCCCGTAAAACCGCGCTGGCGCTGGCCGTCGCGGTGGTTTGCGCCTGGCAATCACCGGTCTTCGCTCACGGTAGCGAAGCACACATGGTGCCGTTGGATAAAACGCTGCAGGAATTCGGCGCCGATGTGCAGTGGGATGACTATGCGCAAATGTTTACCCTGATAAAAGATGGCGCTTACGTCAAAGTAAAGCCCGGCGCCAAAACGGCGATCGTCAACGGTAAACCCCTTGATCTACAGGTGCCGGTGGTAATGAAGGAGGGTAAAGCCTGGGTCTCCGATACCTTTATCAACGATGTGTTCCAGTCCGGTCTCGATCAGACCTTCCAGGTCGAAAAGCGCCCTCACCCGTTAAACTCGCTCTCGGCGGCGGAAATCAGTGACGCAGTGACCATTGTTAAAGCCGCGCCGGAGTTTCAGCCAAATACCCGCTTCACTGAGATTTCGCTGCACGAGCCGGATAAAGCGGCGGTATGGGCCTTTGCCCTGCAGGGAACGCCCGTTGATGCCCCGCGCACCGCCGATGTGGTGATGCTCGATGGCAAACATGTCATTGAAGCCGTCGTCGATCTGCAGAACAAAAAAATCCTCTCATGGACGCCGATTAAAGGCGCCCACGGGATGGTGCTGCTCGATGACTTCGTCAGCGTGCAGAACATCATCAATGCCAGCAGCGAATTCGCTGAGGTGCTGAAAAAGCACGGTATTACCGATCCCAGTAAAGTGGTCACCACCCCGCTCACCGTCGGCTACTTTGATGGCAAAGATGGCCTGCAGCAGGATGCGCGTCTGCTGAAGGTCGTCAGTTATCTCGATACCGGCGACGGCAACTACTGGGCGCACCCGATTGAAAACCTGGTGGCGGTGGTCGACCTTGAAGCGAAGAAAATCATCAAAATTGAAGAAGGCCCGGTGATCCCGGTCCCAATGGAACCCCGTCCTTATGATGGTCGCGACCGCAACGCCCCGGCGGTGAAACCGCTGGATATTACCGAACCGGAAGGCAAAAACTACACGATCACCGGCGATACCATTCACTGGCGGAACTGGGATTTTCATCTGCGCCTGAACTCGCGCGTCGGGCCCATTCTCTCGACGGTGACTTACAACGATAACGGCACAAAACGCCAGGTAATGTATGAAGGTTCCCTCGGCGGGATGATCGTCCCCTACGGCGACCCTGACGTCGGCTGGTATTTCAAAGCCTATCTGGACTCCGGCGATTACGGCATGGGCACCCTAACATCGCCGATTGTTCGCGGTAAAGATGCGCCGTCAAATGCGGTACTGCTGGACGAAACTATCGCCGATTACACCGGCAAACCGACCACTATTCCAGGCGCGGTCGCCATATTCGAACGCTATGCCGGGCCGGAATATAAGCATCTGGAAATGGGCAAACCTAACGTCAGCACCGAACGCCGGGAACTGGTGGTGCGCTGGATTAGTACCGTCGGGAACTATGATTATATCTTTGACTGGGTGTTCCATGACAACGGCACCATCGGTATCGATGCCGGCGCCACCGGCATTGAAGCGGTGAAAGGCGTGATGGCGAAGACCATGCACGACCCCAGCGCCAAAGAGGATACCCGCTACGGGACGCTGATCGACCATAATATTGTCGGCACCACCCACCAGCATATTTATAATTTCCGCCTCGATCTTGACGTGGACGGCGAAAACAACACCCTGGTGGCGATGGATCCTGAAGTGAAGCCAAACACCGCCGGCGGCCCGCGCACCAGCACCATGCAGGTGAATCAATACACAATCGATAGCGAGCAGAAAGCGGCGCAGAAATTCGACCCTGGCACTATCCGCCTGCTGAGCAACACCAGCAAAGAGAACCGTATGGGTAACCCGGTCTCTTACCAGATTATCCCTTATGCCGGCGGCACGCACCCGGCGGCGACTGGCGCCAAGTTCGCCCCGGACGAGTGGATATATCATCGTCTGAGCTTTATGGATAAACAGCTGTGGGTGACGCGTTACCACCCGACAGAGCGTTATCCGGAAGGGAAATATCCCAACCGTTCCGCCCAGGATACCGGCTTAGGGCAGTACGCGAAGGATGATGAGTCGCTGACAAACCACGACGACGTCGTGTGGATTACCACCGGCACCACTCACGTCGCGCGCGCCGAAGAGTGGCCGATCATGCCGACCGAATGGGCGCATGCGTTGCTCAAGCCGTGGAACTTCTTTGACGAAACCCCAACCCTTGGCGAGAAGAAAAAGTAATCTTAACCCGCGGTGAAATCGAGCAGGATTTTACCGCCTCTTCCCGGCTGGCCTGCGGCGGCAATCGCCTCACGCCAGTCGCACAGCTTTATCACCTGCGCGGCGGGCTGCGCCGTGGTCGGCAGTTGTCGCCAGATCCCGGCAAACGCCGCCTGCCACGTATCAACGCTGAGTGTCGGTAAGGCCTCCCGCAGATGAAATTTGCGTACCGCTGCGCTGCCTCGCGTCTGGATGAGCGGTTTACCGGATAACAAGCCATAAGAGACCAGCGTTGACGACACCGGCAGTACCGCCAGCAGAAAATTCGCCAGCTCACCGCCAACCGCGTCAAACACCAAATCGCTGTACTGACTGACTTGTTCAATCAGCGCCATGTCGCCTTCGAGTAGCGGGTAGACGCCATATTGCTGCAAGCGCGGGATGTGCTGCGGCGAGCGAATAATACCGCTGACCGAACGCGCGCCCATGGCGAGCGCCCACTGTCCCAGCAAACTGGCGCAGGACGATGAAGCAGCGGTCAAAAGCACATGCTTTCCCGCTACCGGCCAGCGCGTGAGCATCAGCATCGCGGTCAGCGGATTGATATAGCCGCGCGCGGCCACGATGTCATCGATATCTTCAGCGACCGGCACCAGCCAGCGCGGGTCAATATCGAGATAACGCTGCCAGGTTCCGGCGCCGCGTAGCGGTAGGACCCGCTGCCCCAGTCGTGGACGCCCATTCGTCGAGTCTTCAATCACCACCCCAACGCCTTCATAGCCCGCCACCGATGGCAGCGTCGTACGATGGCGGTAAGCGCCGGTAATGGGGATCAGATCGGAAGGGTTGACCGGGGCATAGCGCATTTGTACCCGAACAAGTCCGGGCTCCAGCGGCGGCAACGACAGGTGATGCAGCGCGAGCACCGTTTCCGGCGCGCCGTACTGCTGATAGCAAAGCGCATCATTCCACATAGCGGGGCAACATCAGAAAAAAAAGAGCGCCGATCATAGCAAATCAGCGCTCAGGGGGAAGAGGTATGTCCAACCACCGGGGAGTTTCCCGGAGGCGGCGCATTGCGCCTTCTCCGGGCTACCAAATCGCACAATGCTGTAGCCCCGGTAAGCGATAGCGCCACCGGGGAGTTTACCGCAGGCGGCACATGGCGCCTTCTCCGGGCTACCAAACCCCACCACGCTGTAGGTCGGATAAGCGTAGCGCCATCCGACAAAAAATCAGTAGCGCACGCACACCGATTTGGTTTCGCACCAGTCGTCCAGCCAGTCCGGGCCAAAATCGCGCCCGGTACCGGACTGCTTCATCCCGCCGAACGGCAGGTTGGCATCAATCAGCGTATGGCTGTTAACCCATACCGTACCGGCCTGCAGGCGATCGGTATAGTTCAGCGCCTGAGTCAGGTCGCGGGTCCAGACGCTAGCGGTAAGACCGAAATCGCTGTCGTTGGCTAAACGTAGCGCCTCTTCGCCATCGGCGACGCGCACCAGGTTTACCACCGGGCCGAACACCTCTTCGCGATTAAGGCGCAGCCCGGAATCCGGATTAATCACCAGCGTCGGCGCAATATAAAAACCGTTGCCATTTGGCCCAACGTTACCGCTAATCAGCTCGGCGTTTTGTTGACGCGCTTCATCCAGATAAGCGGCCACTTTAGCGCAGTGCGCCTGCGACACCACCGGGTTAATCTGCGTCGTTTCAACCATTCCCGGCCCCACCTGCAGCGACTTAACCGCCTGCTCAAAGCCTGCCACCAGGTTATCAAACAGCGGCGCTTCGATATAGATCCGCGAACTGGCGGCGCATACCTGCCCCTGATTGAGGAAACTTCCGGTCATCAACCCTTCAATAACCCACTGCGGATCGGCATCTTTCAGCACGATGGCCGGGTTTTTGCCGCCGAGTTCAAGGGTTACGCGGGTCAGACGGTCAGCTGCCGCGCGGGCAATATGCTTGCCGGTGGCGGTCGAACCGGTGAAACTCACTTTCGCCACCTGCGGATGGGTGGTTAAGGCGGCGCCGCACTCGCCGCCGCTGCCGGTGACGACGTTAAAGACGCCATCCGGGATCCCGGCTTCCGTTGCCAGCTCTGCTACCCGTAGCAACGTTAACGGCGTCGTCTCGGAGGGTTTAATCACAATTGAACAGCCGGAAGCCAGCGCCGGCATCACCTTCCACATGCCGATCATCAGCGGGAAGTTCCACGGAACAATCCCCGCCACCACCCCAACCGGCTCTTTACGGGTCCACGCCTGATAGCGCGCGCCTTCCGGGAACGGAATGGAAACGTCCAGCGTACGGCCGCTGATTTTGGTGGTCAGCCCGGCGGTGTAGCGCATCCAGTTGAGGGTGCAACCGACTTCAAACGCGCGCGAAATATTGATCGACTTCCCCTGTTCAAGGGTTTCGAGCTGCGCCAGCTCTTCACCATGCTGTTCCACCAGATCGGCGAAACGCAGCAGGATCCGCTCGCGGTCGGCCGGCGTGCGCCCGGCCCAGCTACGGGCGACAAAAGCGCGCCAGGCGGACATCACCGCGCGGTCAACGTCGGCGGCATTAGCATCTGCCGTAGTGGCAATCGCCTGGCCGGTGGCCGGGTCCCAGACGGTTAAGCGTTTTTCACTCTGCGCCGCCTGCTGGTTGCCATCAATATATAAGCCATGCTGTCTATCGAGAAACTGCTGTACGCTGGCGAGCAGCGCGACCTGTGATGTGGACATGCGACTTCCTTATTGTTCGCGGATAGTGAACACAGTCTAGGATGGGTCAGCCATTTGCGCTTTTTTCTCTGTGACAATCGTTGTTGCCGCTGTGACAGGTCCCGCAATTAAGCACCCAGAAAGGCGGTGAAATGTGCCGCAGGTAATAGTTCTTTCATATACTCCACGCTGCGCTCTTGCCACTCACGGCATAAATGCAACAATGCAGAAACATTATTTTTACAAGGTGCAGACGATGGCGACGGTAGAAAGCGGGCAGGACTATCAGCGTTGGTTAGCAAAGATTAATCAAGTGTGCGGCCATTTTGCCGCTCGTCCGCTGGGCGACGAATTCCATGGCGAGATTGATGCAAGCTATACCGGTAGTCTCAAAGTCAGTACCGTCACCGCCCGCGGCGTCAATCTTTACCGCACCCGTAACGAAATCAAACGCGACAACGACGCCTGGTTCTATACCGTTTTTCAGCTCGACGGCCAGGCGGCAATCGAGCAGGACGAGCGCCAGGTGGTGCTCGAGGCCGGCGATATCACGCTCATTGATGCTTCTCGTCCCTGCTCTATCTTCTGGCAACACACGTCAAAACAGGCTTCGCTGCTGCTGCCTCGCCAGCTCGTGGAAAGCCAGCTGCACGGCAGCGACATCAGCATCGCCACCCGGCTGAATAAAACGCTGCCGATGGTCCAACTTAGCCAGCGGCTGCTGCAAGAAAGCATGCGCAGCCCGGCGCTCTCAGAAAGCGAAGGCGAAGCGGCGCTGGAGGCCATCGTCTGTCTGCTGCGACCGATGCTACAGCAGCAAGAAGCGCCGCCGACGCGCCGCGACAAGCAATTTCAAAAAATTATGGCGTTGATTGATGAGTCGATACAGTCGGAACAGCTGCGTCCGGAGTGGTTGGCCGGGGAAACCGGCATGTCGGTACGCAGCCTGTACCGCCTGTTTGCCGATAAGGGTCTGGTGGTCGCGCAGTATATTAAAAACCGGCGTCTTGACCTGTGCGCCCGGGCGTTACAAAACGCGCACGATGAAGAGAAACTGGCGGGAATTGGCTACAGTTGGGGATTTAGCGACCATAGCCATTTTTCAACGGCGTTTAAGCAGCGCTTCGGCGTGTCGCCCGGCGAATACCGCAAGCGCTATCGTTAACTATTTGCGCAGCCATTTGCCGTTAATACCCTGCACATATTCCCCCGGCTGCGCCCGGGCGACCAGCTTCTGCCCGGCCATTTTCGCTACTTCATCCACCGGCAGGTTATTGTCATCCGCCAGTTGCTGATAACTTTCGCTGCGCGCGGCATTAATCTGTTTAACTAACGCCAACGTCTGCGCATCCTGTTTCAGCGGCGCCAGATAGCCGTTCAGCGTTTCTCCTACTCGCCCCTGCGCCCGCGCCTCATTCAAGGTCAGCGCCAGCGCCGGGCTACTCAACAGCATTAACGCCAGGGTGGCAGTCAGCAGTCGTTTTCTCATCATCGCCTCAGAACAGATCGCTACGCGACTTCAGCAAATTTTCGACGTCCTTATCCACCTTAATATGAATCTCATGCTCAATTTTGACATTCATATTGATGGTGATTGGCTCCTTGGACGCGGCGATTTCAATACGCGGCGTACAGCCTGCCAGCAGCAGGGTCGCCAGCGCCGCGGCGAACAGTTTTATCATTTTGGTTCCTTACATGTATCCGTACAGCGCGGGGCGGGCAGTTTCGCATTCTGCTCAAGCCATGCCTGCAAATTATCGCCGAAGCGCAAACTGCGCCACAGATCGAAAATATTCTCTTCATGGGTATAGTTTAAATGCACGGTGCTGCTTTTTCCGTCCACTCGACTGGTGCCGCTAATCGCCGCGCTCATCGTCAGCTTGCCAAGATTATCAAGGTTGATACGCGTCCAGGATTTCGAGACCTCCATATAGCGCAGCCAGTTAATCGCCGCGCCCGCGGAGACATTATCGGCCACCAGCGCATCGGCGGTGTCTTTATCCAGACGCATGGTCATCGGGCCGGGGTTGCTAAACCAGCCGTCTTTAATGATCCATTTCTCGTTGTTCAGCCATAGCGGTAACGCGCCGTTAAACGCGCCAGAGACCGCAAATTGTTTTACCTTGATGGCGCTGATTAATTCACTACTGGAGATATTCTGCAGACGCAGCAGCGCCGGCTGGTGCTGCGGCATCCTTAGCTGCTGCATGGTCAGCTTGCCGCCAAGGATATCAACATTGACGTTGCTCAACTCCAGCGGATCCTGCTCGCTCCAGGGCCATGTTCCCTGGAGATCGGCGCTCAGGTTTTTGGCGGTAAACTGGTTGACGATTTCGCCAATGCGCAGCGAAACCGGGCGGCGGGTACCGAGCTGCCAGCTCCCGCCGCTGAAGCGGAACGGCAGAACAAAGTCGACGCCGTTGATCTGGTTGTCCGGCATCCAGGCGCTACCGCCTTTTAAGACCCCGTGCCCACCGGCCTCAAAGCCCTGCCCGGCGGCCGCGGAAAATGCTACCTGCGCATACATATCACCTTCACGCAGGGTCATTTTCCAGTCCGGCGGGATCAGCGGCTGGAATACGCTTAGCGCCTGTTTCGGCCACCATGCCTGGCCACGCAGGCGTTCGCCGTCCCAGCGCCCGGTCAGACGAATCGGGCCGATTTTCTCCGCGTGTAATGAGCCGTTGAACAGGAACCAGGTCGGATCGCGGCCATCAATATTAAATTTGAGCGTTGACGGCGGCAACACGCTGCCGCCGCTGAAGGTGGTTTTACCGGCATCCAGCGACAACGCGCCGCTAAATTTCGGATGCTGCTCATTACGCAGCCAGTGAATGGGTTTATCGAGGGTCAGGCGCGGCGTGCTGACCAGCATGGTGCCGTACTGTAGCTTATCGAACCCGGTCGACAGGCTGTTAAGGATAATGGCGCTGTCCCGCCACTCACCGGCGCCTTTCACATCCCAGCGCGCCTGCATCGGCGTAAAGTGACCATCGCCCCAATAACGCCACGACCAGCGACCGCGGTCGGGCATAAAGTTGTCGGCCTGCCCATCCAGATGCAGAGTAAAATCGCCCATTTCCTGTTCATGGGCGCGCAGTATCGCCTGCAGGCGGCCATCCACTCCCTGCTGAGTCACTTTCACCCCCGCCAACGGCAGGCGGATCTCATCGATATTCAGCGAGTCGATCACCCTCCCGCGCGAGCGCAGCAGCGCCCCGGGATGAAAAGCCAGCTCTGGCGTCATCAGCGGGCCGCTCAGTTTAGCGGGCAGCACAGCGTAAAAAATCATGTCGTCGAGCTTGGCTTCGCCGGTCAGGCTAAGCGGCATGTCGCTGTGGTCCATACTCAGCTTACCAGGGCCAATATTCAACACGGCGTTCCCCTTACCCGCTTCGCCGTGCGTTAACACGTTGAGCCGGCCGCTGATTTCCATCTCTTCGGTGCCTTTCTGCCAGTCGCCAACCGATAGCGCAACCCGCCCGCTAAGCGGATAGCCGGCATACACCGCGTTCCAACGCCCATCGCTGATGGTGATACGTTCAGGGGTTATCTCCCACGGCAGGTCGAGCATCGGTTCAACCTCGCCGCGCGGCGTGACCAGCAGCTGACCGCGGTTTTTCTGCCATTCCAGTTCCGCATCCACCAGACCCGGCGTTTGCGGGAATTCGAAGGTGCTGACCAGATGGCCATCGACCGGTAGGCCATCCGGCACCAGCGGCATTTCGAATTCACCGACCAGCTTAACCGGCGCCTGATCTTCCACCAGCCGCGCGCTGAAATTGCTGACCGTTAAGGTCTGGCCGCGCAGTTTCGCCTGTAGCGTAACCTCTTTGCCGGAATAGCCGATATCCTGCTGCCCAGGCGTCAACGACATCACCAGTTTCCCTTGCCATTTTTCCCACGGCGACAGGCGCAGATTGTCGATAGTTAACCAGCTATACGGCAGCATCGATTGCCACTCGGCGAGGGTTCGCGGCGCGCCGGAGAGCGGCTCGCTGGCGGGGATCTTAGCCAGGCATGCGCTATTGATATCCAGTTCACTCAGGTGTAGCCGCCAACGGCTGGGACGGGTAAGGCGCGCATTGCTGACGCGAGCAATTTCGCAATCGCCCACCAGGTAGCGTAGATCGGGGATGACCAGCGAGGAGCGCGTCAGGCGCGGACTTTCACCAAGCGAGATACGCGTCCCGACCGGCAGCCAGATACCCGCCAGCGTCGGAACCCAATGCGTTAATGTGGCCAACAGGGCCAGCGGCAGCAAAATAAGTGCTAATAACAGCGCAAGAGCGGCTTTATATTTACCCTTCATGGGCAGTCAAATCCTGATTCTAAGTATAAGCCGATAGGCGCCTATTGTGGCACGTTCGACCCGCGAGTGAAAGTTAACGTTCTGATTAAGGATAGTCGCACTCATTTCTGCTGAATAACTATTTAGTCTTCGTTTAAATTGTGCCTGCGACACTTGGAAAAACAGGTAATAAGGAGCCGTTATTTCGTGGAGCTCATTATCTCGCTGATCGAACGCGCGCAGAGCCACTATTCATTGGTATTACTGATTGTTTTTCTACTGACGTTCAGTAAATCCTGCGCCCTCATCTCTTTTGTGATCCCCGGCACCTCCGGTTTGCTGGTGCTCGGGGCGCTGGCGTCAACCAGCATCGGTCATTTCCTGCTAATGTGGCTAAGCGCCAGCCTGGGCGCAATCGGCGGATTCTGGCTCTCATGGCAAATTGGCCGTCGCTATCAGCATCATCTGCCGCGTCTGCGCTGGCTCAGTGCCGAGCGAGTACTGCGCAGCCAGCTATTCCTGCGCCGTCACGGCGGTTGGGCAGTATTCTTTGGCCGCTTTCTGTCGCCGCTGCGCGCAACGTTACCGCTGGTCACCGGCGCCAGCGGTACCTCGCTATGGCGTTTCCAGGTTGCCAATGTGGCATCGGGTTTACTCTGGCCATTTATCCTGCTGGCGCCGGGGGCATTCAGCCTCAGTTTTTGGTGAAACGTATTGTCTTTTAAAGAGATTTCTTAAGACTGCGATATGCTCTAGAATTAATATCATAACCTGATGATTAAACTAATTTTTAATATTTGTAAGATTATTTTAATTATGCTACCGTGACGGTATTATCACTAGAGGAAAGCCTTATGAAAATCGCTGTTTATAGTACCAAGCAGTACGATAAAAAGTATCTGCAGCATGTTAACGACGCATACGGCTTTGAACTGGAATTTTTTGACTTCCTGCTGACCGAAAAGACCGCGAAAACGGCCAACGGTTGTGAAGCGGTATGTATCTTCGTTAACGACGACGGCAGCCGCCCGGTGCTGGAAGAGCTGAAAGCCCACGGCGTGAAATACATCGCGCTGCGCTGCGCCGGGTTTAACAACGTCGATCTTGACGCGGCTAAAGAGCTGGGCCTGCGCGTCGTGCGCGTTCCGGCCTACTCGCCGGAAGCCGTTGCTGAACACGCCATCGGTATGATGATGTCGCTAAACCGTCGCATCCACCGCGCCTATCAACGTACCCGCGATGCCAACTTCTCGCTGGAAGGGCTGACCGGCTTCACCATGTACGGTAAAACCGCAGGGGTGATCGGCACCGGCAAAATTGGCGTCGCAACGCTGCGGATCCTCAAAGGTTTCGGTATGCGCCTGCTGGCGTTTGATCCCTATCCGAGCGCGGCGGCGCTGGATCTTGGCGTTGAATATGTCGACCTGCCGACGCTGTACGCGCAGTCCGACGTCATCTCTCTGCACTGCCCGCTTACCAACGAAAACTATCACCTGCTCAATCAGGCGGCGTTTGATCAGATGAAAGACGGCGTGATGGTCATTAATACCAGCCGCGGCGCGCTTATCGATTCACAAGCGGCTATCGACGCGCTGAAGCATCAGAAAATCGGCGCGCTGGGAATGGACGTGTATGAAAATGAACGCGATCTGTTCTTTGAAGATAAATCGAATGATGTCATCCAGGATGACGTGTTCCGCCGGCTCTCCGCCTGCCACAACGTGTTGTTTACCGGTCACCAGGCGTTCCTGACCGCTGAAGCGCTGATCGGTATTTCCGAAACAACGTTGGGTAATCTGCAACAGGTTGCTAAAGGCGAAACCTGCCCGAACGCGCTGGTCTAAGTATCTTTCCCCTTTTGTGCTCCCCGCTAGCGGGGGGCACATTCAGACAATCCCCACAGATCCTGCCTGCATTACAGTTACACTGTTTTTCGTTTTATTGATATGACAAATGTTTTGGAGTACGAATGAATAAGTTTGCTGCACTGCTGGCGGCGGGCATGCTGCTATCGGGCTGCGTATACAACAGCAAAGTTTCTACCAACGCCGAACAACTACAACATCATCGTTTTGTGCTGACCAGCGTTAACGGCCAGGCGCTACCGGCAAGCCAGACGCCGCCGCCGGAAATTAGCTTCGGCGAAAAAATGTATGTGTCAGGCACGATGTGCAACGGCTTCAGCGGCCAGGGCAAACTGTCAGACGGCGAGCTAAAAGTTGAACAGCTGGCGATGACGCGTAAGTTGTGCGCGGATCCACAGCGGAACGCGCTGGATAATACCCTCAGCAAAATGCTGCGCGATGGCGCGCAGGTCGATCTGACGGAGAATCAGCTCACGCTGGCGACCGCCGACCAATCGCTGGTGTATAAACTCGCCGATTTAATGTAGCGAGACGCCTTGCGTACTAGTAGTTTCCGCAGCTTCCGCCCGCTAATGCCTGCTCGCTGCAGCGTTTACCATTCGGTAGCGCGCACATACCAATAGCGCTGCCATCAAGCTGGCGGGCAACGGATAATGAACCGCCAACCATCGCGCAATTCGCCTGGCCGCTGTCGCTCATCGCCGCGCGCATGCCGGGCGGTACGTGTGCCGCAGTGGCTTGTTGCACCGGCTCGTTGCTACAAGCCGACAGTAATAACGCAGCGCACCCCACTAAAAACGCAGCTCGCATTCTCTCCCCCTTTCAGAAACATCTTAGAATAAACAAACTCAAGAATAATAGGCAGCGCAGCGCCTGCCGTCGAGAGGCGAAATACGTATTTATGCGCCTCATTAACATTTTCTAGCAAATTTTCCGCTTAAAGCTTGATCTCGTCAGGCAAAGCGCAGCCCCCGCGCGGCTTTTATCCCAGCCCGAAATATTTTCCCGACGAAAAAATCACGCTTGCAGCGACCGGGCGGCATAGTTTGCGGGTGGTGATTGCGGTGCCGGGTGCCTCCCGGTGAATTAGCCAGTTCGAACTAATTCGCGTGCTAATTTTCGCCAACAGGAGACTGAACTGAACGCTCCGCCGCAGAGGGGAATTCACCGCAGCAAATAAATATCATGCGATTGCCGGTTGGCTAAAAGCTATTAAATTTAAAAATATATTTTGCTTTATTTAAGTGGTGCATCGCCGGTATCCGTCACTACCTTTTGAGCCCTCTGGCCAGACACTTTTCTGTTTTTCCGCCAAAAAATTGATCCAAACATAGATAAGGACATTCCCAAGGACACAAATGCGAAAATGGTCGCGGCGGGCGTTTGCTAAAATATGGAGATAACAACAGGACTCGTCGCCGTTTCACGAGTCCCTTCTTTTTGCGCAATGTAAGGGTGTCTTCTTATGATTACGATTGACGGTAATGGCGCGGTCGCTTCAGTCGCGTTTCGCACGAGTGAAGTTATCGCCATCTACCCGATTACGCCCAGTTCAACGATGGCGGAGCAGGCCGATGCCTGGTCTGGCGATGGGCTGAAAAACGTCTGGGGCGACGTCCCCCGCGTGGTCGAAATGCAGTCGGAAGCCGGGGCTATCGGCGCCGTGCACGGCGCGCTGCAGACCGGCGCCCTTTCCACTTCCTTTACGTCATCGCAGGGCCTGCTGCTGATGATCCCAACGCTATACAAGCTGGCCGGCCAGTTGATGCCCTTTGTCCTGCACGTCGCCGCCCGTACCGTCGCCACTCACGCACTATCAATTTTCGGCGATCATTCCGACGTGATGGCCGTGCGCCAGACCGGCTGCGCGATGCTGTGCGCCAGCAGCGTCCAGGAAGCGCAGGACTTCGCGCTGATTTCCCATATCGCCACGCTGCAAAGCCGGGTGCCGTTTATTCATTTCTTCGATGGTTTCCGCACCTCGCACGAAATCAACAAAATCGCGCCGCTGGCGGATGACACCATTCGCTCCCTGCTGCCGCAGGATAAAATCGCCGAGCATCGCCAACGCGCCCTTAACCCGGAGCATCCGGTCATTCGCGGTACATCAGCCAACCCGGACACTTATTTCCAGTCCCGTGAAGCGACCAACCCTTGGTACGACGCGGTATATGAGCACGTAGAAACGGCGATGAATGATTTCGCCGCCGCAACCGGTCGTCAGTACAAACCGTTCGAATTTTACGGCCACCCGCAGGCGGAACGGGTTATTGTCATCATGGGGTCCGCTATCGGTACCTGTGAAGAGGTTGTTGATGAACTGCTGAGCCGTGGGGAAAAAGTCGGCGTGCTGAAAGTTCGCCTCTATCGGCCGTTCTCCGCCGCGCATCTGCTGCAGGCCTTGCCGGAGAGCGCCCGCGCGGTTGCCGTACTGGATCGCACCAAAGAACCCGGCGCGCTTGCCGAACCGCTGTACCTCGACGTGATGACCGCGCTGGCGGAAGCCTTCAACCGCGGCGAGCGCGAAACGCTACCGCGTACTATTGGCGGCCGCTATGGCCTCTCCTCCAAAGAGTTTGGCCCGGAATGCGTGCTGGCTATCTTTAATGAATTACAGGCCGCACAGCCAAAACCCCGCTTTACCGTTGGCATTTACGATGATGTGACGAACCTTTCGCTGCCGCTGGCGGAAAATACGCTACCGGCAGAAGCGAAGCTGGAAGCGCTGTTTTACGGCCTCGGCAGCGACGGTAGCGTCTCTGCGACCAAAAACAATATCAAGATTATTGGCAATTCCACGCCGTGGTTCTCACAGGGCTATTTTGTCTATGACTCGAAGAAGGCCGGCGGCCTGACCGTCTCGCATCTACGCGTCAGTGAAAAACCGATCCGTTCGTCGTACCTTATCTCGCAGGCCGATTTCGTCGGCTGCCACCAGCTGCAATTTATCGACAAATATCAGATGGTCGAACGGTTGAAGCCCGGCGGCATTTTCTTGCTCAATACGCCCTACAGCGCTGATGAGGTATGGTCGCGCCTGCCACAGGAAGTACAGGCCGCGCTGAATCAAAAGCAAGCACGTTTTTATGTGGTCAACGCGGCGAAAATCGCCCGCGAGTGCAGCCTTGGCGCGCGCATCAACACCGTTATGCAGATGGCTTTTTTCCATTTAACCCAAATCCTGCCGGGCGACAGCGCGCTGGCCGAGCTACAGGGCGCGATTGCCAAAAGCTACAGTAGCAAAGGCCAGGAGCTGGTGGAACGCAACTGGCAGGCGCTGGCTCTGGCCCGCGAATCGCTGGCGGAAGTGCCGCTGCAGCCGGTTAACGCCAGTAGCCCCAACCGTCCGCCAGTGGTCTCCGATGCCGCGCCGGACTTTGTCAAAACCGTCACCGCAGCGATGCTTGCCGGTCTTGGCGATGCGCTGCCGGTCTCCGCGCTGCCGCCAGATGGTACCTGGCCCATGGGCACCACCCGTTGGGAAAAACGCAACATTGCCGAAGAGATCCCAATCTGGAAGGAAGAGCTGTGTACCCAGTGCAACCACTGCGTCGCCGCCTGTCCGCATTCGGCGATCCGCGCCAAAGTGGTCGCTCCGCAAGAAATGGAAAACGCGCCATCCAGCCTGCACTCGCTGGATGTGAAATCCCGCGATATGCGCGGGCAGAAATACGTTCTGCAGGTCGCGCCGGAAGATTGCACCGGCTGCAACCTGTGCGTTGAAGTGTGTCCGGCGAAAGATCGCCAGAATCCGGACATCAAGGCCATCAATATGATGTCGCGCCTTGAGCACGTTGAAGAAGAGAAAGTCAATTACGATTACTTCCTCAACCTGCCGGAAATCGATCGCACGAAACTTGAGCGTATTGATATTCGTACCTCGCAGCTGATTAGTCCGCTGTTTGAATACTCCGGCGCCTGCTCGGGCTGCGGCGAAACGCCGTATATCAAACTGTTGACCCAGCTGTATGGCGATCGGATGTTGATTGCCAACGCCACCGGTTGTTCGTCCATTTACGGCGGCAACCTCCCCTCAACGCCTTATACCACTGATGCTAACGGTCGCGGTCCGGCGTGGGCCAACTCGTTGTTTGAAGATAACGCTGAATTCGGCCTGGGCTTCCGCTTAACCGTCGACCAACACCGCCAGCGTGTGATGCGGTTGTTGAGCGAATTTGCCGATAAACTCCCGGCTGAACTAAATACCGCGCTACATGCGCAAGCGACGCCGGAAGCGCGCCGCGAACAGGTAGCCGATCTGCGTCAGGCGCTGACGGGCGTCGCCGGGGCCGAAGAGCTGCTCATCGATGCGGATGCGTTAGTCGAGAAGTCGGTCTGGCTTATCGGCGGTGATGGCTGGGCCTATGATATTGGCTTTGGCGGCCTTGACCACGTGCTGAGCCTGACGGAAAACGTCAATATCCTGGTACTCGATACCCAGTGTTACTCCAACACCGGCGGGCAGGCATCGAAGGCGACGCCGCTCGGCGCGGTCACCAAATTTGGCGAGCACGGCAAACGTAAGGCACGCAAAGATCTCGGCGTGAGCATGATGATGTACGGTCATGTCTATGTGGCGCAGATTTCGCTCGGCGCGCAGCTTAACCAAACGGTGAAAGCCATTCAGGAAGCGGAATCCTATCCGGGTCCTTCGTTGATTATCGCCTATAGCCCGTGCGAGGAGCACGGTTACGACCTGGCGCTAAGCCACGACCAGATGCGTCAGCTAACGGCCACCGGCTTCTGGCCGCTGTATCGCTTCGACCCGCGCCGCGCCGATGAAGGCAAGCTGCCGCTGGCGCTGGACTCACGCCCGCCATCAGACGCGCTGGCTGAGACGCTGCTTAACGAGCAACGCTTCCGCCGCCTTAACGCCCAGCAGCCGGAAGTAGCCGAGCAGTTGTGGAAAGACGCGGCCGCCGATCTACAAAAACGCTATGACTTCCTGGCCCAGTTGGCAGGTAAAGCGGAGAAACCGACAACCGAAAGCTAAACCGGCTGACGGAAATCTGGCGCTATAAAAAAAGCCCGAATAGTAAATCTATTCGGGCTTGTCATTTTCCGACAAATTAATCATTCAATATGAATGAGACGGCAATAATATAAATTCTCAATGACAATAAAGGCATATAACGCAGGCAGAATACGATATTCAACCTATATTGTATAATTTTTATTTTATATATATCAACCCAAAACATTCACGCTGAAAATTGTCATTACTGTATATTTATTTGCTTTAGAATTTACTTATATTGTAACAATTGATACTTATCATATCAGAATGCGCTCCTTTAGCATGGCCGTACTTCCACCCAGGAAGTTAAAACAAAAAAGTTAAAGGAATATCCAAATGAAAAGAAAAGTACTGGCATTGGTTATCCCGGCATTATTGGCTGCCGGCGCTGCTCACGCGGCAGAAATTTATAATAAAGATGGCAACAAATTAGATCTCTACGGCAAGGTAGACGGTTTACATTATTTCTCCAGCGACTCCAGTAAAGACGGCGATCAGACCTACCTGCGCTTCGGCTTTAAAGGTGAAACGCAAATTAACGATATGCTCACCGGCTATGGTCAGTGGGAATACAACGTTCAGGCTAACAACACCGAAAGCTCTGGCGATCAGGCGTGGACTCGTCTGGCGTTCGCCGGGATCAAAGCGGGTGACTACGGTTCATTCGACTATGGCCGTAACTACGGCGTCCTGTACGACGTAGAAGCCTGGACCGATATGCTGCCAGAGTTCGGCGGCGACTCTTATACCCAGTCCGACAACTTTATGACCGGCCGCGCCAACGGTGTCGCAACTTACCGTAACAGCGATTTCTTCGGCCTGGTTAACGGCCTGAACTTCGCGCTCCAGTATCAGGGTAAAAACGAAAACCAAGCCAGCCATGAATTTAATTCTTCCGCCAGCCAGGAAGGAACCGCTAACGGCGATGGCCGCAGCGTGAAAAACTCCAACGGCGACGGTTTCGGTATCTCCTCTACCTATGATTTAGGTATGGGCGTCAGCCTCGGCGCGGCCTACAGTTCTTCTGACCGCACCAACGAACAGACCCATCAGTCTACCGCGGGCGGCGATAAAGCCGATGCCTGGACCGCAGGCGTGAAATATGATGCGAACAACATCTATCTGGCGACCATGTATTCAGAAACCCGTAACATGACGCCGTACGGCAATCAGAACGGCACCATTGCTAATAAAACGCAGAACTTTGAAGTAACCGCACAGTATCAGTTCGATTTCGGCCTGCGTCCGGCAATTTCCTACCTGCAATCCAAAGGTAAAGATCTGGTTTACAAAGGTCAGTATGCCGATCAAGATCTGGTTAAATATATGGATGTCGGCGCGACCTATTACTTCAACCGTAATATGTCTACCTACGTTGATTACAAAATCAACCTGCTCGACGGCAATGACGACTTCTATAAAGACAACGGTATTTCTACCGACAATATCGTAGCACTGGGTCTGGTATATCAGTTCTAATGCTTGCGCCCGCCGTTCACGGCGGGCGCTTCACTTAAACCAACAATAAATTGCCAGTTGTCGTACCAATTTGTGATTCACGCTATAGTAGAACCTCAATCCTGATGGCATACTGTTTTGGTGGTTATTAAAACAGGAGGTTTTATGAGTAGAATGATTCTGGTACCCATCGATATTTCTGATAAAGAATTTACTCAACGTGTGATCCGCCACGTTGAATCCGAAGCACGCGTCGATGACGCGCAGGTGCATTTCCTCACCGTTATCCCTTCGCTACCCTACTACGCCTCTCTGGGTATGGCCTATACCGCTGAACTGCCGGCTATGGATGAACTGCGCGCCGAATCGGAAGCACAGTTGCGTGAGCTGGCAAAAGGCTTCGCCATTCCGGAAGACAGAATGCATTTCCATGTTGCCGAGGGCTCGCCAAAAGATAAGATTCTGGCGCTGGCTGAATCGCTGCCCGCCGACCTGGTCATTATCGCCTCGCATCGCCCGGACATCACCACTTATCTGCTCGGCTCTAACGCCGCGGCGGTGGTGCGCCATGCCGAGTGCTCGGTGCTGGTCGTCAGGTAATCGCAAGCCCGCCGCCCGGCGGGCTTTATTATCTTTACTCCTCGCGGATTAAAGTGCCGGAAAGATGCTGACATTGCCCCCCCGAATCCGTACCATACACGCCACGGTTTTCTATCAGACCTCACTCATTGCTACGCGCCAGCGGGAATTGATCCAGCGACTGGCACAACGCGTGCTCTTCTGATGCCACACTATGAATTGAGCCACTATTAAATGCTGCAAAATCAAGAAATTAGCAAAAAAGAAAAATACAATATCGACAAACTGCAGAAACGTCTGCGCCGCAATGTCGGTGAGGCGATCGCCGACTTCAACATGATTGAAGATGGCGACCGCATTATGGTCTGTCTTTCCGGCGGCAAAGACAGCTATACCATGCTGGAAATTCTGCGTAGCCTGCAGAAAAGCGCGCCTATTTCTTTCTCGCTGGTGGCCGTTAACCTCGATCAGAAACAGCCGGGCTTCCCGGAACACATTCTGCCGGCCTATCTGGAACAGCTGGGCGTTGAGTACAAGATCGTCGAAGAGAACACTTACGGCATCGTTAAAGAGAAAATCCCGGAAGGCAAAACCACTTGCTCACTGTGTTCTCGTCTGCGTCGCGGCATTCTCTACCGTACGGCGACCGAACTGGGCGCAACCAAAATCGCGCTCGGCCATCACCGCGACGATATTCTGCAGACGCTGTTCCTCAACATGTTCTACGGCGGCAAAATGAAAGGTATGCCGCCGAAACTGATGAGCGATGACGGCAAACATATCGTTATCCGCCCGCTGGCCTACTGTCGCGAAAAAGATATCGAACGCTTCTCGCAGGCCAAAGGCTTCCCGATTATTCCTTGTAACCTGTGCGGCTCCCAGCCTAACCTGCAGCGTCAGGTGATCGCCGATATGCTGCGCGATTGGGATAAACGCTATCCTGGCCGTATCGAAACCATGTTTAGCGCAATGCAGAACGTGGTGCCGTCGCACCTGAGCGACGTCAATCTGTTTGATTTTAAATCCATCACACACGGTTCTGCGGTAGTTGACGGCGGCGATCTGGCCTTTGACCGCGAAGAGATTCCGCTGCAGCCTGCGGGCTGGCAGCCGGAAGAAGAAGACGCTCAGTTAGATGAACTGCGTCTGAATGTGGTTGAAGTAAAATAATACGCAACGCGTCTCCGGCAACCGCCGGAGACCGTCACTTGCCGCCCTTACTTCAGCAAACGTACGCGGCAGGACTTGCCTTTGATCTTGCCGTTTTGCAGCTGCTTATAGGCCTTTTGCGCCACGCCCTGACGAATAGCGACATAAACATGCGCGGGATGAACGTTGATCTTACCGATATCGGCGCCATCAAACCCCATATCGCCAGTTAACGCCCCCAGCACATCGCCCGGACGCATTTTCGCCTTCTTACCGCCATCAATACACAGGGTCGCCATCTCCGCCTGCAGCGGCGCAATATTATTACCCGCCGGCGCGTTAACCCAGTTGAGTTTGATCTGCAGCATTTCAGCAAGAATGTTAGCGCGCTGCGCCTCTTCCGGCGCGCAGAAACTAATCGCCAGGCCGCTTTCACCTGCGCGAGCGGTTCGCCCGATACGGTGAACGTGAACTTCAGGATCCCACGCCAGTTCAAAGTTAACCACCAGCTCCAGCGATTTGATATCCAGGCCGCGCGCCGCAACGTCGGTCGCCACCAGTACGCGCGCGCTACCGTTGGCAAAACGCACCAACGTCTGATCGCGGTCACGCTGCTCCAGGTCGCCATGCAGCGACAGCGCGCTCTGGCCGGCAGCATTCAACGCATCGCATACCGCCTGACAGTCGCGCTTAGTATTACAAAATACCACGCAGGAAGCCGGCTGATGCTGGCTGAGCAATTTTTGCAGCAGCTTGATTTTACCGCTTTGCGAAACGTCGAAGAACTGCTGTTCAATAGACGGCAGCGCATCAACGCTATCGATTTCAATCGTCTGCGGATCCCGCTGCACCCGGCCGCTGATGGCGGCGATAGCTTCCGGCCAGGTCGCGGAGAACAGTAATGTCTGGCGCGAAGCTGGCGCATAACGAATCACTTCATCAATAGCATCGCTGAAGCCCATATCGAGCATACGATCGGCTTCATCCATAACCAGCGTCTGCAGCGCATCCAGCGATACGGTCCCCTTCTGCAGGTGGTCAAGCAGGCGGCCAGGCGTGGCGACAATAATATGCGGCGCGTGCTGTAAGGAATCGCGCTGGGCTCCGAAAGGCTGGCCGCCGCAGAGGGTTAATACTTTAATATTTGGCAAAAAGCGCGCCAGGCGACGCAGTTCGCCAGCGACCTGATCCGCCAGTTCGCGGGTCGGGCACAGCACCAGTGATTGGGTCTGGAACAGACCGGCGTCAACGTGCTGTAGCAATCCCAGACCAAAGGCCGCCGTTTTACCGCTGCCGGTTTTCGCCTGTACGCGCACATCCTTCCCGGCCAGGATAGCCGGCAATGCGGCGGCCTGCACCGGCGTCATCGCGTGGTATCCCAGTTCGTTAAGGTTGTTCAGTTGAGCTTCGGGCAAAAGGTTCAGTGTTGAAAAAGCGGTCACAATGTTTTCTCGCATTAAAGGGCGGACAATCTGCAGGCGCGTATCCTCGCAGATCTCCGCTCTTGATGCGACAATTTAATCGGATCATCGTCCGGCGGCGGGTCGGGAAGCGGGTGCGGACGGGGCCGCGGATCGGGTACGGGCACCGGGTCGTTGGGCTCAGGGCCGATGGGTATCGACTGCAAGGAAAGCGCCAGGTTACGCATAGTTTATCCCCTCTCTTTACAGGACTATTCTTTAAGCGTAGAAGTTAGCTGGCAGAGCGCAAAAAAAAAGCCGACTCAATGAAGTCGGCGTCGTACGAATCAATTGTGCTATGCAGTAATTCAAAAAAGGAAGTAAGACAATATGGAGCGCAACGCCCATCGCTTGACGTTGCATTCACCTGCGAGAGAGATATTGCCCTGAATGGGTAGATGGTTTATTGATTTCGCTCAAATATTGCCGGGGTTTCAGCGGCAAAATCGCCTGAAAAGACAATTTCTTACAACCATTTACTACGATGTAACCACCAGGTAACACCACCGATTAGAACGACTAACATTACGCAAAATATCGAAAAACCAAGATGCCAGCTGTTACCCGGGATACCGCCAAGGTTGACGCCAAACAGTCCGGTCAGGAAGGTGCTGGGCAAAAAAACCATCGCCATCAACGACATCGTGTAAGTCCGTCGCGACAGCGACTCCTGCATAATCTGCGCGATTTCATCGCTCATGATTGCCGTACGGGCAATACAGCTGTCAATCTCATCAAGACCGCGGCCAAGGCGGTCGGCAATATCCTGCATCCGGCGACGGTGATCGTCACTCATCCACGGCAAGCGCTCACTGGCAAGACGGGCGTAGACATCGCGCTGGGGAGCCATATAGCGGCGCATCACGATGAGCTGCTTACGCAGCAGCGCCAGAAATCCGCGCGGCGGCACCTGCTGGTCGAGCAGGTCATCTTCAAGGTCGATAATCCGGTCATGCAGCTGTTCGATAAACTCGCTGGCGTGATCGGTCAACGCATCGCAGATTTCCACCAGCCAGCTGCCGCAATCCGTCGGCCCGTTGCCCTCCTGCAGATCGCCCAGCACGTCATCCAGCGCCAGCACCTTGCGCTGACGGGTAGAGACAATCAGCCGCTCGTCCATATACAGACGCATCGCCACCAGTTGATCGGGGCGTTCATCGGTGCTGCCGTTGATACAACGCAAGGTAATCAGCGCGCCATCGCCGATGCGCGTCACCCGCGGACGAGTGCTTTCCCCGGCCAGCGCGTCACGAACGTTATTCGGCAACAGCGGCGTGGCGGCTAACCAGTCGGCGCTGTCGGTATGGGTATAATTGAGATGTAGCCAGCAGGGATTGCTCTTATCGATATTATCGTTATCAGCCAGCGGCTTTACGCCGCCCTGCCCGTCGAGCACCCATGCAAAGATGGCGTCCGGCACTTTCAGCTCCGAGCCCTTAATCGCGTCCACTGAACCTCCATTAATGCATGCCTGTAAAAAGCGTGAATAATCCATAAGGTACGCTATTCGGCTGAATTTCGCCTCCCGCAATCGTCGCAATCGCCTAACAAATACGCAGCATAGCGCGTTTGGCGACAGCTGATCATATTTGTATTACAATTACATCCGTAATTGTAATGAGGTTTTAGTATGAATATTTATCAAGCCCAGCCCCAGGATGTCGATACCGTCCTGCCGCTGTATCTCGCCTATCGTCGTTTCTATCAGGTCGAAGAAAATCTCGTTCAGGCGCGGGAGTTCATCCTTAAGCGCCTGCAACTGAATGAGTCGGTCATTTTCTTCGCAGAAGTGGACGGCAAAGCGGTGGGCTTTACCCAGCTCTATCCCCTGTTCTGCTCGCTGGAAATGAAGCGCATCTGGCTGCTTTACGATCTGTACGTTGATGAGTCTGCCCGCCAGCACGGCGTGGCGCAGCAACTGATTGCCCGTGCCGAACAACTGGCAAAAGAGAGTGATTCCGCATTTATTATGCTCAGCACGGCAACCGATAATACTAAAGCGCAGGCGTTATACGAGCGTAGCGGCTTCGTACGTGATATGGATTTTTACGTCTATAACAAAATGCTCAAGTAAGTTGTTCAGGCCATCAGAAAGGGAGAACCCGCCATTGGCGGGTTCTTATTAGTTCGTATCAGTCGTCGGCTAATCCACAGTATTAACCCTTGCCATCGTCTGGGCGGGCGCAGGGCAGGATTAGCAGGAAGCGTTCATTTTTTCTCTTCCGCATAGCGGCGGGCGTTATCGTGTAAATTGGTGCACATGGTTATTACTCCATTTTTATAAGCAGACTAAGAGCCTATCCCATTAGGGCTATTTTACTTGCCATTTTGAACCAGGGCAGTGCTCGAAATCCTCACGTACTACGTGTACGCTCCGGTTTCTGCGCGCTGTCCGTGTTCAAACTGGCTGCGCCAATTACGCCTACTGGGATAGGCTCTAATCCTAGAAGCTTCCGTCAGATTTGCCACATTCCTGGCTAAAATTTTTCCCAGCCCAGCACCGATGCCCCCAGTAATCCCCCTTCGCGACTAAATTGCCCGGCGACCAGTAGTGGCTCAGCGCTCTTCAGCAGAATCTTTGCCCGCAACGCTGTATCAAGGCGCGCCAGCAACGCCGTTTCACCCGCCAGCCCGCCGCCAGCGACGATTTTATGCGGCCCGAGAATGTTCACCGTATGGGCCAACGGTTCGCTTACCAGATCGAGCCATACTTCGAGGGTCAACACCGCAGTCTCTTCCCCCGCCTTGCCTCGCGTTACAATCTCGACACTGCTTAGCGTCTGGCCGCTAAGTAGTTGGTGCAGCCGCTGCATCCCTTTTGCTCCGCCAAGGGTATCAAGACACCCCTGCTGTCCGCAGCCGCAGGTTAACCGCGGTAACTCAATTCCCCGTAGATGAGTACGCGTAATGGGTCCGTGCCCCCACTCGGCGCCGATTCCCTGATTGCCGTAGAGGATGTTACCGTTGATGGCAATCCCACCGCCGATCCCGCTGCCGAGGATCACGCCCAACACCACCGGCAGATCTTTTGCCGCGCCGAAACGCGCCTCGGCTAAGGTAAAACAGTCCGCATCGTTGGCCATCGTCACCGGACGCCCAAACTCAGCCTGCAGCGATTGGGTAATATCAATACCGGCGAACGGCGGAATGTTGCTCGACAGAATACGGTCATTGGCGACATCCACCACTCCGGCGCAGGAGAGCGCCAGTGGACTCTGTTCACTAATCGCATCGCCATATTGCGCGATAATCTCCTGCACGGCGCAAACGAAGTCGGGCCAGGAGCTTAGCGGCATCGCCCGCTGGCGCGGCATAACCAGTTTCCCCGGCGCTTGAGAAACCGCGCTTTTAATAAAGGAGCCGCCAATATCCAGACACAGCACGCTGTTACTCATAGGCGCGAATCCATTAAATCACGCAGGCCATCTCCCAACAGGTTGAAGCCCAATACCGAAAAGACAATAGCCAGTCCCGGCCATAGCGAAATTCCCAGGCTGATGCCAAGGAAGTTACGCCCGTCGCTCATCATTGTCCCCCACTCCGGCATCGGCGGTTGCACGCCCATGCCGAGGAAGGACAGCGAAGCCGCGGCGAGGATCACCGAGCCGCCGGTCAATGTCGCCTGCACGGTAATCGGCCCCAGGGTATTACGCAGAATGTAGTGAATTATCTGTCGGCGGTAGCCAATCCCCAGCGCCCGCGCCGCTTCCATGTACTCCATATTCTTGATGCCCAAGGTAAGGTTACGGCTGAGACGCGCGTAAACCGGCACCGAGAAGATAGCGATCGCCAACAGCATATTCATCAACCCTGCGCCGAGGACGCTGACCAGCAGGATAGCCAGCACGATGCCGGGAAAAGCGAAAATGACATCCATCACCCACATAATCAGGTGGTCGACACTTTTACCGCACAGGGCGGCGATAATGCCCAGAGGCAGCCCCATCAGTAGCGACAGCGCCACGCTGACCACCACTTCAATCAGCGAGATCCTGGCGCCGTAAATGGTGCGGGAAAAGATATCGCGGCCATAGTCATCGGTGCCCAGCCAGTGGTCGGCCGACGGCGCGGAGAGAATATTCAGCAGGTCCTGCGCATAGGGATCGTAGTGGCTTAACCACGGCGCGAAGAGCGCACATACCAGGATTAAGGCGACGATGATGCCGCCAAGGGTCAGCGAGGGATGCTCCATCCCCCAACGCAGGCCGCTGAGAACGCCGCTGCGCGATTTGGCGAGTGAAATTTCCGACATATCAGTCAAACCTTATTTTCGGATTGATTCTGGCGATAATCATCTCGCCAACCAGGTTCATCACCACCACGCTTGTCACCGTAATCATCGTCACTCCCTGGATGACGGGGTAATCGCGATAGCGTACCGAATCCACCAGATAGCGGCCTATCCCAGGCCAGTTAAACACCGACTCGGTCACCACCGCGCCGCCGATCAGGCTGCCGAAGTTCAGTGCGATAATCGTCACGATGGGGATCAGCGCATTGCGCAGCGCATGCTTGAAATAGACCTGAAACGGCGCCAGCCCTTTGGCCCGCGCGGTGCGGATGTAATCCTCTCCTAATACGTCAACCATACTCGAGCGGGTCATCCGCGACATCACCGCCATCGGGAAAATCCCCAGGCAAACCGACGGCAGGATATAGCTTTTCCAGCCTTCGGCGCCCAGTAGCGGCAGCCAACCCAGCTTCACGGAAAAGGTATCCATGGCGATCAGCGCTAGCCAGAAATTGGCTATCGACGCGCCGGCAATCGCCACCAGCATCAGCACATGGTCGGCCACATGATTGCGGTAAATCGCCGCGCACATTCCCATTGGAATGCCGAGGATCACCGCCATCATCCACGCCAGCAATGCCAGGCCTAAAGTATAAGGAACCCGTTCGCTCATTTCGGCGGAGACCGGCTGGCCGGACTTCAACGAAGTGCCAAAATCCCCCTTCAGCATTCCGCTAACGAAATGGCCATACTGCACCGCCAGCGGATCGTCCAGACCGAGGCGCGTATGCATCCGGCTGACATCATCCTGGGTGGCCTGCGGCCCGGCCATCAGGCGGGCCGGGTCACCGGGGAGCATTCTGATCGCCATAAAGACAATCAGCGATGCCCCCAGTAGGATCAGCGGCAAAGAAAGCAGTTTTTTAATCACATAAGCTTTCATAACAACTCCACGCTGGCCCCAGCGTTATGGTTTTTGCGCTTCGGTAACGATAATTTCGCCGCCCGGTTCCATTCGCACGCCTTTAATGGTGGCGCGGGTGGCGTACAAATCGTCCTGGAAGTAGAGCATCACATGCGGCGCGTCCTGCATAATGGCCTTTTGCGCCGCCACATATTCGGCGATACGCGCGTTGTCATCCATGGTGGTCGCCGCTTTGTCTAACAGCTCATCCACCTGCGGGTTGCGGTAGAATCCGAGATTGGCCCCAGCCGGCGCGGCGCTCTGCGAATAGTAAAGCGGGCGCAACTGCAAATCAGATCCATTAAGCCCGGAAGACCAGGAAGCCAGCACCGCATCGGTACGGTTGGCCAACTTTTCCGCCGCCGGGGCAAACGCCGCTTTGCTCCAGACGCCGCTCTCCATCTGCTGGATATTGAGCTTGACGCCAACTTTAGCCCACATCGCCTGCAGGATTTGCGCGGTACGCGCATCTGGTCCCTGCACGGCGATGTTCATCTCAAAGCCCTGCGGATAACCGGCCTCTTTTAATAGCGCTTTCGCTTTATTGAGATCCCACGGATAGTCGTTGAGGGTTTTATCATATCCTTCGTTCACCGGGGCCAGCGGTGAGTTGGCGGCAGAAGCAAACCCAAACATCACCGCCTTCAGCAGCGCTTCTTTGTCGGTCGCCAGGTTCAGCGCCTGACGCACGCGGACATCATTTAGCGGTTTTTGCTCAACGTTGAGCGCCACCCAGAATACGGATGCACCCTGCCCCTGCTCCAGCTTCACCTGTGGGTTGCTTTTCAACTGCAGACCAAACTGCGGCGGTACCGGGTTAATCACATCGACCTGACCGGAAAGCAGCGCCATGTTCATCACCGACGGCTCAGCGCTCCAGGTCCACTTAATCTCATCCGGGCCGTGATTCTCGCCCCAGTATTTCGGGTTTTTCTTCTCCAGCACGTATTCACCGGTTTTATACTCCTGCAGCATATATGGGCCGGTACCGTCCGCTTTCCGGCCAATGGTACCAGCTTTCGCCGCCGCAGGGCTCACCATCTTCGCCGAGCCGCCGGTCAACAGATTGAGGAAAGAGGGATAGACCTTTTTCAGCGTAATCTCGACGTTGTCATCATCGAGCTTCTTCACGAATGCGATCACGTTGCGCATCCGCGAACTGGCTGCCAGTCCGCCTTTCGGGTCGATATGTCGTTCGATATTGGCGACTACCGCATCGGCATTGAACGGCGAGCCGTCATGGAAAGTGACGTTTTTACGCAGGGTAAAAGTCCAGACTTTACCGTCATCGCTGACCTTCCAGGCGGTAGCCAGCGCCGGGGCGATTTTGAAATCCGGCGACAAATCCACCAGACCTTCATACATCGGTTTTAATACGGTATCGGTAAAGGTCGCGGTTTGGTCGCCCGGATCCATGCTACGCGGAGGTTCGTTTTGCATCACGTTCAGCGTTGCCGCCTGCAGCGCCGTCGCTCCGCCGGCTGCCAGTAAGCCTGCCAGAATGGCAAGTCGATATTTATTCATAATTGCCTTCATCCGTTAACCCCTACCTGTCTGTTATGTCGCCAGTTGTGGCTGTTATGTTGCGATTAGGTTTTCTTTTTACCCAAAACAGAGTCCCATAAATGTGATATTAGCCATGATTAACGCTTAATTAGGTAATAAATTTAACTTATATGTGATGGTTTAGTTATTTTTGAAAATAAACTGATTGCTAAAGCGCCAGTCCGCGATTATGTTCAGAAAAAAGCGTTATGGCTGAGTAACTATGCTGAACAAACTCCACCAACAATTGATTCATCTGGTCTGCAGCGAGGAAGGCGCCAGCCGCGCAGATCTCGCCCGCCTGACGGGTATGAGTAAGGCGGCCATTGGCGCACTGGTAAAAGAGATGCTGGCTGATGGTCTGCTACAGGAGAGCGATATGGCCGCTTCCGGCGGTCAGGGACGCCCCTCCGTCACCCTTTCGCTGGCGCCGGACGCCGCTTACGCCATCGGCATCTCGCTGATTGATAACCAGTTGGTGTTGGTACTGATGAATGCCAGCGGTGAGAAAATCGCCGAGCGCCTGCTCACGCCGCAGCTTGAAATTCCCGACGTAATCCAGCAACTGGCGGGTGAAATCCGCAGTTTGTTAAACGATACGCTCATTGAGCGCCAACGGCTGGTCGGCATCGGTTTTGCCCTGTCTGCCTTTGTCGACGCTGCGCAATCGGTCTGCGTACAGTCGGCGTTGCTCGGCTGGCATCAGGTGCCGCTGGCTGAACTGTTAAGCCGCGCGACCGGCGGGATCCCGGTATTTATTGAAAACGACACCCGGGCGCTGGCGAACTGGGAGAAAACGTTTGGCCATCTACGCAAGCTGGAGAGCGCAGTGGTGATATCGCACGGCAGCGGCATCGGCAGCGCGGCGGTTATCTATAACCGAATCTGGCGCGGCGCCCACGGCGGCGCAGGCGAAATAGCCCACTGCACCATCGTGCCGGCGGGCACGCCTTGTCGCTGCGGGAAGCGTGGCTGTCTCGACACCATCGCGTCTCTCACCGCCATCTTTGAACAGGCGCGCATGGCTGGTATCGACACCGACCACCTGGATGAACTGGAGGCCATGGCGCGTAAGGGCCACACCGCCGCCATCCAGATCCTGCATCGGGCCGGCGACGCCTTAGGATTGGCTATTTCACATCAGATCCAGACCCACGATCCGGCGGCGATCATGCTTGCCCACCAGCCGGATAGCTTTAACGGTTTACTGAATACCGTGATGCAACAAGCCATTGAAACCAACCTGCTGCCGGGGATGGCGGGGAAAACGCCGCTTATCTATCGCCCGCTGGCTCCAGATAGCTGGGCGCTCGCCGCGGCGAGCGTCGCTCTGACTCACGTTCTCTTTCCAGGATAATTTCGAGGTCCCTATGCGCATTGCCGTTGGTGGAATACATATTGAATGCAGCACGTTTAACCCGGTACTGACTCATGAAGCAGAGTTTCGCACCGTCAGAGGCGATGCCCTGCTGCAGGCGCCCCACTTTCAGTTTTTACGTGAGTATCCGGCGACGTTTCTGCCGACGCTGCACACCCGGGCGATTCCCGGCGGCCCGGTAGCACGGGAAACTTACGAACAGTTCAAGGCCGAATTCTTAAGCCGTCTGCAGGCGCAACTGCCGATCGACGGCCTGTACCTCGCGATGCACGGCGCAATGTACGTTGAAGGTATGGAAGACGCTGAAGGCGACTGGATCGCTGCTGCCCGCGCCTGCGTCGGCGATGACTGCCCGATTGCCGTCAGCTACGATCTACACGGTAACGTGACCCAGCGCATTATCGACGCCATCGACATGTTCTCAACCTATCGCACCGCGCCGCATATCGATATTGAAGAGACCATGCGCCGTTCGGTCAGTATGCTGGTAGATAGTCTGCAAAGCGGCGTGCGCCCGGGCATAGTGTGGGCTCCCATCCCGGTATTACTCCCTGGCGAGCGGACCAGTACGGAAGATGAGCCAGCGAAAAGTCTCTATGCCATGCTGCCAAACAGCGACCAGATAGACGGCGTACTCGATAGCTCATTAATGGTCGGCTACGTGTGGGCCGACGAACCGCGCGCCACCGCCGCGGCCATTTTTACCGGCACCGATCGCGCGGTGCTGGAGCAACAGGCCGCGAAACTGGCGCAGGCCTATTGGGACGTGCGGGAAGATTTTGTTTTCGGCTGCCGGACGGGCAGCGTCGCCGAATGCGTCGCTCAGGCTATCGCCAGCGCCACGGGCCCGGTTATCCTGGCGGATTCGGGCGATAATCCCACCGGCGGCGGCGTCGGCGATCGCGGCGACGTGCTCGCTGAACTGCTACGTCAGCAGGCGCAAAATACCCTTGTCGCCGGCATTACCGACGCGCCGGCAACACGTTCGGCGTTTGAAGCCGGCATCGGCGCAGAACTGCAGTTAACGGTCGGCGCCAGCCTCGATCCGACGGGCGTCAGCGCGAGCGCGCGTTTTACCGTCACTGGTCTGCTGGCGGCGGATCCGCAGCGCCCGGCCAATCAGGCGGTGCTACAGACAGATGGGATTACCGTAGTGGTGGCCGACCGTCGTCGTCCGTATCACGATATCGCTGACTTTAGCGCGCTGGGACTCGACCCGCGGCAGGTGAAAATTCTGGTGGTCAAATCCGGCTATTTATCGCCGGAACTGGCGCCGCTGGCCAATCCGAATCTGATGGCGCTCTCGGAAGGGGTGGTCGATCAGGATATTGAACGGGTGGCGCGCCTGCGAATGCTGACCCCCACCTGGCCGTTTAAGCGTGACCTCGAATTCACTCCACTGGTGCGGGTTTCCGCCCGCGCGCCCTTTGCCAGGGAGTCCTGAGTCATGAACCGTGAAACGCCTGCGCCAGTGCTGGCCGTCGACAATCTGAGCGTCTCATTCCGCCACGGCGAGAGCTGGCAGAAGGTGGTGCGTAATATTAGTTTTAGCCTTTATCCTGGTAAGACGCTGGCGATTGTTGGCGAATCCGGCTCAGGCAAAAGCGTGACGGCGATGGCCATTATGCGCCTGCTTTCTACCCGCCATAGCCGTACCGAGGGACAGGTGCTGCTCGGCGGTAAATCACTGCTCGAGATTCCTGAAGAGGAAATGCGTCGCGTACGCGGCGCCGAGGTAGCGATGATTTTTCAGGAGCCGATGACCAGTCTCAATCCGGCATTTACCATTGGCAACCAAATAGCGGAAGTCTTTATTCGCCATCAAGGTTTATCGGCGCGCCAGGCGAAACAGGAGGCCATCGCCCTGCTGGATAAAGTCCGCATTCCGCATGCTGCGCAGCGTTTCGATGAATATCCGCATCAGTTTTCCGGCGGTATGCGCCAGCGCGCGATGATCGCGATGGCGCTGGCCCTGAAGCCTAAACTGCTGATCGCCGATGAACCCACGACCGCGCTGGACGTCACTATCCAGGGGCAAATCCTTGATCTGATCAAAACCCTGCAGGCAGAAAACAATACCGCGGTGCTGTTTATTACCCATGATATGGGCGTAGTCGCGGAAACCGCCGACGATACGCTGGTGATGTTCCGCGGCGATGCCATCGAATGCGAGCGCACGCCGACGCTATTCGCCGCCCCGCAGCAGCCCTATACCCGCGCGCTGCTGGCCTCGGTACCCGCGGCAGGTGAAATGGATATGAGCTCGACACCCTGTAAGTTCCCATCGGTGAACCTACAAACGGGGGACATTCGTCGTTTTCCGCCAGAGCCAGACCTTAGCCTGACCAGCAACGAACCGGTGTTATCCGTCAAAAACCTGGTCACCCGGTTTCCGGTTAAAAAAGGTTTTTTTAATCAGTTAGCCGGGCATATTCACGCCGTAGAAAACGTCAGCTTTGATTTATGGCCCGGCGAAACGCTATCGCTGGTGGGCGAATCAGGTTGCGGTAAATCGACCACCGGTCGCAGTCTCATTCGTCTGGTCCAGGCGCAATCCGGTCATGTTCGCCTGAATGGCTATGACGTCCTGCAAGCCGGGCGCCAGCAGCAAAAGCGGATGCGCCAGGATATCCAGATGATTTTTCAGGATCCGTTCGCCAGTCTGAATCCACGGCTGAAAATCCAGGAAACGCTGATTGAACCGCTGCTGGAAAATGGCCTTGCCACCCGCCAGCAGGCGCTGGCGCGCGCCCATGAATTAATTGAGAAAGTGGGTCTCAGCGTCGCGGTGCTTAACCGCTATCCACATGAATTCTCCGGTGGTCAGCGCCAGCGCATCTGCATTGCTCGCGCGCTGGCGATGAATCCCAAGGTGATTATCGCCGACGAGTCGGTGTCGGCGCTGGATGTATCGGTCAAGGCGCAGGTGGTCAATCTGATTATCGAACTGCAGCGAACGATGAAAATCGCGTTTCTGTTCATCTCGCATGATATGGCGGTGATTGAACGCATCAGCCACCGGGTGGCGGTGATGTATCTTGGTGAAATCGTCGAAATTGGCCCACGGCAGGCCATTTTCGCTAATCCGCAGCACCCGTATACGCAAAAGCTGATTGCGGCGATCCCGAAAACCGATCCGTCTCGTCGCCATCTGTTGCGTGAAGTCAATAACGATGAACTGCCCTCGCCGTTTCGCGATAAAGACTGGCAGCCGCCGACCCGCCGCTACGAACAAGTCGGTAATCAGCACTGGGTAATGCGCTGAGCGCATTATATTTAAATAGACCGGTTGAACGCGTCTCAGGCTGCGCTAAGCCGGTCCCCCTTCCCAAAAAGCGATGCACAATCACCCTTTTAACTGGTAACGCATTTTTTGCTGTTTATTGCGATTCACATTCCCACATCATGCTGTATTATGCAGGTTATTGCAGTATTTTGCAGGAAAAGCGATTATGCATAAAACCGCACGACAACAGTTTTTGCTCGAACTACTGAGCGAAAACGGTCAAATTAGCATCAGTGAACTGGTTGAACGATTGCAGGTCTCGCCCGATACCGTCCGCCGCGATCTTGGTGACCTGGAAAAACGCGGACTGGTGCAGAAAAACCATGGCGGCGCTATCGCTCTCGATCTTCCGGCCATGAATCGCCAGGGGCGCAATGCGCTGCTGCCCGAGACTAAACAGCGCCTCGGCGCGCTGGTCGCCCGTGAAGTTCCACCGGGAGCAACACTATTTTTAGACGCCGGCAGCACGGTACTTGCCGTCGCCGCTCATCTAAAAGGGCCGCTGACGGTCATCACCCCTTCGCTGGATATTGCACAACTATTTAGCGAACGGCCCGATATCGAGTTGGTTTTACTCGGCGGTAAATGGGATATGCGGCAGCGGTTGTTTGCCGGTAGCGCTACGCTTACGCTGCTTTCCCGTTACCGCGCGGATATCGCCATTCTGGGCGCCTGCGCGATCCATGCGCGGCAAGGGCTTAGCGCCAGCCAGGAAGCAGATGCGGAAGTAAAACGCGCCATGCTGGCAGCCAGCATCGAGCACTGGCTGGTGGCTGACCATCTAAAACTTGATCGCTGCGAGCCTTACCTGGTCGCCGAACTGAAACACATCGATCGTCTGTTCCTCGACAAGCCGTGGCACGCGCTTGGCGAAGACAATTCAATGCAGGTCAGCATTGCTGACGCTGAATAACGTGGAGAAAGTCATGCATAAAGTTATCACCGGCGCAGGTAAACCCATTAATATTGCGCTGATCGGCTATGGATTTGTCGGCAAAACGTTTCACGCGCCGCTCATTAACTCGGTCGAAGGGTTAAAGCTTGCCGTCGTCGCCTCCCGCGATGAAGCCAAAGTGAAGCAGGACCTGCCGGATGTCACGGTAATCGCTTCGCCGGAAGAGGCCATTCAGCATCCGGACGTTGACCTGGTGGTACTCGCTTCGCCAAACGCCACCCACGCCCCGCTGGCTCGCCTGGCGCTCAATGCCGGTAAGCACGTAGTGGTAGATAAACCTTTTACTCTCGATATGCAGGAAGCGCGCGAGCTGATCGCGCTGGCTGAAGAAAAGCAACGCCTGCTTTCAGTATTCCATAACCGCCGTTGGGATAGCGATTATCTTGGCATTAAGCAAACCATCGAGCAGGGGCTAATCGGCAAGGTTAAGCATTTCGAGTCGCATATCGATCGCTTCCGCCCGGAAGTACGCGTCCGCTGGCGCGAGCAGAACGTGCCCGGCAGCGGCCTGTGGTTTGATATTGGCCCCCATCTGATCGACCAGACGCTACAACTTTTCGGCCTGCCGCAAACTGTACAGGGCAATATCGCCACCCTGCGACAGGGTGCGGAGATCAACGATTGGGCGCACGTGGTACTGAACTATCCGCAGCACAAAGTGATTCTGCACTGTAGTATGCTGGTTGCCGGCGGCGTCTCGCGTTTTACGGTCCACGGCGATAGCGGCAGCGTTGTGAAACTGAAAGCAGACCAGCAGGAGAGCCAGCTGCTGGCTGGGGTCATCCCAGGGAGCGAAAGCTGGGGCCAGGATGACGACAGCATGACGCTGTTCGATGCCAGCCTGCAGACGCACACGCTCGCCACGCCGAAAGGCGATCAGCGCCAGTACTATATTCAGGTTCGCGATGCCCTGTTGGGCAAAATCGCCAACCCGGTGCCGCCGCTACAGGCGCTGGCGGTAATGGCGGTGCTGGAAGCCGCCGTTGCCTCATCAGAAAGCGGCAGCGTGCAAAAGCTGGCGTTAACCGCCGACGAACTGGCCGGGCTTCAGTAAATATCCAGATGGAATAGCGGCTGCACCTCCTCGCGGCCGCTAGGCTTCTCTCTCCTGCCGGGCGTATAAATAAGCTGTCGCACGCGAAATACCAAGATGCTGCGCAACCATTTCCATCGACTTGCGCAGATCTAATAGCCCCTCTTTACGCAACTGTTGAATGACCATTTTACGATCCGCTGCGCTCAGCGCCCTGGCTGTCGTCGCCCGCTCGGCGGCAAATGCATCAATTCGTTGGCGAATGGCCGCCGCACCGCCGGGTTCAAGATGTTCGGTCACCGCGGCGCTTTCCGTAGCGGTAAAACGCGTTAACGCGCTTTGCATACCGCGAAACAACGTGATATCGACGTTAAGACAAAGCGCGGCTACATATTCACCACTCTCCCCTTTAATACCGATAGAGGTACTTTTCACCGCACGACCGTCAGCAAACTGATTAGCATAGTTGGCGACAACGGCCGGGAACTCGGCGCTGGCAATCCGCGCTAACCCCATCTCGGTCGCCGCTTGACCAACCTCTCTGCCCGAGAGGTTATTGTGAATTGATAAAATGGCGTGCTGAGGATGCGTGAGGTCATGCACGACCACTTCGCAAAACGGCGCAAAGGTTTCGCTTAACCCCTGAGCGAGGATATCAAGCTGCGCCAGCAAGGGTGACAACTCACTACTCATAAGCCGTTCCCGGTGCCTAATAAGGCGCTATAACGGCTCATATCCACATTACCGCCGCTGATGATAATGCCGACTTTTTTACCCCGCAGCTGCGCCATAGCGTTCCGGGCGGCAGCAAAACCCAGACAACCTGTCGGTTCAACCACCATTTTCATTCGCTCAGCGAGAAATTTCATCGACGCGACTAATTCATCGTCACTCACGGTCAGGATATCGTCGACGTGTTGCTGTATTAGCGGAAAAGTATATTGCCCCAGATGCTGGGTTTGCGCGCCGTCGGCGATGGTTTTCGGCGTCTCAATGTGCACAATGCTTCCGCAACGAAACGACTGCTGGCCGTCATTGCCAGCTTCAGGCTCTACGCCATAGACTTTACACCCCGGAGACAGATGACGTGCCGCCAGCGCCGAGCCTGACAGCAGACCACCGCCGCCGAGGCAGACAAACAGCGCATCGAGCGGACCGACCTCTTCTATTAACTCTTTCGCCGCTGTCCCCTGCCCGGCAATCACGTGCGGATGATCGTAAGGAGGGATAAGCGTAAACCCATGCTGCTGCGACAGGTCACGTCCGATCTGTTCGCGATCCTCCGTGTAACGGTCATAAAAAACCACTTTGCCGCCGTAGTCCCGGGTGGCGGCGACTTTCGCCGCTGGCGCATCATGTGGCATCACGATGGTTGCCGGAATGCCCAGCAGTTTGGCCGCCAGCGCGATGGCCTGCGCATGATTGCCAGAAGAAAACGCCACTACCCCGGCCCGTTTTTGCGCTGGGCTAAACTGTTGCAACGCGTTCATTGCGCCGCGAAATTTAAACGCCCCCATGCGCTGAAAGTTTTCACACTTTAAAAACAGCTGCGCTGAGTATCGTTCATCCAGGGTACGCGAGGTCATCACAGGCGTTCGGTTGGCGTAGTCGGCAATGCGCTGCGCGGCTGCCGCCACGTCGCGATAATCGGGGAGTTGTAGAGTCATTGTTTCGCCTTGTTGATCAATGGATAGCCATCTTTAATACATTTAGTCTAATTAAATACATTATGTATGATCAACAATCAATCGCAAATGGTATAGATCGCAACCAGAGGAAAATGTGCCCCGCCGGGCTATTGCCTGCTGGAAATTTCCCACATTTGGGAGCAGGATATAATCAAATACCTGATTATTGTGGTAACGCCCCATTAGCTTCTGCGGACGCAGCCCGACACACTGGACAGGAGAATGTCATGTATTACACGTTAGGAGAAAAGACCCTCCACTTTTATCGCTATCAGTGCCGTTACTACGTCGCCCATTGGGACGGCGGCCACGTGATGACCGAGCAGTTCAAGCCTTTTATCGCCGGGATCAGCGAAAAGACCGGCCTGGAAGCAAAGCGTGTGGAAGCGGTCGCTCGCGATTACTTTACCAACGTGGATTAACGCAACGCTTCAGTATCACCAGAAAATACTAAAACGGCACCTTAAAGGTGCCGTTCTACATTCACTTCACTGATAAATAATCACGCTACGGGGATTTTTGAAATAATATATTCTAATGATTCATCAATATTCTCACCTGCCAGCATTTTCTTGCGCACGTCAAACACCCGTCCGGTACGCAAGAATTTTAAAGAAACCTTATCATTATTCACCCCTTTATCGGTTAATACGACTTCACTCAACGGAACGATAAAGGTATCTGAGTACAACTTTGGTTTAACTATCAATTTATCGCCAGAAAGACCGATTATAACGCGCTCCTTGAGGCGTACCCCATTCCAGATATTGAGAACTCCTACTGCGACCAATAAGTAGCCAATTCCCACGCCCATCACCAGAACAATAACCCCCATGCATAAAGCAATAGCTCCGGTAGGAACAAATCGGGATGTATCGCATGTTAATTTATAACTTTTGTCTTCAGGCTTCGATATATCAACCGCAGTTTTAGTGCTGTAAATATCAAGACCTGCGTTGCAGTATCGTTCGTAGCTAAAAAGATAACCGATTAAAAACACCAAACCAATCGGCACCATAGTAATTCCACCGATATAAGCAAACACAATACCAACACGCGGAGCTTTCGGTAATAACAGAACGCTTGCAACCTGAGCAACTATAGCAAGGGGAAGTACTATTGTGACCAAATCTTTAATCAAACGCAGCGTTCGATCGTAGCCATAATAATCTGAAAGCGAGTTAACCTCATTGAGCACCAAAAGAAACATGGCTAAGTTAATAATAATACCAATCAATGTCAGGCGGTGAATTTTATTCATTCATGCTCCATTATGCTTACTCATCGTAAAATATTACTTTAAATAATAAATTTACACTATATCGGCAATATTAAATCCATTATTAACGCCCACCAACGCTCAACCACTCGAGATACCCGAATATATTCACAGGTGTGAAAAATGGAAAGCATATATACGGCAGACAGTATATCCCAACGGATTACCCCCCAATTAAATAGAGAACAAGCCGATATTAACAAATACATTGCACCCGTCAACCAAAAAGCAAAACTTAGAAAATAGAAGTTATTTATTTATCGATAAATTTTTTGCCACTCCATTTAATTCATATTTTAAATTTATTAGACATTATCCAATACACCCAAACTATATTTTATCGCTATTGTCGCTATCCTGTCTTATTCATACGTTAACTGTTGGCATTGTTCATTTTACCAGGCTATACCTTAGGCATCATTATTCATCAAGGAGCTGTCGCAATGGGCAAGAAAATATTGATGCTGGTGGGCGATTACGCCGAAGATTACGAAACCATGGTACCGTTTCAGGCGCTACAGATGATCGGCTATCAGGTTGATGCCGTTTGTCCTGATAAAAGCAAAGGCGACTATATTTTGACGGCGATTCATGATTTTGACGGCGCGCAAACCTACAGCGAAAAACCCGGTCATCGCTTTGTGCTGAACGCCGACTTCGAAAGCGCAGAAGAGCAAGACTACGACGCGCTGCTCATCCCCGGCGGCCGTGCGCCCGAATATTTACGCCTGAATGAGCAGGTAATTAAGCTGGTACAGGCTTTTGACGCTGCGCAAAAGCCGATTGCCGCCGTCTGCCACGGCCCGCAAATTCTCGCCGCGGCGGGGATTCTCAAAGGCCGTACCTGTAGCGCTTATCCGGCTTGTGCCCCGGAAGTGCGGCTGAGCGGAGGCCAGTATGCGGATATCGGCATCGACCAGGCGCACGTTGACGGTAATCTGGTCACCGCCCCCGCCTGGCCCGCGCACCCACAGTGGCTGGCTAAATTCATCGAATTACTCCCGCAGTAAGGTTCTGGTCTTATCAGGGACTGGCATTCATTATCGCGTATCTGCTGTAGTGCCAGTCCTGCTAATCACGGACATTTTGTATCACTCACTATATTATTTCTTGACAGCTTTCACCGCTGAACAATATTGTATCGATCACTACAATATAGTGAGGCAAAGGTCATGGCTGTATTTGATAACAAATCGGTACTGGTATTGGGCGGGAGTCGCGGCATTGGCGCGGCGATTGTACGGCGCTTTCGTGCCGACGGCGCGTCGGTGGCTTTCAGCTACGCGGGTTCAGGGCAAGCGGCACAGCAGTTGGCTGGCGAAACCGGCAGTACCGCGGTATTTACCGATAGCGCCGATCGCGATGAAGTGATCAAGCTAGTTCGCGATAGCGGGCCGTTGGATGTACTGGTCGTTAATGCCGGTATAGCCCTCTTTGGCGATGCGCTGGAGCAAGATAGCGATGCGATCGACCGTCTGTTCCGCATCAACATTCATGCCCCCTACCATGCGGCCGTCGAGGCGGCGCGCACGATGCCGGAAGGCGGTAGAATTATCATAATTGGTTCGGTGAATGGGGATCGCATGCCGATGCCTGGCATGGCGGCTTACGCGTTAAGCAAGTCCGCGTTGCAGGGACTGGCGCGCGGGCTGGCGCGAGATTTTGGCCCCCGCGGTATTACGGTGAATATCGTGCAGCCGGGCCCTATTGATACCGATGCCAACCCGGAGAACGGCCCTATGAAAGAACTGATGCACAGTTTTATGGCGATTAAGCGGCATGGCCGCCCGGAAGAAGTTGCGGCAATGGTTGCCTGGCTGGCAGGCCCGGAATCATCGTTTGTGACGGGGGCAATGCACACCATAGATGGCGCATTTGGCGCCTGATATACAGGAGGGCTAGATTAGCTAGCCCTTTATCGCAGCAACCATAACGACTATTCCTTCATGTCTAATTTCAGCAAGGCATAACGAGTAATCAACTGCTGCAAATGCTGTTCTGCCTGATGTTGCTGCGCTGAACTTTGGGCCTGCTCTTGCGGCATCTCCGCCAGCTGACGCAGTTGTTCTTCGACCGGAACAGTACGATTAAACGACTGGGTCATTGCGAACACCGCTGATTTCAGCTCGCTTACGGTTAGATATTTTCCCTTTTGTTCATCCAGCGCATCAAGGCGCTGGGCCAATTGCTGCAACTGCTTCATTCCTTGATGCCATCCATTGAGATTTTCAACCGGCAGCGCGGCGGCGGCGAGCTGTTGCCGCCACTGCCGGGAGAGCGTTTGAGCCTGCTCAGGCCACAGCGTTAGCGCCTGCTGCACCAATCGCTCTCCATCATCGATAGCCCAATCCGGATTGAGCTCAGCCAGCCGCGCCAGCTGCTGCTGGGTCTGTAGTATCCCCTTATCAGCTGACGGCGAGCGCGGCTGAAAGGAACGCAGCTGCTCAGCCGAAAGCGCCACGGGCAATGGCGCCAGGCTGGCGGCGAATTGCACTTGCTCCTGGTCTGATGAATAGAGAACCCGCCATCCCCATATCGTCGCCACCGTTAACAACAGCATGGTGATCATACCGGCAGCAAAGGGGCGCCAGCGCTGTACCGCCGACGGAAGGTCACAACCTGTCGCCATCTCCGCAGTGGTATCCGCGGGGGCAATGTACACCCGTTTTATCCGTTCAACCGACTCATCAACCTCAATAATTGCGTTCCCCGGCACGGTCACGCCGGCGTGCTGCGAATTATCGGCGCGGGCTATGCCATCGCTGTTTTCCAGCCGCACGGCGGCGTTATGTATCAGAGCGACCAGGACATCCAACTGACCGGCATGCTTTAGCTCGAGCCGTTGCAGGGCTGCATCGAGCGCTTTTAGATGTGTTTCCGCTTGATATAATTCGCTGAGGTCGGCATATGCCAGGGTTAACGTGCGCAGCGCCTGCTGTAACCGCTTGCTCAACCCGCAGACGATTTCCATCCGCGCATGCACCGGCTGCGGCCACAAAGCGCCCCATTGACGTGTAATCAATGTTTCAAGAATAGCGAGACCTTCATTGAGGCCAAATAATCCAGCCAACTGCGTGCGGGCCAGCGTGTACCAGGCTGCTGTCTGAAGATCCACACCGTTACGATCAAACAGCGACAGGCATAACTGTTCCGCATATCGCCAGTTAACGTCCGGGCGCGCCGGGTGGCTGAGCTTTTGCATTTCTTCACGCAGCTTTGCGTAGTCCGCCTGCGTGCGCGGGTCCCCCCCGGTAGTGAGGTGGCGTTCAGAATGTGTCGTCATAAGGTTTAACCAAAGTGAGTACTAAATGGCGGTACTGGCATCCAGGTACTGTTGCTGTTTGAGATGGCGAATTAGCACCCTGCCCTCAGGCATAAACTCCGTGCCGTAACGTACCAGACCAATTTCCTTCAGTTCCGCGTCAATGGCATAACGCAGTTCGCCAGGCTGTGTCTGTTCCAACATCTCAACACGGATGCTGCTTAGACGCGGCTCGTATTTGAGTAGTACTGCAGACAGCGTGGTCATAAGCTGGTGCGCGGTGCCCGGCATCCCCTGGAGGATTTTTGTCATATCCGGCAGCCCGTAGTCCGGGAGATGCGCCAATGCTCCCGCCCGGCAATTAAGAATACGCTGCATGTTATCGAGCACCGAAAGAATGACCTGATTTTCTTCGCTGACCTGATGCAGGTCGAGACCGCCGGAAAAATTACCGAACAACGTGTCGTAAAGCGAGAGGCGCGGCATCTTAGTTATCCTTCAACGGTTGCAAGGTTAAACGGTTATGGCCGGCCTCAATAACCCGCGGTTTGTCCGCGTCAAGATCGTCGCGAGTCAACACCAGCCGCCAGCTGTTCCCAGCCAGGTCAGGCGCCATAAACATCCCCGCGATCGCGACGTATTGCGTTGCCGCCTCCAGCGGCATATCAACAGCCACGGATTCTCCGGGGCGCAGACGAATATCTTTCTCGGCAAGCCAATCGCCTTGGATCGCCTGGCTATCCTCAGCAAGCAGCGAAGGATAATCTGTATCATCAAACACCTTACGATCTTTGAGCTGGTATATACGTACTACGGTCGCCAGCGAGGCCCCTTGCGCGTTATTATTCACCCCTTCCCGGGCGCGAATATCCAGATGCAGTGTTTTCACCTGCTTATAAAAAATAGACCTGGTCACTGAGACCGCCCCGTCCTTCACACTCTGCGTCAAGCCGCAACCGGCCAAGGCCGTCGAGAAAATCATCGCCAATAACGCAGCGGAATATTTACCAGCGATAGTCGCCATCTTCATCGTGCTCCCTTCGGTGAATATTTTCCTGGACGCGCTGATAACGCCCTGGATGAATGGTGATAATGTCATTCGAACTGCGATGTGGATTTAGCGGGCGCAGCACTGCAGTACGCCCTAACCGCACCGCTTTTGTTAACTGGCAGGTAAGCTGCGCTTCCGGCAATAAATGACGAGCGACGCATAGTTGAATGCGCACATCCAGGTGTGTGCCGAGCCAAACATGCAGCAACGCCATGAGGTCCTGGAGTCGTTCCCCCCCGGGCAACCATCCCTGCGCTTCCTCATGGTTGCTGGTCGTTAAACGTAACAACACCTGACCATTAACATCCGTGCCGTGGGTTCCCATGACCGGCCTGGCCGCCAGGCTAACGGGATGCCTCACGCTCATGGTCAGCGCCTTTTTCAGCGGAATACGACAGCGGTCGTGATGAAAGATCTCGGCACGAGTTTCCGGCGCCAGCAGTTCAACCAACGCCCTCATTCCTTCCTCCGTTCGTCCCGGAAGAAGCATCAATGGCAGCAGCGCCAAAAAGCGTGATAACGGTATATCCACCGCGGCCGCGCACCCCGTAATCCCCAACCCGGCTAACCCCAATAGGTACTGCGAGGTATTGTCTGTGCCGCCAGCCTGAAATGTCGCCGGGTATGAATATTTACGCCAGATGCGGTAATACTGGCTAATCAACCGATGGTTGAAAATATCCAGAAAATCCGCTGCGGCGGCATACCCCTCGCGGCGCTGCGCGATATCATCAATATAGTGCGTCGGCAGCGGCGACTCGACTCCGTACAATCCCATAAACGTGACGCGAAGCGAGGGCGGTAAGTGCGAAACATCCGCTTCAGGCATTTCAAGTTGCCGAATTTCACTGGCCGGGAATCCCATTCCCGGATGTGGTCGAAAGCGTATCGGTTCATGCCGTATTTGCCAGCCTCCACCGGTCAACGGCGCCTCTGGCTGGCTCTGTTCAAGCAGCTGACTGAAGCGATAAAAATTCATGTACGGCAACCGCTCCCGAGCCTTCGCTATCAACCGGGCAGGCGCGGATTGTGATTCTCTTTCCACCGAATATATTTCCCTTCTGGCTGAACAATAAGCGTAAGCTGGTTGAATTGATTCATATCGGCATAGAGGGCAAAAAAGCGATTCAGCATTTCGCCGAACAGATGAATATCCCCTTCGCCGGTGAACCCTCGGCTGTCGAGGGTCACTTCAATTTCCAACCCTCGTAACAGGAACCCATCTTCAAAACGCTGAAGACGATGATGCTTGACCGACTGGATTGCCTCAAGACGGCGGTAATTCAGCTCATCATCACGCCAGTTATAGAGTGACAGCGTGCCGCGAAGTACCTCGGCGTTACTCATCATATTTAAAAAACGAGTACCCAGATGGCTCATAACCCGCCAGTGAAAGCGATCCTCTGCGGGCGGATAAGCAGGCAACGTCGGCTTACACAGATTCCGCACGCTCAGCTGCGTTTCTGAAACCTGGTCACAGCGGTCAAGCACGGTGCTTTGCAACGCCCGGCGCGGTAATTGCCCGTTGGTGCCAGTGATACGTAGCGATACGGTTTCTCTTTCAAAACCCCGATCGGCTTCCCAGCGCTGGCCGCCCAGGATTAACCAGGTGTCGTGCATTCCGCTGACGCCGCGCTTCACGCGCGTATGGTAATACCGCTCCGGCGCATGGCGGCGCATCATTCCTCCCCGATGTCGGAAACTGGTAAAAGGGACATATCGCGCCTCGCCCGATCGCCCTGAGCCGGTGACGCTATCAACGGAATAAATCTCAGTATGTCCGTCCTGCAAACGTTTCGGCCGCAGCAGGTATTCGCTCTCCAGGCCGCTGATAGTTAACGGATCCGCTTCCAGGGTGAACAGGTTAATCACCGGTACGCAGTGCAGGCGTAGGCAGTCTTCGGTTATGGGTAAATCGCTTTGCCAAAGTTGGTTGAACACCACCTCGATATCAAAATGAGTTATCCCAGCAGGAAAGGTGTAATTGTCCAGACCCTGCAGCTGGACAAACATAAATTTTTCGCGGAAGGAAAAATATTCCAGCAATAGCTGATAACCGCTAAAAGCACTCTCTCCCTTCGGCCACAGGCCGTCCTCCTCGCCGAATCCACCCGGTGAGAAATAGCCGTTAATCTTTATCCGCTCAGCTTGCGTTGGCAGGCGCAGATACATCGCGGCCTGGCGTTTGGTAAGCCACAAATGCAGGGCGCTGCCGGTTACAGCGTCTTCTCCGAGATAAAGCGGCAGGCGGCGCAGATCGGCGTGGGACCAGTCAGCCTGGCCACTGCAGGCAAAACGAATCCTCAGGAGCGAACGCCCGTCCGGCTCGCTGACCATGGCAATTTTCGCCACCGTTATCGGATTCAGCGTCACATCGCGAGTGGTACGGTAGCGGCAAAGGGTATTTTTCGGCCCCACCGGGCGGGACGTTATCTCAAGACCAGCAGGTACCGTTTCCGCCATTTTCATCGCCGTAAGTTCCGGCATGAGAGCCACTATCGATAATGACGGAATAGTGCGCAGGTAATGTGGCCACAGCATACTGACCAACCCTTCGGTGAGCTCCGGTAGATCATCGTCGATCTTTTCACGCAGGCGGCCCATCGAAAACGCAAAGCCTTCAAGCAGCCGCTCCACGTAGGGATCCGGCGTACCGGCTTTGTCGAGATCCAACATTGCCGCCCGATCGGGGTGCGTTTGGGCGAACTCTTTTGCCGCTTCGCGCAGATAACGCATTTCAGCGTCAAAATAGCGTAGGGTTAAATCTTCCATCGTAGGTTTTCCGTTATTCATCCATGACGATCGGGCTTTTAAACACAGAGTACCGCCGCTCGGGCGGGATTAATGGCGATCAATTCCGCCAGTAAGCGGTCCATCAGCGGCTGCAAACGATTTTTGTCCGTTTCACTGCGCCCGGCATTACCCCGCAAAAGTCGAAGATGGCGGGCCCAGACCTCAAACAGCAGCTCTGGTTCCCATTGCGCCAGAGAAAGTGTGGCGGCCTGCGCGTTCAGATCCGCCAACAAATGCTGCGCCAGTTCATTTTTTCCAGTCTGTTCGGCAACCCTCGCCATCAATAATCGCAGCAGCCAACGGCTTCGCGGAGTCGTTATTCCTGGACGATGCTGTAACCAGGACAGCGCCGCATCGGCTCCCTCGCTGTCGGCTAGCGCCAGCGCTTCGGGCTCCAGTTGAAGGATAGGGTCATCGCCGGAAGCCGTTACAGCGCCAGACACGGCATCGTCCCGGAAGGCGGCATTATCCAGCACCAGTTGCTGAATCCAGTTTTGAGTCACCTCATCGGCAAACGGCGTGCCGTCGTTGAACGCCAGCTCCTCCAGGCCAATTAAGCGAGCCAGAAGTCCTTGTAGGTCATGTTGAATAATATTGGCTTCCGCCTCACGTCCGGATTTCAGCAACGCCTGGTGAACATACCACTGCAAATCCAGCCACAGATGATTCGCTGCGCGGGAAAACATCTCGCTGGCCTGCTCCAGCAGCTCCAGCCAGCTCTGCTGCAGATACAAGCGCTTCAGCAACGCCCGCTGATCCGGTTTTGGCGGATCGATACGGGTCCTGCCGTCCGCCAACAGAGGGGGTAATTGGTGCAGCGTGTCATGGCGGATACTTCGTATCAGGTGATAGGCAGAGAGCCAACCGTCCGGTCGATCGCTGAGATATTTTGCCAGCACCCGCGCCTGTGTCAGAAGTTCCTGACCAGACGTAATCGTACCTGTCTGCGGCGCACTACTGACTGCTGCCGTTAGCGGTGTATCGCTGATATTCTGCGGTACTACGGCCTCCGGGCCGCCGGATTTCATCAACCGGGTTTCGAGGACGCCGCACAGCGCGCCGGGGACGGCCCCCTCCTCTGCCTGCTCGATAAGCAACAAGGCTCCGGTAATGCGCATCGCGACGCTATTATTCACTTCGGGGAATAGCGAGAGGCTGTCGAGCATTCGCTGGCTGGCCAGCCAGTCAAGAGCCGCTTTTCTGCTGCGCTCCCGCTGCGGGTGCAGATGAAGGCCAAAACGCTGCATTAACCCCGCCAGCAATTCCAGCCCATCGGCCAGGCCGGCTTCGCCATCGCGATGCAGGCGAGCCCAGGCGTAGTAGGAAGCGACGCGGATATCACGAGTCACGGTCGTTAACAGTTTTTCCGCAAGCTGGCAAATGAGATCGGTATCCGCTCCCGAAAGCTTATTCACCTCTTCGCGCATCAGCTGGAAATCATCGTTATAGCCAGGGTCGTTACCGGTCGGCGAATCGGCTGCGACTGGCTGCAGCCAGCTTTCCCATAGCAGCAGACGTTGCTGCGTTTGGGCAACCAGCGTTTCAGGCACGGCCTGGCAAGCATTAATCAATGTAAGAACCGATGCCATTAATAAATATCCTCCCCTCGGCTTTCACTCTCCAGGTCACTGTCTGTCGTTTCTGCGCTGACCATAAAAATGGTCTCTGGCAGGGTAAAGTTGCGCAGCGCCAACAGCGCCAGCGGCCCTTCGCCGGCTTCGGTACGGAGCGTATAGTTCAGCATCAGTCCATCCGGCGCTTTCCAGCTCAGGCTCCAGCTACTGCCTGTGCCCGGATAAGCTCTCACCGCGGCTTTATCCAGTAGCCGGATCCAGCCCCACGCCCCGGTCAGGTCAGCGTACTGGCGGGTTCCCGCCCGGGTGCTGATCCAACTTAAACTGGCCCCCGGCGCTTCGGTGTCCGCCGGCCAGCTAAAGCGACGCCAGGTCGGCATCTGGTTCATGTAATTCAGTTTTTGACGATCGACCTCCAGCATTGTTTGCATCACGCCTTCCGCGGTTCCCGGACGCAGTTCGAAGTGCATTCCAGCCTCGCCGTTGGTAAATGCCACATCCGCAATATGGCTCAGGGTATTCATCGCGCGCAGGAAGGCTGGGTTAAATGTCAGCCCCTGGGCATTGATGCTGTCCGCCACCCAACGGCTTCCTTCTTTATGCAGCACCCCATTAAGCCGGGTCTGCAGGAAATGACTGATGCGGCCACTCTCTGCATTGAGATACTTCGCCAGCAGAGGTAAAGAGACCTCGCTGCTCACATTTTTGAAGGGATAGCGCCCACCGAATGCCCGGTTCCAGTCATCGAACACCGCGCTACGCCAGCGGGCATTGAGGCTTTCTGCCGCCGGAGTCAGCACCTGCTGCCAGGCTTGCTCCATCGGGCGGACAAACACCGTTTGGCCGAAGCCACGCCACTCCTGCCCTAGCCCTGCCGCCACCAGGCTACCGTAGTCTCGGGTGTCGGTAAGATCCACCGCGCGACCTTCAAAAACCGTCTGCGCCAGCGCCAGCGTCATCGCCTGCGGATCGGCCGCATTAGTCACCTGCTGCAGACGCAAACGAACCTGTGTCACGCGGGTCAGAAACGTTTGTAGATTCAAACGACTACCCGACATGCTGCCATCGCGATTATCCATCAGGACGAGCACCGGGCCGAAAGTCGCATCCAGTGGCCCCCGCAGGCCGCCTTGCTGATCGATAAGCGGCTGATCTTCTCGGTTAAACAAATTTTTCGCTGATTTGACCAGCGAATCGGTTATCGCCTCGCCGCGCTGTCCGGTTCGTCCCTGTACATTCAAGGTATTCATCAACGCAATCAGCGGCGACTGACGCACATCCGCCATCAGAGTCAGCTGATCGATGGCATCCGACAGCGTGGCGGCGCGCTGCCAACGTAGACTATTGAGAAAGTTCAGCCAGGCGCCGCTGAAATCGGCAAAATAGCGTTCCGCCAGGCGTTCGCGAAGCGCTTCCGGCGTCGCCGCCTGCGCTACCGGAAGCTGGTTATCGCTGAGCACCCAGTCGATTTCATCGCGGCGCGCGTTAACCACTTTTTCAATAGCCGGCTGCACGGCATGCTCCCAGGCGTTGCGGGTGAACATACCCGGGACTACCGCATCGGTGGTATACAGGCGTGAGGCGTCGGTGTCACCGGTCATATCCGCCAGATGCATATCAGCATACTGGTTCGCCACCTGCGCCAACATTTGCTGATAGAGGGTGGATTCGCTATTACGTTTACCTAACTGGCGAATTAACAGTGTACGGGCCTGGCTGACCAGCGTGGGATCGGCCGGCAACCGCCACTGCGGATGTAACGCCAGGCTGGCTGCGTAAAATCTCAGTAGAGACGTTCCGCGGCCCTGCCAGAAGCCGTCCGTCACGCCATCCCGCTGCGGCCAGTTGCGCATCAACTCGCGAGCAAACCAGCCTGCATCCATTTTTTCCGGGCGGGCGAGCATGAGATAGAGCTTCAATTGGTTATAGGCGGTTTTAGCCAGCCGTTCACGTAGCGGACTTTCCGGCGGCAATTGCACGAAAGCCTGTAACTGCTGCTGAAGATGTTCCGCCGCCGCATCACGAACCAGCGGTAGCGCCATGACGCCGTAGCGTGGGTAGAGCGCCGCCAGCAAATCATCATTCTGGCTTAATCCGGCGCGCGCGTACCAAGGCGCCCCGTGCGCTTTGCGGTATGTCAGTTGAGCCAGCGTTTTCTGCACGGCGGCCAGCGCATGCAGGCGTTCGGCAAGTGGCGGTTTTTGCGCTGCGGCTCGTTGCACCTGCTCCTGCGCTGTGACCAGCAAATGGCGGTTGGCCGCAAAAGAGACGAACATAGCGCCTCCCCACAACAACATCAGCACCGCGCTGATAACGGTCATGATTTTTGCTAGAGAATAACCCGTTTTATGGGCCTTCAGTCCCGCGGGTAACGTCGCAAGCGACTCAAGCAGAACATCCCAGCGGTTATCCTTCCGCCAGTAATGATCCGCGCCATGGGAGAGCTCCTGGACCTGAGATCCGAACATGATACCGGCCAACGGCAAAGGCCGCGCGGGTGACAAGAATGCGGATAAGGGACCAACAATAGATTCAGGAAACCGGGTCAATTGATCGGCAAGGCGCAATAAAAATGCGTCTTCATGGCTGTCACTTACTGAGTGTATTCCACGAGCGATCAGCTGCCCGGCCAGATTATCCACCAACTGACGGAATTGCTCTGGCGTGCAGTTGGCAGGCAACAGGCAACCTATTGATTGTGTTATTTGTCCTCGTCGTTCCCCAGCTCGCGGGTGTAGGGACCAGACGTATAGCGGTAGACGCCTGCGCTGCTGAACATAACGGGCATTCAGGGTATGGGCGATGCTATCTATATCCATAGTGGATAAAGCCGGAGTTATTGCATCCCCACTCAGCACGGTCAGCTGGTCGAAGGCCGATGTTATCCATATGACGCCATCGGGTTGGCGGCGAAGCTTACAAACCGCATTACGCTTGGTGCGATCGCCCTGTTTTGTCAACTCAGCGTCCCACAGCAAAACGGTTCCATTCGCCTCAAGCCAGTATTGATCGATCAGGCCAGGAATAGCTTGCTCCACATCAGCGCTTTTACCCGTCACCATCAGGATACGAACTTTCGACGGCCAGAAATAACTATACTGCTGTTTCAGGTAGTCGTTTAATTCAGCGTAATACCTATTTTCTTCGCCATTGGTTTCATCATTTTCAGGCGTGCGGTAGGTATGTAGCGCTGAAAAGCGTTTCGCCAGGTATGATGTCGATGGATTTGCTTTGGTTGCATAAGCGTAGCGTTTGAATACTGAAAAATAGGAATTTAATCTAAGGAGTTTAAATGCGCATAAAAAAACAAACATAAAAGCAAACCAGCAAGATACTTTCCCCGCCTTACCTGTCAGTCCAAAATCATCTCCCCATAAATGTATTGCTATTGCAGCCAAAATGCCAATCACGCCGACCAATATGGCAACACCCAGTAATCTTAGTAAACTATATTTTTGCATCGCGCTTCCCCAGGATCTTTATTTTAGATAGCACGATCCCAGCCTCATCCTCTGACACAATAAGATTTACAGAACCGTTATCACCTGATGATGCCAGTGATAGAGATAACGCTGCCCACATATTATTTCTTCCCTGCCTACCCAGTATAAATTCCGTGAAATGATGTCTGACTTTTTCTTCACCATTTTTAGCATTGAGAATTTTAATAGCTTGACCTAATGCTGCTTGATTCTTAAGTTTACCAATCCTTATTTTTTCGATAATACCCGTACACGATTGAAAGTTGAGAACATCTGCCAGGTCTTGAGTTAACTCAGCGGAATTTGTCGCCATCGCACGATAAATTCTGATTTTTTCCTTTAGCTGTTCATTCTTATCTGTTGCAGGAGGCGCGCAAAGCCACGCGCAAACACCATCGCTGGCACTATTTGCCCCATTACCGACAAGCGAAACCAGGGGGTCAAAAGTGATAATTAAGCGAAAGTTATTATCGGTATAATTAAGCCATTCATCAATTTGCTCAGCATAATGAGTCATCATCCACGCAGGTGTTTGAATGCTCTCCTCCTGCATCCCTAATTTTCGCCATGCCAGCGTGAAGGATTGCCATGCGGCAGTATCAAGAGGCATCCCCATAGGGAAGACAATTTTCAATTTATTCTTTTTTGCTAATGTAATTAAAACAGAACGTAGTGGTGAAAGCAGTTCGTAAAATAATGTATTATAATCAACGTTAACAGGAAACATCACCGGTTGTTGCCCGATAATGTGTATCTCACCGCCTTGTTTCAGGTTCTCAACTTGCACCTGCTCCGGGAACATGAAGTGATAATCTACAATACTGATATATTCCGACGCCCACGCAGAGTAAATCTTGTCCAATGCAGCATTCTCTGCCTTAATTACTGCATTTTTTTCAAGACAAATACCAAGCTGAAATGAACGCCATCCGGCGAACAGCAAAAGTATCGCCAGACTGCTTGCACATAATATAAGCGCATACAGGACAGAATTCGCATCATGCGTAAAATAATACCATGAGACACATGCAACCGCGATCGAAATTAGAGAGACAATGAAGAATAGTGTCATTTTTCCCCATGCGACTGGTGACACATCAATTAATTTTTGTTTCTCCGGTATATTCCAGGCCATTATATTATCCTATTCCCGTATCGGAAAGACTAGAGATAACATAACAACCGCACAGGCATGCACAGCGATCAACGGCAACGGGTTTGTTATCGGATATCCACTGAAGACAACCCTCAATAATATAATTCTCACCATGGCCATCTAGCGGACATATTACTTTATCACCCAACAAAGCAACTGGTTGTCCGTCAACGATCGTTGTTGACGATGCCGAAATGACACGCCCACCACTATTTAGCCGATCATTTAACCTCACAACACCTGTTAACATAAGCTTTCAATAATCCTTTACAAACAGTTTCCGTTAATATTACTCAATTACTGCGTAAGGTCGCCACAATAAGCTGAAGAGAGATAGATGGTTGAATAGTTCAGGTTTATACGCCCTGTTACTTCATCAATCCATCAATCAATACCTGTTGCCAGTACAGAAACAACTTAACCCTTATAAACAGGGTATGGTGATCTCTTTTTCCATTCATCCTGTTTGGTTTTTTCCTCTAGTTTAGAAACTAGCGGATCTTTATAAAGTGGATAAGATGACTCCTGAATTATTACATCTTGTTTAATCTCTTCTTGCGGCTCCGCCATTTTATTTAGCGCATATTCTAATGACTGCTGGCAGCGAGCTATTTCAGTACTGATGTCCTCTGCAGTAAAATCATCGGTATTTTTTTCACATGCATTGCCAAAGATGCCTTGTTCAAACCACTTTTGCAGCTCATCGCGAGAATAGTATTGCGTCGCGACATAATCAACGAGCATGATCAGCAGCGACACTTGCCAGGAGGAAAGTAATCCTACCCATTCGATAGCTATTAGTGGACTGAGTGCCGGCTTTACCAGTCTTCCCAGCCATGTTCCGCGCGAAGCAACGGCGGTTTCCCAGCCAAAGCGGGCAATCAGCGCTTCCAGCAGCTTACCATTCGCTTTAAATATCGCTGCGAGATCGCTCAGGACTTTTACACTATAAAGACCAAGGAATAATTCTCGTTGTTCTGTATTATATTCTTGATACACCTTAGCTACATCCAGGCCAAGCAAAATGGCCGACGCAATCATCGTGCAACCGGCGCCCGACATTTTCAGATACTGCAAACCATTTTTCCCCTGCCAGGCCTTTTCCATTGCAGGCATAGCTACATCGATGATTCCGCTGGTCGTCACAAGGGCGGAGCTGGCGATTTTCGCCTGGCTGGCGGCATCGCCCTTGCTGTGACGATACAGATTGCCAAGTTCATAAATATTCAAGAAAGTTACCAGGATTCTGATACTGGTCGTCTTGAATACCGCTGCGCCTTCCTGTTCCTGGCCATATTCGGCAAAAGTTTCATTCAGTTTGTCAAAACGACCTTTGGCCAAATTAACATTAGCCTTCGCGAGTGGTTTATCCGGATTATAAAAAACGCTGCCGGAAATATAGGTATGGCGCTCATACATCCAGCCGAAATACCGGCTGGCAAAGGCTTTGGTTTGCGCTACGGATTTTCCTGCAGAAAGAGAAAATATCGCATGGATAATAACGCCGCGAATATTATCCAGTATGCGGCCGATTCCCGTAGCCGAAAAAATTCGTGCGCCGACGGTCGCCATATATTGGTCCATACTGTAAAGCACTTTTTGCGATAGTACGGAATTCTTAGCTAAATTACTTTTCAGGGCATCCGTGGCTTTTTCAAAGCCTTTAAAAATCTTAATCAGCTTAACACTATTAGCGTCAAAGAATTCAAGCACCTGTTCCGGCAATACCGCATTAGTTTTTGCCTGCCTGGCAAGGGTAAGTAATGCCTCCGCTTCGGCCATAATTTCGGGATTATTATAAAAGTGCGTTCGCCAGACTAAATTATTCGCACTCCTGGTACTATATTCGGCTATCCAGCGATCCAGTAGTAGTTGGCCGTTGGGATTGATATCAATACCCGAGATTGCGAAAGCGACTATTTCACGGTAGCTAAGATTGTCTACCGGATCGTTTGAATAGAAATCCTGCGTCTCGGCAATAAAAATGGGAGTCTGTAACCACTCAATACGGAACTCAATTAACCAGGTCAACAGGTTACTCACCCGCGTAGTCAGTAAATCGACGGTTTCATTAAACGAACCCAACCGCGTTGGATTCAACATCCAGTCGTATTTCTCAAGTTCGTCAGCGGCGATACTGAATGCCATGGAGTCTATATAACCACGCGTATTCCAGGTTTCAAAATCCTCACGACTACGAATATCGCGTACATCAGTACCATCCTTTTTTTTATCCTCAAGATACCGTCGATATGTCTCATCCATTGCGGCTTGACCCAGCTGCGTTTTTTCAAGGCGTTCGGTTAACCGTGGATAATTACTATTGATAATAAGCTGCCTTACACCATTAATAAGATTCAGGGTCGATAACTCTACTTGCCGCTCGTCGGCAAATTTCTGCTGTAGCGCCAAAATACCGTTAGCCCAACCGGTGAGTTCATGGATTATACCCGTGGCATCATGTAATGCCATCATCAATGGCTTAACCGGGGTACCCTCAGCGCTGACCCCTCGTTGCTGCATTTGCTGCAGCGTACTTCCTACCGCGCGATTAGGCCGCCAGGGGTATAAGGTCCACTGCGGCTTTATCGCAGAGCCCGCTTTTATCTCCTCTCCCCATAACGAGGCTCGCCAGCGCCGCCATTGCGGCAGCGTTTCATCGCACAGATGATATTCATATTTGGAAAAATAACTCACTTGATCAACAACCCCTTCATAAGGAAGTAGTTGGGCCGGACTTAATTGATTTCCCCGCATAGAGATATAATCAAGCACCGCCGATAAACTGTCTTCCGTCGCATCCGTTACTGGTGCTGTTGATGTTGGCCTATCCCAGTGCGATTGGCTCAGGCATTGCATTCTGGCCTCGCGGCGATCGCTGTCGTTTTGATAACTATCCAGCGTTGTCTTGCTCCATTGACGCTGGCTGAACGCTATCCAGATATCATTTTCCAGCACATGCGCAGGCAGGGTTATGAAATCTTTGCCGCCCTGATTGTAGGACCCTTTAATACAATCAGGTTGCGATTTCGGCTGCACGTTTTCAGCGGAAAGTTGTTTCCATAAGCTGCCATCATCGCTTACCGACCAGGCCTCCCATGAAGGTATATGCGGGTAGTAGATATAAATAAATCCCCGACGCATAGCACGTAACGCATAATGATAGCCGTCGTGATGCGGATAATCACTCGTCGCCGGCCGCGCCCACTGTGGTAATTCCCCTTCGATACTGTCTGGCACCACAGCATAACGTACCGGTAATAATGCCGGCCCCTGCGCCTTACAATCACATTGATGATTAGACATCCTTGTACTCCTCTTATTGTTCGCCCTGGTATTGATATTGCGTGCACTCTTCCTTTATTCGCTGCCATTGGCGCTCACTGAAATTTGCCACCCTTGCACGATATGTTTGATTGCTTTCTATTGGGCCTTTCTGAAGCGCCTGCAATAAATCTATATGGCGATCAAAATCGGGAGATATGGTTAAAGCATGCGTGCCATAAAGGGTCAAATCTTGTGGGTGATGAAATGGAAATTCCCATGCACGGCGGAGCGCCGGAATAATCCGGGTAAATACCTGCTGCTCGGAAAACCTCAACTCATTAATATATGAATAGCGATATTGGCACATAATGCGATTTACAATGCCGATAAACTGAATATCGCGCCAATTATCTTCACTCAATGACAGAGAATAAGATAATCTAATATTCTGTTGTTCCGCCCCCTTCCTTTGAACCCATTGACCATCTCCATCAATAGAAAACCAGGCTGCTAATGGTCCAAATAAACGTTGCTGCTGCCAGTTATCTAATAATGACCATAACGGCAGCGCGACGGCAGGATCATAAAAGCGTAGCAGCGTATCCTGCCCTTCACGCTCCTGCAGCGCGCTTTTCGCTAAATGAAGTGCTAATGCCTCCGGCGAAGTCGAACAAGAAAGCCAGCCACATATTAACCGGCCATATCCTTGAGTGATACGTTGCGGATGAATTTCATTACAAGCCAGCTCTGCGCTCATCTCCAGCAACAGCACATCATCAGCAATGGATAAATCGAGGGGAATTAAACGTGGTTCGAACTCCGCTGACAGATAACGAGGCGCAACAGGAACTCTGATATATTCTCTTGCCAGTAGAGGCGTATATAGCGAATGTTCTTGCTGGCGAAATCTGGCGATCGCGGCGTCGATCATTAAAACACACAACTGATTTTTGGTGACAAAGCTATTATGAAGTTGCTGCTTGGTATTTTTAATCTTCAAGTGCAAGACATCTTCAGCATAATTATAATTTACTGACGCTTTCATCATTTATTGTTCTTTAATTAAAGGTTACCGTTGGACTTTGAGTTCCGCCAGCGGTATCCATGGCTGAAGCACAGGGTGCAGGGAGATCTATGCTGGAATGCAAGGACGCAGCCGCCATTTTTTGCAGGTTTGTACATTTCAGGCGAAGACTGCCTGGAGCGCCGATTTCAACATCGCCATTTTTCAAGCGAATATAGGCGCCGCCGCAGTTCAGCAACAGTTCTGTCGCCGCCGAAATAATCACTTGTTCGTCTTTGCTGGCAATAGTGAGCGTTTTTTGGGCCAGAAGATCCAGTGCATCATTTTGAGCCTGAATGTCGACTTTACCTTTACCGGCATAAATTTTTATTCCCATCAATTGCGCAAATAAACTAATCGTTTCTTTCACCCCGAGACGGAATTTCTTGCCAATGCTGATATCCGCATTCGAGCCGGAAGTAACAATTAAATTATCGCCTGATGACAGCTGCATAGTGGCGGGAGTAACCTGCGCAATCCCGGCAGGGGCTGACAGTAACAGCGCCTGTTGTTTTAATTCCGCTAATGTTTCGGTCAGTAGTTGTTTTTGCTTTTCAATATCCGCCAGTTCAGCTTTTGCTTTCTCGGCGGCAGCACGAATTCCCTCCACGTCCTGAAGCGCAGCCTGCAACGCATCCTTCGCAGCCTGCATATCCAGCTGTAACCCTCCGGCTTTTGGTTGCAGATCGGCGCTAATAAACAGGCCTTTCCCCGCACGTATCGCCCCCCACGAATCGGTACGTAGTTCAAAGCCTTCCCCGCGTAGCGCGCGCTCGGCATTCACCTGATGCCCCAGATTCAGCTGTGTTTTACCGCCATATTCGGTACTGAGTTTGATATGCTCTTCACCGCGCTTATCCTCCATCCGCAGCTTGTTGTTGGTCGGCGTGCGGATCACGTTGCGCGTACTGTTCTTTTCCGTCACCAGATCAACATGGCGGGAATCGTGTAAGGCATGTGCGATATATGGGCGGTCCGGGTCGCCTTCATGGAAGGCGATTGCCACTTCCGTTCCCTGGATCAGTGGGAAATGAAAACCGTACTCGTCACCACCGTAAGGTTTGGCGAGGCGCACCAGCATACTTTCCCGTCCCGGCGACTTTCCGTCCCGATCGGCATCAAATTTCACCCGATACAATCCGCAGGCGTCCTGCCAGGCATAGATATCACCGGTTTTAGCGCTGGTCACTCGTGCCGTCATCGTGCCGGTCACCAATGGACGCGGTAGCAGCGGCGGACGCCAACAGATTGTCTCACGGTATGGTACCGCCTGCAGGCTGACCTGCAGCGCGTCTTTGCGGCTGGCACTTAGCGCAACGCCGGTGATCAACAGAGGGTCTTGCAATAATGCAGGTAAAGCCGGCGGCAGATTATCAATGAGAGTCAGGACTTGTGCCGGCGCTAGCCATGGCGCCGTGCTAACGCCAGTGACTAACGTTTGACTGGCCAGAAAACGCTCATGGTCGAGACGCGCGTAAAAGTTGGCGGTTTCCACCTGCGGCTCGATTTTGTCTCCGCGCGCCAGATGACGCGGCTGGTAGTGATACACTTCGCCATAGGTGTTGCCTTCGCCATCCCCGCGAGTCATGTCCGCAGGCGCTGACTGAAGGATGCTCTGCGCGTCTCGGTGGTTATAATCCCGGGTGATAACACTCGCTTCCACCACGTTATGCGTCGAACTCAGTCCCCAAATCGATTCTTCTCCGCTGTCGTTCATCCCTGATGGGCTATTAACCGGAAGTGTTTTACCAAAGATCAACGCGCGCTGCGCATCAGCAAAATGCACAACTTCGCTCTGCGCCTCCTGCTGCAAAGTGAAGTAATAAAATATGCCTACTTCGGCCAGCAAGCGCTGAATGAATGCCAGATCGCTTTCCTGATATTGGTTTATCTGCTCACGTTTTGGATAATTATGTTTGAGATTAAACTCATACTCCCAGCCGTGTAGGTTATGTTCCTGCAGGATCTGCACGACCACTTCCGGCACCGACTGGTTAACGAAAAACCGGTGGCTGCGAAATTGTTTATCGAGCAGGGATAAGTACGGTTCCAGGGTGATCTGATAGGCAGCCTGATCGGCAGAGCTACTGATGCGGCTGAAGGCGGTGATAACGCCGTGAACCCGCCGACTTTGCGCCAGGCTTCGTAGAATACCGCCTCCCATAGTCAGCGAGGCGGGTTTGCTCAGCATATGCGCGACATCAATATCTTTATCCGCGCTGGTAAAGCTGATGCTGTAATGATAAAGCTGGCTTAACATTTCTGTGCCGCTAAACGATTCCACATCAAGCGGCGATGGGCATGAGGGTATATCCAACTGATAGCGATTCAGGGCAATTGTACGTTCACCGATCAGCGCATCCATCAAACTCATTCTCTTCTCTCCATGAAGGCCTCAACGCCCTGCAAGTTTAGTTTTGCTTTCTCATCTCCCGCGCCATAACGTTTATTACCGTCACTGGCGCGGCAAAATAACCATCAGGCCTCGCGGAACTCTATAACCACTCCGCCGTCTTCATCGACCCCAAGGAACAGATGCTGAGGTTTTTGACCTGCCGCTATATGGCTTAACAGTTGCTGACTCAGGACCGGAAGGATTTGCTGATTAAGCAGACTATCTACGTTCCGTGCGCCGGTATCAGGCAGCAGGCAGGCATCCGTCAATGCGTCATAGAGGCCTTCAGCTACCTCAGTTGTCATACCGTAATGACGATGCAAACGCTGACAGACCTGCTCGAGCTTCATGCCGACAATCCTGCGCATTGCTGGCTGGCTGAGCGGCTGATATATCACCGTCTGAAAACGAGCGAGTAAGGCGGGCTGAAAATGATCGCGCAACACGGGTCGCAACAGCTCATGCAATTCGGGACCCGTCGCTTGCGGCGCCTCCTCCAGCATTTGCATTAGCAGATCGCTACCGAGGTTTGAAGTCATCAGGATCACCGTATTGCGAAAGTCGATTTCCCGGCCTTCGCCGTCGCGCATAAAGCCGCGGTCAAACACCTGATAGAATAGATTCATCACATCTCGGTGGGCTTTTTCGACTTCATCAAGCAGCACCACGCTGTACGGCCGCTTACGTACCGCCTCGGTGAGAATACCGCCCTGCCCGTAACCGACATATCCCGGAGGGGAGCCCTTCAACTGAGAAACGGTGTGCGGTTCCTGGTACTCGGAAAGATTGATGGTAATAAGCGATTTCTCACCACCGAAAAGCTCATCAGCCAGCGCCAGCGCGGTTTCCGTTTTGCCGGTGCCGCTCGGCCCCACCAGCAGAAATACGCCCTGCGGGCCGTGTTCAGACGCGAGCCCGGTTTTGGCGGCCCGCAGTCTCTGGGCGATGGCGCTCAGCGCATTATCCTGCCCCACAACCCGTTTACCGAGATTCAACTCGAGGCTTAAAAGTTCGCTCTACTCGTCCTTCAGTAATGAAGAGAGCGGAACCCCCGTCCAGTCGGCAATTACCGTCGCCACGGTGCGTACATCCACATCCAGTCCCAGCAGCGGGCTATTACGTTGTACATCGGCGAGCTGGCGCTGTAATTCGCCGATCTCTCCCCGGCGTGAGGGATCGGCCCGGCAAACCAGCAATTGCTCTGTCAGCTTCAATTCCTGGCCGTACTGTGTTTCCAGTTCGTCGAGCTGCAAAATGATGCGCACTTCTTCCTGCTCAATTGTCGCCAGCCGTCCATTGTCGCTATCGTTACCGAGTATGGCATCTTCCAACAGCGCCTGTTTTTCCAGTTCCAGCGCCGTGATTTGCCCCTTCATCCGCGTCAGCGGTTCCGGTACGGTATCGATACCCATGCGAATACGGGCGGATGCGGTATCCAGCAGATCCACCGCCTTATCTGGTAACTGTCGGCCGGTAAGGTAACGGCGGGAGAGCGTAACGGCCGCGCATATCGCTTCATCAGTGATATGCACACCATGGTGTTCGGCGTAGCGGGATTTCAGCCCGCGCAACATCAGGCAGGCGGTATCGTCGTCCGGTTCATCAACTTTGACCATCTGAAAACGACGCTCCAGCGCAGCGTCGCGCTCGAAGTACTGCTTGTATTCACTCCAGGTTGTCGCAGCGATAGTGCGCAGTTCGCCACGGGCCAGCGCGGGCTTCAGCAGATTGGCGGCATCCGCGCCTCCAGCCTGGTTACCTGCGCCGATAATGGTATGGGCTTCATCGATGAACAGCAGCACCGGTACGGGCGACTGCTGTACCGCTGCGATAATATTCTTCAGCCGCTGTTCGAACTCGCCTTTAACGCCCGCCCCGGCCTGCAACAAGCCAAGATCCAGCGTGCGTACCGTAACTGGCTTCAGGCTGTCCGGAACGTTACCCTCCGCGATACGTAACGCCAGCCCTTCCACCAGCGCGGTCTTGCCGACGCCCGGCTCGCCTACCAGTATTGGATTGTTTTTTCTCCTGCGTGACAGGATGTCTACCATTTGGCGAATTTCACTGTCGCGGCCAAATACCGGGTCGATCTTGCCCTCACGAGCACGGGTGGTGACATCAAGAGTGAATTTATCCAGCGCGTTCTGTAGCGCAGGATTCAGCTCGCCGGCTTTTTCAACGGTTTCTGCCGGGCGGCCGACAAACTCGACGTCGCCAGCATGATTCAGTTCTTCTGATTGTAATTCCGGACGTTCATCTGATTGCGTATCCAGTAGCGGGCGCAGATGCTCAAGCTGCTTTTGTCCCAGAGTTAATAGCGGCCATAGACTATCGCAACGCACCCGGGCAGGATTATTGACCAGCGCCATCAGCAGATGAACGCTGCGAATAGACGTTTCTCCCGCCAGCGAAGCTCTCAGCCACGCCTCCTGCATCAGACTCTGAATGCTGCCGGATAGTTGCGGCCGACTATGCACCGAACGCGGTAGTTTTTCCAAAAAAGAGAGCAGGTCTTGCCAGATAGCATCCATATCCCACTCATAACGCCGCGCCAGCACCGTCAGGTCGCCCTCGCCCTGCTCTAACAGTTTCAACAGCCAGTGTTCGGGAAGAATTTGTGCATGCGCGCGGGCCTGACACAGCGAGGCTGCGCCTTCCAACGCACGGGCGCAGTAAGGATTTAAACGGCGTAACAGGATGGCTGGATTTTCCATGAGACTCTCTCTTTATCGATTCCGGACACGCTACCGCCCATCGCTGTTTCCCGTTATACAGGAGACCAAAGCGCACGAGGTCGAGCAGGCAAATTGTGTTTTCTTTGCTAAGCACCTGCGATAACAGAGGCTTAGCAAAGAAAAGCAGACGGAAACCGTCTGCTTACGGGATTAGGCAGTCGTACGTTCATTCCATGAATCGGAATGAATGATGTTGCCGTCTTTATAGGTCCAGGTGATTTTTTCGTAGCGCAGTTCAATCTGCTCCAGATGATTGTGCTTCTCGTAGGCTGGATTCTTAATGTCGTGCATCATTGGATTAACTTTCACCACCTTCACGTTTTCCAGTTTGGTGTTGAAGTACTCGACTTCCTGACCGGCATCGTTGATTTTGTACCACTTGAACTCGGCAGATTTCAGGGTCTGGCCGGTGGTGACCGCCTTGTACAGGTACGGGCTGGAGGAGTCGATTTCCTTGGTAAACAGGAACGGCGTATGGATACGCGTGCCGGTCAGTTTGCCGGTGTTGTTATCGGTCGGGATGTACAGGTTATGTTCCTGTGCGACAACTTCAATGCTGCCTTCGCGATCTTTCACATCCACGGAACCTTTGATGTCCGCGCCGCCATCATCCTTGAGCCAGAGATAGACTGGTATTGCCATGTTAATTACTCCATTTCATTTTTTGACGCGCCATCATCCTGAGATGGCGCAGGTGTGTTGTCTGACGCCAGACAGGCGGTCGCCTGTGGTACCAGACTGATTTCGACACGACGGTTCAGCGCCCGGCCTTGCGGCGTGTCGTTGCTGGCGACAGGACGGCTTTCGCCATAACCCTGCACCGCAAAACAGCTCTCCGGCACATCGCCGGTGTCACGCATCCAGTTGCGCACAGATTCCGCACGTTTCAAGGACAACGCCCGGTTTGCAGCATCATGTCCGACGCTATCGGTATGTCCGGCAACTACGATTAGCCAGCCAGGTTTTGCCTTAATATTCACCAGTGAATTCACCAGCAACCTGGTGGAGCCGGGTTTCAGCGTCCATTTGCCAATGTCAAACAACGACATGCTATTGAGACGGATAGTTTGTGGCCCTTGTATAATCTTTTTGATTACTGGCCGGGGCGGCGGCGGCGGCGTCCAGTTATTAATCGCGGTTTCAAGCAGCGGTATCAGCCGTGCCCCAGGATAGAGTCCGAGCCCGTAACGCAGCGGCTCGCCGCGCCGCTGCCAATCGTCCAGTAAACGGCTGTCGGCCTGCAGACGCTGTTGCGCCAACAGCTTGGGCGCAGGTGGTGTTCCACTAAGCTGCTGATACGCAGCCAGATGGTCGCCAATGCTATCCAGCAGCCGCCGGTTATTAATAAAAGATGCCAGCATTGCCAGCGCCAGAAAGAGGAAACATGCCCCCCCAAACAGGCGCGCGTCCTGCATGCGGCGACCGATCCCGTGATTGCGGGGTAAATAAGAAAGAAGGAGATCCGGAAGCGGTAATATTCCGCTTGTTTTAGCGCATGCCGGGGAGAGCGAGGTCACCTCAGCAAGCTGCTGTTGCCACATATTCCCGGCGCATGCCGCTACCGGCGTAAGGCAGATACCAACGGCGGAGAAGCCCAGGGGAGGAAGCTCTCCCTGCCGGACGGACAAAGGTTGAAATATATGCTTCGCCATTAGCGCCAGGATACTGTCTAACCAGAGTACGTGCCCAAGAGCTGACGCGTCATGTCCGTTTGCCCGCTGCCATTCGGCAATCGGTACCGCCACATCGTCATTCTGTCGCACCTGCATTCCCGCTAGTTCAGGCGTTACCGTGAACCAGCGGTGCTCGTCTGCGTTCTCGAGGCTTGGCGGCGAAACCCAGGACACGCACCAGACCGGCGGTTTGCCATTCAACCATGTCCGACACAGCCCAATACTACGACGCCATCCCTGCAAGAACTGCGTAAAGCGCTCAGCGCAGTCGTGAGATTCCGGGGTGATTGCCAGTAGTACGGAAACCTGCGATACCAACGCAGGGCGCGCCGCTGACAGACGCTGCGCCAGCAGGGGGAGCTGTTCCGTATTTGCCGCCCGTAAATACCAGGCTTTTTGAGTTTCGCGGTAAGCCGTGTTAGCTGGAAATAAAGTGAGGTTATCGCCGCAAACCAGCACCACCGCCCCCAGGAAATTCTCCGGCGGCAGGTCAACTACGCAGATCTGTCCCGCTAGCAAATGACGTCGACGATGCTGGCGCCAGAGCTCGGCGCCGCATATCAATAAAATACCGGCGCAGAGCGCCGCTCGATTACCGGCGGAAAATGAGCAGAAACCCAGCACCAGCCACAGCGCCAGTATGGCGGCAACGACCGTGAGTAGACCACGGAATCCAATGCGCATGCCTTAACCTCGCCCTGCTATCTGTAATACCATTTGCGATAACACAGACGAGAAGGTGAACCATAACCCAGCCAGTACAACGATGCCCGCTACCCAGCCCAGCCAATAGCGGCGGCGACCGCTGCGTAGCCTCGCGGCCCGAACCACTACCGGCGCCTCCTGCGTCAGTGAGAATGGCGGTACCCGCTGGCTGAGCATCCGTACCACATCCTCCCGCCGTTCGTCGTCAACGGCGCGATATGCTCCGACAAAACCGAGTTGTAGCGTTCTGAACAAGCAGGTTAGCACCATGACATCAGCGGCTGGTTCACGCAAAATCGCACGAATGCGATCCCACAATTCTTCTCCGGCATTCAGAGTCCCGAAGAATTGCGCCTGCAGAGGGTCCTTGCGCCAACGGCGATAGCCGTTATCCTGTAGGTCGCGGTTCAACACGCTTTCATCAAGCAGTGCGCAGTAGGCATAGAGCATCCGTTCGCTGTTTGTCGTGCTGACCCCGGCCTTCGTCAGAGACTCGCGAGCCTCAGATATCCACCGACAGGCGCGGCGATACAGCGCATCGCCGTCTTTAATCTGCTGACCGTTACGTAACTGGCTAACCATCAACCAGCCTGGATAAAAGACTCTATTGATCATATCGATATCAGGCGTTTTCATGAGCGCAGCACCGCAAACAGTTCAAGTTTCACTTCACCGAGAGACTCCGGGGTATAAAACGTACAGTTTCCAGCTTCCAGCATGGTGCGAGCCGCATCTGTCGACAGATCCAACGCAAAGTATTGGTTTTCCAGCCGTAAGGGAATTGCAGCAGGCACATGACTCAACGGTTTTATGACTATGCCGCTGAGAGCAACATTCACGACTTCTGACACATCGTCATGGCTACCAGCCTTACACAGCTGCGGAAAACGATTCTGCAACTGGTAATTAGGCATCGAAGAGCGTACGGACAGATAGAAGTCCGCGCCTTCGCGCAGCCGCGGATCGTGTAATTTCCCACGCCAAATCTCCCTGTCCGCGCCCTGCTCCAGCGCGATGGCGATGACACGGGACGGCAGGCTGGCCTCAAGTAAGCTATCCAGTAGCGCAAACAAAGGCGGGAAAACTAGCTCCGGAGATTGGTGCTGGTAAAGGGGAATATCCTCCACGTGGTGTTCGAGGGAAAATGTCAGCAAACTCCCCGCAAGCCTTACTAGTTCACGGTATAACAACTCCGGATGACGCGAGGGCGTTTGGTGTAATTCGGTCAGCACCGGCGCCATGCTATTCAGCGCGTTAAGCAACCAGAACAAAGCGACGTCCGCTACCGCAAAATCAGCCATCCGTTCGTTACTTTCCCGGCGCATAGCCATCAGGCGCCCACGCCGTATCTGCAGGCGATGCAGTAAATCGCCAAGTTCGCCGACCAAGGTTGGGCAAGCGGATAGCGCCAGCATCGGCGGAATAAATCGCCGATCGAGAGTCCATACTCCCTGCGCATTGCGGATGAGCCTCGCGACCGGGCATGTCAACCATGCGTCGTTTTCCTGAGTGGAAACACGTAGCGTTAGCCCATGCCGCAATACCGCCAGTTCGCTACGTTCGTGGCCCGCAAGTTCCTGTACGATTACCCTCTCGGATCGCCAACGATACGGACGAACGCTCTCTTGTCCGTCGTCGAGATTACCGCCGCTGGCACTGAGCAGCGGTAAGCACAGTAAAACATCAACGCTTTCCTGTTGCAGACCCGAGAGATCGCAGACCGGCGGCAAGGTATCGGCCAGATCGGTGTCAATCAGCGTACCGTCCGTAAAACGAACCACCAGACGAGTGGCATTGAGTCGGGATAACGCCAGCGCACCTTCATCAAACTCAGCCGCCAGTACCCCCCAGGGAAAACCTAGCGCCATCTTTGAGACCGTATCCGCAACATGAGCTTCCCAACGAGACTGCTGCTGGAACTGTTGCGGCGTCAGAAAGGCGCCATCACTCCATAACGGACGGTAAATCTTCATCACACCTCCTGTACGTTACGCTTTTGCCTTCGGCATCTGGCTAACCAGCGACAAATTGACGTCCATACCTTCAACCTGGAAGTGCGGTACCGCATACAGCTTCACGCGGAAGAAACCAGGATTATCCTCAATATCTTCCACTACCACTTTCGCGTCTCGCAGCGGGTGAGAAGCCTGCAGTTCATCGCCCGGATCGGTCATCTCAGTCACCAGGCCACGAATCCAGGTGTTGAGCTCGAGCTCAAGCAGGCGTCGGTCCTTAGTGGTACCGATGTTTTCACGTTGAATCAGCTTCAGGTAATGCGCGATGCGAGACAGCAAGAAAATATACGGCAGGCGCGCGTTGATACGGCTGTTGGCGGTCGCATCAGCGGTGTCATACAGCGCTGGTTTTTGAGTAGAGTTAGCCGAGAAGAAACAGGCGTAGTCGCGGTTCTTGTAATAAGACAGCGGAATGAAGCCCAAATTAGCGAATTCGAATTCGCGAGTTTCCGGGATCATCACCTCAGAGGGGATTTTCACCTGGTTGCCCGTGCCGAGGTCGTAGAGGTGAATAGGCAGATCTTTCACCGCGCCGCCCGCCTGCGGGCCACGGATTTGTACGCACCATCCGTTCTGGATGAAGCTGCGGACCATATTGGAGGCAAAGGCGAATGATGCGCTGGTCCAAAGGTATTTTTCGTGATCCGGACCTTTAACCTGTTCTACGTAGTTAAAACTGCGTACCGGTACGGTATCCGGACCATATGGTAGTCGACCCAATACGCGCGGCATCACCAGCCCGATATAGCGGGCATCATCAGTTTCGCGGAACGATTTCCACTTTATATATTCGGCACGATCGAAGTAGTTGCCGATATCTTTAATCGCCGCTACTTCTTCCATGGTATCTTTCATAAAGAACGCAGGCCCAACTGCGCCGATAAACGGCATATGGGCAGCCGCGGAGACTTTAGAAATATTGCGCAGCAGCGTCATATCCTGCGGGCTGGCATCAAACTCATATGCCGAGATGACCGAACCGATTGGCTCGCCGCCCGGGGTGTCATATTCCGCCGTGTAGGTATGCCAGTACAGACCACTCTGAATCAGCTCAGGCGCGTCTTCGAAGTCCTGGCGGAGATCATCCTTTGAAACATCCAGAATTTCGGTTTTTACGTTCTGACGATAATCAGTGTTGTCCACCAGCTGTTTTAATCCCCGCCACAGAGATTCCACTTTCTGGAATTCCTGATGATGCATGACGACATCAAGCTGACGGCTAATTTGATAATCCAGTTCGGCGATATGGTGGTCTATCAGCGTTTTGTCGAGCTTTTCCACCTGTTTGCCAGATTGGCGGATGCAGTCCATAAAGACCTGCATCGCAGCCGTCAGGCGTTCGCCTGCCGTCGCATCTGACAGCACGGTATCATCTAAAAAGGCATTAATATCTCCCAGGCTTGATGCTGGGCTCAGATTAATTTTTTCAAACAGGGAAGCATATACCCCCTCTTTGTTCAGTACGGTCGTCTGCCCCTGAACGAGGCTTGTTTCAGTATTTACAGACATCAGCATATTCCCGGTTAATCCATTAAAAGAGACGATCCAGATTATTTCTCGGCAAGCGCATTCATTTCAGCGCGCAATTCGTCGGACAGTGCCGGATCTTTAAGAATTCGCTCAAGCTCTTTTCTGAAAGTTACGTTATCAAGTAGGTTTGATTTGAGATCACGCAATAAATTACGCATCGCCAGCATGGCACGGAGTTGAGGTATTTGCCGGGCCACCTGCTCTGGTTCAAAATCTTTTATATTGGAAAAGCTCAGTTTAATGCCTTCCTCTGAACCGTCTCCCGATAGCGTATTTGCAACAGTGAGGTTGACCTCCGGGTTTAATTCCGAAAGTACATTGTTAAAATTATTTTTGTTGATATCTAGCTTCTGGCGCTCAGCTAGTGGCCGATGTTCTTTGCCATTGCTGAAATCGCCAACGGTCAGGAGTTTAAGCGGCAGCTCAACTTTCTTCTGCGCCCCTCCGGTATGTAACGCCAATTTTAAATTGATACGTGCCTTTGGCACCTCATTCTGGAATGAATCAGCCATAACGCTCCCTTTTCCTTAAGGAATGAATGTGGAGGAAATCTCATTTGGTCAAAAGTCATGTTTGAAAAAACCCGCACAATATAACAAGCGCGTCATTCTAAAATCCAGCGCAAATAAGATTACCAGTAATTTAACACAAACACTCACAGCACCAGACGCTATAAAGTAGCGACACTTCACAAAAGAATGTTGACGAATAAAATAAAGACAACATAAAAACCCAAAACAATAGTGAAAGGCAGTTTTTTATATAAACTCATTGTTTTTATTGGCACAGATCAATATTCCCATTGAGAAATAATCATGATCAATGCATTAAGTCATCACAATCTTTAAATCAATAAACATCGCAGAAAATATATAATTAAGGAAATTATTAAAACGCAGAGTTATAAAATTATTCGATGGAAACGGATTGGTTGAATTGGAGTCAGAAAAAGAACGGCCATCTAGTCCGTATAAGATAAAAGAATTAATGAACAGGCTGGCATAGGCCAGCCTGATTTTTTGTTAAATCCATCAATTTTTAGAACCAGGCCTCAAACATACCGCCGATGTTCAGCGAATCCAGCCGCTCGTCGCTGGTGCCGTCTACTTTCGCGGTGTGCTCGTTATT